>JBFHRE010000063.1:0-14520 GCA_041591895.1 Acidimicrobiia bacterium
ACTGATCACTGCGTAGATCGCGATCGTGTACCAGTACAGAGGCGGGCGCGAGCGGTTGATGAGCTGGCGGCCATCGACCAGGTCGACCGCTCCCGGCCGAATTCCGTCCACGAAACCGCCCGCGTTCTGACTCACCCCCTGTCGACCGAAGACGACGATCTCGAACGGCGCGAACGGTGTGGCGCTGAAGAAGTCCTGGCGCAACTCGTACGGCTGGATCACCGCGTCCACGACGCCGAAGTAGGGGTTGGGGAGCACGGAAAAGATCTCCCCACCTTCGCGGGAAATGACGACGTCGTTGCGCGAGTAGTTCCAGAACATCTCCAGGCCCATGAACACAAACGTCCCGTATGCGATGAGGAACGCAAGCGACAGAGCGCCGGCGACGGCACCCCTGCTGCTTCGCGCCCTCGACGACACCCACACGGATACCGAAGCGAGCATGAACGCCGTGACGAGCACCATGAAGAGCGCCGCAAAGACGTCGCCGAACGTGGCTCCGCCGAAAATCAACGGAACGGCCGCCATCGGCAGTGCCGCGACGAGCAGGATCACCAGATAGGAGATCGACGCCGACAACTTGCCCATGATCAGTTGGAACGGGCTGAGTTGGGTCACCTGAAGCAGGTGGAGCGTCTGCCGCTCCCGCTCGCTCACGATGGACACCGAGGCCGACGACGGCACCAGGAAGATGACCGCCGTCAACAGGAGCAGGACCATTGCCTGGAACAGGAACCGGCCGACATACCCGGTGGCAACCAGCCTCCCAAGTCCGGTGTTGCCTGCGATTTCCTGCGCGAGTAGGTACAGAGCGTAGGTCACGAGGCCGATCGAGAACACCCACAGAGTCAGGAACGGGAGCGATCTTCGACCACGGAACCGTTCCTTGGCCTCCCTTGCGAGGACGGGATTCATTGCCGGTCCTCCGTCAACTGGAGGAAGAGCTCTTCGAGGCCGGCCGACTCCGTGCGCCACTCGTAGACCGGGATGCCCGAGCCGACCATCAGCCCGAGCAGCCTCGCGCTCGCCTCGTCACCACCGGCCAGCACCATCCGCAGGCTCCCCCGCTCGACGCTGACCTCGGAAACGTCCTGATCTCCGGCGGCCAGATCCTGAGCCTCGTCGATGCGCTCGTCGGGGATCCTCACCGACACTCGTCGGGCCGCGGTCAGCAGCTCACGGATCTCCTCGAGCCGACCTTGAGCGCGGACCAGGCCGCCGTCGATGATCGCCATGTGTGAACAGATGCCTTCCAGCTCGGCGAGGATGTGGCTGCTGATGACCACCGTCTTACCGAGTCGGGCAAGCTCGGAGATCAGTTCCCTGAGGTGAACACGGGCCCGCGGGTCCAGCCCCGACGCAGGCTCGTCGAGCACCAGGATCTGAGGATCGTGAAGAAGTGCGCGAGCCAGAGACAATCTCTGCTTCATACCCCGTGACAGCCCGTTCACGTCCGCGTCGGCCTTGGCCTCGAGGTCGACGAGCCCGAGGAGGTCGGCGATGACCGCCGGTCGGCGGGCAGGCTTGATGCCGTGGGTCGCCGCAAAGAAGTCGAGGTACTCGGTGGTGTTGAGGTTCTCGTAGAAGCCAAAGAAATCGGGCATATAGCCCAACATCCGTCGCACGCCGCGCGGGTCGGTGAGGGGGTCGTGGCCGGCAACATCGACCGTCCCGCCATCACGGTCGAGGAGGGTGGACATGATCAACATCGACGTGGTTTTGCCGGCCCCGTTCGGCCCGATCAAACCGGTGATACTCCCCTCCGGGATCGACAGGTCGATCCGATCCAGGGCGACTGTGCGGCCGTAGCGCTTCTCGACGCCTTCGAACTGAATGATCATGCGCGGGTCCATTCGAGAAGCACAGAGTGCGGGCTCAGCCCGACCATCTCCGGCGCGAAGATCCCCTGATTCTCGTCTCCGCCGGCGGCGTCGACACGAGACCCGGCTCGCATCACCACTTCGCCCAACGGCGAGAGAAACCGGCCGCGGTCGATCGTCTGACCGATGTCCACCTCGATGTACTCCCCGCTTGCCCAATCCCACACGGCAAACGACTCGGGAGGCGGCCCGAAATCGTTGCGGAACCGCAATTTGGGATCCTCGGCGAGGTCGCTGGGGAGATCGAAGGAAACGAACATCTCCGTTCCCGACACGAAGAAGAATCCAGGGCCGCCCTCGACGAATCCACCTTGACCCGCCGACAGCAGTTGACCGCTCGTCTCGCCGGACTTCTGCTCTGCGCCTTCGACCGGCACCACGACCAAGGCCGGCCCGGTCACGGTCCGGGAGACACCGTCGAGCTGGACGGGGATCGGATAGTCCTCCACGAATCCGTAGAAGTACAGATTTTGCTCCGTCGTGAGGTAGCCGACGGCCTCACCCAGCGGGTAGAACAGCTGCCACGACCGCTCGTCATCCCACATCTGAAGCGCCTGCACCAACTGGTCACCGAGATTCACTCCCCCGAAGAACCCGGCGTTGCTGGGGAGTCCGATCGAGTTCGTCGCACCGGGGAGAAGCGGGTTGTCGGTCGCGGTTGGGACTTTGTTGTTCCCGCCGGCCCCCCAGGCCCAGAAGTCGAGCGAAGAGTCGTTCGATACGACGAGTTTGTTTCCATCCACTTGGACGGTCGGCACCTTCGGGGTGTCGGCGAGAACCTGGACCGCTCCAAACCCGAGCTGTGGGAGGTCGAACGTGACCGAGGACCCGGAAACCCTGCCCCCGACCCCGGCCAATCCCTGCCCGACGTCGAAGAACTGGAGTCCGGTCGGATAGACGAGCGACCCGTCTGCAAAACCGAGGTCGTGGGATCCGGCCTGGCCGGCGGCGAGGACCACCACGCTCCGCTGACCGAGTCCCGAAGCCGATTGCACCACGATGGTGGCGTGCGTCGTCTCCGATTGCGTCAGCCGCTGTCGCCCTGCGAGCGCGAACCCGGCCACTGCAACGAGGCTGATGGCGGGAATGGTCACCCACGCCAGCTCACGCCGCTTGATCCTCTGCAGGATCATGAGATTCACCGGCCCGACCAGCAGCGCATAGCCGGCGATTGCAGCGAGGAGCCACGGCAACGACTGGGCTTGAGACCCTCCCGAGTTGGAGGCGGCCTGGGCGAGGGCTCGCTCCGGGGTTTGCCAGGGATCACGGTTGGCGATCTGGATCGGAACCGGCCGCAGGGCCGCACTCCATGAATCCGAGAGCTCATCGATGGCGTCCACCACCAGGATCTCGCCCTCTCCCAGCTCGTAGACCGAGCCGCCGGACATAACCCCCACCGGAACGACGTCTTCCGCCGTGGGGACGGCGGTGGTGATCAGCCGCCCACCTTGTTCGATCCAACCGAACAAGGCCTCCGGGTCGTCGCCGAACTCGTCGGTCACGATGTAGCCGAGCGGCTCGTAGGGACCCTGAAGGGTCGGCAGTCCGAGCGCCTGCACCGGGACGTCGGCGATGTCGGTTCGCACCCGTCCGAGTTGCTGGATCACCTCGTTGCCGAAGCCGTATACCCCGACCAGCAGGTCGTCTCCCGGGAGCCGGAGCTGCAACACGGAGGTGGCTACCGCCTGTTCGCTCCCGGTGGGATACAGACGAACTCGCGTCACCTGGCCCGAGAAGGGTGGGGCGGTGATCTCGAAGGTCTTCGTCGATCCGGCCGGAACCTCGGCCGGTACCCTGATCAGCGCTCCCGAGGCGTTGAGTTCGATCTCGCCGGCGAACAGCACTTCGGTGGTGATGGTCACCACCACGGTCAAGGGCTTGTTGGGAGCCGCGTAGCCGCCGATACCGGCAGACGCCTCCAACTCGATACCGGTCTGGGCCGACACCGGCAGCCCGGCTCCGGTGAGCAGAGCCACCACTGCTCCGACCACGAGCAGACGCCCGCGAAGTCGCACTCGGCGAGTCAGAGCTGGGAGCCTGTGGAGCGGCATGCCGAAGTGACGTTCGGAACGGCCAAATGGTTCCCGCATCAGCCAGCCCCTCCTGATCGAGCCGCGGCCGTTCCTATTTCTTGGATGCCTGGTAATAGGGGTTGTCGCCGGAACCGTGGTCGGTGACGTCAACGACTCCTGTCAGCTCGGGGATGGCGTCCATGAGGATCCGTTCGATCCCTTGTTTCAGGGTGACCTGCGCCATGCCGCATCCCTGACACCCTCCGAACAGTCGCAGGTATGCCACCGACTCGTCGACCGAGACCAATTCGGCTCCACCGCCATGCATCGCGATCGCCGGGTTCACCTGCTCGGTGATGACGGTCTGCACCTGCTCTGCGAGCGGTCCGGTGAGATCACCCTGGGGGGCAGCCATCGCCGGCGACGCCGGGGTGTTGGGATTGTCCATGGCCAACCCCTGCTCGGTCAGCTTGAGGACCGATCCCTGAAGCTTGTCGATATCCGCGCGCCGGAGGACCAGCGGCAGATCGCCGTGATACTCGATCAGGTGATCGTCGCCCGCGTGGGCGGACAGAGCGGCAAAGCTCAGCTCGTAGGCGAACTGCATGCCCCGCATCCCGGTGATTTCGATCAGGAGCCCATACGGCTCGTCACCCGGTTCGGACTCCCTCAGCCTGAGGATCATCTCCGCGGCGTCGGGCTCAACTTTGAATACCGTTTCAGCCATCGCCAACAGCGTAGTCCCCCGAGGCGGCAAGCCCCGATTGGACCCGGCCCTCGCCGACCTAGTCTCCTCGCGATGGCACGGATCCTGATCGTCGCCCCCACCGACTCCTA
This sequence comes from Acidimicrobiia bacterium, assembly GCA_041591895.1. GTDB lineage: Bacteria > Actinomycetota > Acidimicrobiia > Spongiisociales > ZC4RG35 > JBFHRE01. The sequence goes on from JBFHRE010000063.1 coordinate 4,730, forward strand.
TCGGGTGCCCGATTTCGTCCGCGCCGCCGAGGGACTCGGAGTCGAGCTCTCGATCGCGTCGGAGCAGGCGCTTCCGTATGCCAGGGACGACAGCTTCGTCGAGATCGACTGCGACGACGTCGAGCAGGCCAGCGACCGCCTGGTTGAACTGGCGATTCGAACGCCCATCGACGCCATCGTCGCCATCGACGACCGCGGAGTGGCAGCCGCCGCTCGCGCCTCCGAACGGTTGGGTCTCCCCCATCATCGAGCGCGAGCGGTCGATCTGACACTCGACAAGCTCGCACTCCGGCAAGCCCTCACCCGCTCCGAAGTTCCCCAGCCCACCTTCGCCGCAGTTCCGCACGGCTCGGACGGCATCGCCGAGTTCGACGCGCTCGGTGGCCCGGTGGTCCTCAAGCCCGTCGGACTGTCCGCCAGCCGGGGCGTGATCAGGGTCGATGCTCGAGAGGATGTTCCCTCAGTGGTGGAGAGGATTCGGGACATCCAGGCCGTAGCCGGCGTCGACCGGACCACACCGCTCCTCATGGAGCGCTACGTTCACGGCGTCGAGGTCGCAGTCGAGGCGATCGCGTTCGAGGGTGTCGTCGAAGTGCTCGCCGTGTTCGACAAGCCAGACCCGCTCACGGGGCCGTACTTCGAGGAAACGATCTACGTGACGCCGTCGCGTCTGCCCGAGTCCACTCTGGCGGAGGCGACCCGGGTCACCAGAATGGCGGCGGCAGCCATCGGTTTGTCAGAAGGACCGATACACGCCGAATTGCGAATCGACGGCGAGGCCGTTCACCTGATCGAGATCGCAGCCCGAACCATCGGTGGGTCGTGCTCCAGAAGCCTCGGGTTCGGCCTCTCCGACACCTCACTCGAGACCGTCGTCATCCGCCATGCGCTCGGGATGCACAAACACCTCGGCTCCCGGCCGGGAGCGAGCGGCGTGATGATGCTGCCCATTCCCCGCTCCGGCGTGTTGCAGGCGGTTGGCGGGAAAGACGACTGCCTGGCGGTCGACGGGATCATCGATCTCGAGATATCGATCCCGATCGGGGAACGGGTAGTGGCGATTCCCGAGGGAGCCCGGTATCTAGGATTTCTCTTCGCCCGTTGCCCGACACCCGAGGCCGTCGAGGCGGCGCTCAGGGAAGGCCACTCCCGGCTGGAGATCCGGATCGGCTGATGTTCGCCCCGGTCCGAGCGATCACTTCCTATCGCCCCAACTCGTCGGTTGGGGTGCTCGTGGCCGTCGCAGTCACCACCGCGGTGTTCTCGGCCACCCCGTTCCTGATTCCGAGCGTCGCCGAGCAACTCGGAGTGGGTCTCGGCATCGCCGGGATCATCTCGACCGCCCAGGTCGGTGGCTTCGCGGTGGCCTCTCTCACCGCCGGGCGCCGGCTCTCACCTTCTCGAAGGATTCTCGTCGTGGCCGCCATCTCCTTGGCGGTAGTCAACGTCGCGAGCGGGTTCGCTCCGAACCTGACCTGGCTGGCAGGGCTTCGGGTGCTGGCGGGAGTGGCGATGGGAGTCACCACCTGGGTCGGATGGTCCGAGGGCTCTCGGCAGGAGCGAGGTATCGCCGAGGTGGCGGCCGTCGGGCCGATCGTCGCGGTGATCGGATCTCCGCTGCTGGCGACGCTCGCCGACGTCGGCGGGTACCGCCTCGTCTATTTGAGCCTCGCGGTCGTTGCGCTGGCACCGATTGTGACACCGATCCGGGTCGAGACGGTGTCGCGAATCGGTGGTGCGGTCTCGGACAGCCGCTCCAACCGGGTTCTTCTTGCCGCTCTCGTGCTCTTGACCTTCTCGGGGTCGGCCCTCTTTGTCTTCTGCGCTGCGATCGGCGCTCGTACCGGGCTCTCGCCGCTGGCGGTCTCCTCCAGTTTCAGCCTCAATGCCCTCGCCGGCCTGGTGGCAACCCGCCTCAACTCACGTCATCCCGGCCGCTGGTTGCTGTTCACTTCCGGCGCAGCCCTGCTGACCGGCCTTGCCGGCACGCCGTGGGCGTTCGTGGCCGGCATGGCGGCCTGGGGGTTCGGATTCTGGATGGCCGTTCCGTCGGTGATGGCCATGCTGGCGGCGCGATCCCTCCGACCGGACGAGCGCATGGGGGACGCTCAATCGTTCATGGCCTTTGGCCGGATGCTCGGCCCCGCTGCGGGCGGGATGATCCTGGGAGAAGGCCGGTTCGCGACTCTGGCAGTCATGGCGTCAGCCGTGATGGGAGCGTCGGCGGTCACCGTGGAGGCGGTCGAGCGGGGCCGGGCCGCTCAGAGGGCCAGAACGCCCTGAATCGACTCCATTCGCCGCACCCGATCCATCGTGATCTCGCTCGAGCCGTCGAGCAGCGCCTGGGTCTCCTCCAACACCCCGGCAATCGGAAACAAACGGACGAAGCTGTCCGACGTGGCCTCTCCTTGATCGGTGAGGTTCCAGCCGGTCATGAGATCGGTGCGGCCCGCCAGGAGTGCATCGACCGCGACCAGGCCGAAGCGGCCCGCCAGGAGCCGGTCGCGGAACGAGGAGTTGCCGCCGCGGACCAGGTGGCCGAGAACCGTGCCCCGGATCTCGATGTCCTTCATGTCGGACAGTTCGGCTTCGACCTCGTTCACGAGCATGTGGGTCGGGATGTCCACTCCCTCGGCCTTGATGATCAGCACCCGGCGTTTGCCACGACTGCTGGAGAAGCTCGAACGTATGCAACTGGCGACGGATTCGATCACTTCATCGTAGGTTCGATCGTGTTCGGGCAGGAGAACGGCGTCGGCGGCCGTCGCCACTGCGCTGGCCATCGCCAGGTATCCCGAGTCCCGTCCCATGACCTCGACGATGAATGCCCGGTGGTGGGAGCGAGCTGTGTCCGAGATGCGGTCGCAGGCCTCCACGATCGTGTTGAGGGCAGTGTCGACGCCGAGGGCCTCGCGAGTCAGCCCGATGTCGTTGTCGATCGAGGCCGGTATCCCGACGACATGCACGTCGGTCTCCGTGGCCAGGGCATGCGCCCCGGCCATGGATCCGTTGCCGCCGATCACGATCAGCCCGCCGACACCGTCCTCGATGAGCGAAACTGCGGCCGCCTGCCGGTGAGCAGGTTCGTAGAACCTGCTCGACCGGGCTGAGCCGAGGAACGTGCCCCCAAGTCCGGAGACGCGATCCAGGTCGGCGTCGGGTAAGACGGCTCCGTCTTCGGTGCGACGGGCGAGGGGCCGGTAGGCGCCATCGATGAGCCCGTCGTAACCATCGACGACCCCGACGACCTGAACTCCGCGGGCCGCCGCGACCTTGACGACCGCCTGGATGGCGGAGTTCATCCCGGGAGCATCGCCACCAGAGGTGAGTACGGCAATCTTGTCTATCAACATGTCTCCGAAGACCGGCCAAGATAGCGTCGTGGAGATGAAGTCCCGCATCGTCGCGGCCGGTCTTGGCTTGTTGGTAGCCGCGTGCTCCCCCGGATCCCCGGAAGCTGAGCCGAGGATCGCGATCCTGACCTCGGAAGGAGTGGTGCAGGTGATCGACATCACCGGTGCAGCCTCCGAAGCACCCGTGTCGGCGGCTGTCGACGCCCGGCTCCCGATCCAGCCCACCCCCGGACCAGGCGGACGGCTGATCTGGGTCGATCAAGCCGCTGCCACTCCCACCGTGGCGCTCTTTTCCGACGGCGCCACCATCTCGGTCGGGACCCCGTTTCCGCCGTTCTACTTCTCGTGGTCGCCCGATGGGAACAAGGTGGCGATGCTCGGCAACGGGACCGACGGTGTCACCGGCGCCATCTACGAGCTGGCCACGGAACAGTTCGTGGATCTGGGGTCCGCGACACCGTTCTTCTTCGACTGGGCACCGGACGGGAGCAGTCTCATCGCTCATCTGGAAGGGGTAGAGACCCACGTGATCGATGTTGCTACCGGACAGCGCTCACTCGCCTTGAGCGACAGCCAGGGCTTCGCCGCCCCGCAGTACCTCCCGGACGGCCGCGTGATCACGGTCCGGGCAACCACCGGCTCGACCGCGGCCGTGATGCTCGGTCATCGTTTCGATGTTCAACTGGCCCAGGCAGAAGCAAACGAACTCATCGTGACCGACCTCGACGAGGGCACAACACGGGTTCTGACCCGGGTCTCGGAACGCACCGCGTTCGCAGCCGCCGGCGACCGGGTGGCTTTCGTGACCGGTGCCGCCGACGGCGCCCTGTTGCTCGGAGGCCTTGAACTGGTCGATCTGGAGGGATCCGGTCGGACGCCGATCACTGAAGATGAGGTTCTCTCGTTCGAGTGGAGCCCGGACGGATCATCGCTCCTCTACTTCACCCTGGACCGTGAGAACGCCACGGTGACCCCCAACGTCTGGGATGGAAGCACCAGCACCTCCTACGAGGCGCACCGGCCCACCGAGCTCGTTGCCTCCCAGTATCTGCCATTCGCCGACCAGTACGCTCGGTCTCAGACGGGTTGGTCGGCCGACGGGTCGGCGTTCACCTACGCCGAGAGAACCGAGGACGGCTCGATGATCGTGATTCAGGTCCTGGATGGAGATGCCGCCCGACCGGTCGCGGGCCTGATGTCGGTGTGGATGCGATGAATCCGGGCTCTGGCGCGTTCTTACGCGTGGGAACGCGCGTAAGACGATATTGTCATTCATCAGGAGGCGGAGGTTGAGCAGGTCGGCGGTCATCGTCCTCGGTGGAGACCCTGTTCCCGTCGGCGCCAAACAGGAAATACCCGATGATTCCTGGGTCGTGGCCGCCGACTCGGGCCTGGATCATGCGCTGGCGATCGGTCTCAAGGTGGAGCTCATCGTCGGCGATCTCGATTCGGCCTCGCCGGCGGCCCTGGAGTCCGCCTCCACAGTCCCCCGTCAAGTCTTTCCCGTCGACAAGGACGCGACGGATTTCGAGCTCGCACTCGAGACGGTCTTGCGGGACGACGATGTCGACCGGATCATCGTGGTGGGTGGACACGGCGGACGGCTCGATCACCTCCTCGGCAACGTCGGATTGCTGACGAGTCCCCGGCTGTCGTCGTACGACCTCGAATGGGTGGCCGGACACACGCGGGTGACCGTGATTCACCATTCCGCCCGGGTTCACGGCAAGGCAGGAGACGTCGTGAGCCTGGTGCCGCTCACGGATCGGGTGCACGACGTGACCACGTCGGGCCTCCGGTGGGCGCTCTCCGGTGCGGAGCTGGTCCGCTGGTCGACTCTGCCATTGAGCAACGAGCTCACTGCGCCGGTGGCATCGATTCGGGTCGGCGACGGCGTCCTGGCCGCGATTCAGCCGGCAGCCTGGGCGTGAACCAGCTCCGCCCGCATTTCCCGCCCCTCGAGACCTGCCACCAGATTGTCCACGGCCAGGAGGGCCATCCTGATTCTGGTCTGCACCGACGCGCTTCCAATGTGGGGAACGATCAGGCAATTCGCCAAGCCCACCAGTGGGTGATCCTGCGGGATGGGCTCCGGATCGGTCACATCGAGAGCTGCGGCTCCGAGTGGCCCGTCGATCAGCACCTCCGTCAGTGCGTCGTGGTCGACCAGACCACCCCGAGCGACGTTGACCAGGATTGCTCCACGCTTCATCGAACGGAGGGCGTTCGAGTCGAACATGCCCCGAGTCTCGCCGTCGAGTGAGGCGGAGATCACGACGTGGTCGGCCTCGGTGAGGAGCCGGTCGAACTCCCGGTAGGCGATGCCGAGATCGATCTCGGCAGCAGGTTTGCGGTGGCGGCTGTGATAGAGCAGACGCATCGAAAAGCCTGATGCCCTCCTGGCGATCGCCTGCCCGATCCGGCCGAGCCCGACGATTCCGAGCGTCGTGCCGTACAGATCCCCACCGAGCAGGAATTCGGGGTCCCATTCCCCCCAGCGGCCGTCGATCACGGCATCCCTGCCTTCTGGGATGCGGCGAACGGCGGCAGCCAGAAGTGCGAAGGCGGTATCCGCGGTGGTCTCCGTCAGCACGTCTGGCGTATGGCCCACCCGGATTCCTCGACGTAGGCACTCCCCGACGTCGATGTTGTCGACCCCGACGGCCATCTGCGACACGACCCGGAGCGCGGGTGCTGCGTCGAGGAGTTCGCCGTCGATCGGGTCGGTAAGCATACAGAGCAGCCCTTCGCAGTCCGATACCACTGTGATGAGTTCATCGCGCGTCAGAGGGCGATCGGCCGGTGACACCCACGGATTCCGATCGGTGAGCGCCCCGGGAATGCCACCCGGGAGCCGCCGGGTTACGACGATTGATGCCATGCCGGAAGGGTACGGGACTAGGTTCAGCAAGGTGCGTCGCACCTCCCCCAACCGCGGACGATCGTTCCTCACGTGTGTCGTGATGGCCTCGAGTTCGCTGCTGACGGCCTGCGCGACGACGGTCGCCCCCACCACGGTCCCCGCCACCACAGCCGCACCTGCGCCCGATGTGAAGGACGCCGACACGTCGGTTGTGACCACGGCCGTTCCGACCACCACGACCGAGGCGGACCTGGTGCTGCCCGAAGGCTGGTCATGGGCCGCGGTGACGAATGAGGACCTGGAGGTGTTCGCCGAGCCTGTGGCATCCGAACCGTTCACGGTGCTCTCCGGCGCGACTCACCTGGGCTCACCAAGGGTGGTGCACCTGATCGGAACCGAAGAGAACGAAATGCTCCCCGTGATGGTCCCCGCCCGACCGAACGGGACCACGGGCTGGGTGCGGAGTGAGGACGTGGTGCTGTTCCCGGTTGAGCGCTCTGTCGCCATCGACCTGTCCGACCGCACCCTCGTCGTCTACAAGGGCACCGAGCCAGAATTGACGACCAGGGTGGCGATCGGGAGATCGGCCAACCCGACCCCGACCGGTCAGTACTTCATCACAGACTCGGTGATTCTCTCCAACCCGGGGGGTCCCTGGGGCCCACATGCGTTCGGACTCTCGGCCTTCTCGGACACGATCACGGAATTCAACGGAAGCGACGCCGTGGTCGGTATTCACGGCACCAACGCCCCGAAGTCGATCGGGTCGGCCGCGAGCCTCGGCTGCATCAGGGTCCCCAACGACGTCGTCCAACAGCTCGCCACGATGTTGTCGGCCGGGATCCCGGTGACGATCAGCGCCTGATCAGGCCGCGGTGGCGCTCATCAATGAGCTCGACCATTCGAGGGCCGACAGGTAGCACTCGGAAACCCTGGAGGCGGCGACACCCAACTGTTGCATGCCGTCCAGCTGGTCCCAACTGGCCCTCTCATAGGCAACAGCGACGTCGAGCAGCTCGCCGTGGATCCCACGATGGTCCACCAGCGCCTCGAGCAGCATCGCGTCGAGAGGCAGCCGTTTCACGGCCTCCCAGATCGGCAGATCCGTGAATACGTCGAGGAGCGAGAACGCGCCGACGGTGAATGAGGAGGCCGGATCTTCGCCCACCTCCCGCGCCAGCATCTCACAGAATCGGGCCCGGGTGAGCGCCATGGCCACGACCTCGGATGGCCGGTCGCCGTACGCGGACAGAGCCAGAACCGACGCCAGCTCGGCCACCTTCTTGGTGCCGAGAAGCACGACGGCCTCACGAATCGAGACCACTGGTCGGGACAGGCCGATCGCGGCCGAGTCGAGCACGCGGAGCAGCTGGTAGGCAAGACTCGGGTGACCCTCGACCGCAGCCGCCACTCGGTCGATCGACTCGCCAGCCGAGTGGATCTGCGCAATGAGGGCGAGCAGTCGGCCCTTGCCTTCGTCGAGTCGGCGGCCGGCCACGAGGCGGGGCCGAGCGAAGAAGTAGCCCTGAAACATCTCGAAGCCCATTCCGGCCAGACGGCGGAAATCTTCTTCGGTCTCGACCTTCTCGGCCAGCGGGGTGGAACCCAGCTGTTTGATCACATTCACCGTGCGATACAGCTCGGGGCCGGTGACGACCTGGACATCCACCTTGACGATGTCGGCGTGCGCAATCATGGCGTTGCGCCCGGAGTCGATGACGAAGTCGTCCACGGCAACGGGATATCCAAGGGCCCGGAGGCGGTCCATGGCGAGGATCACCTCGGGGTCGGCCGGAATCCCCTCGAGGATCTCGACTCCGACTCGACGGGGCGGAAACGGTGTGACCGCACCCTCGAGAAGGAGGTTGCGGGTCATGTTCACGTAGCCGGGCAACCCCCGGAGCGGATCGACCCGGTCCACATCCGCGAAGATCCCGGCCAGGACGTGGGCGGTGGCCGCGTCGGGGTCCTCATCGGGTCCCTTCCCGGGACCGGATCGGTAGAGCAGTTCGTAGGCCCGGACCCGTTGCGACAGGTCAAGGATCGGTTGTCTGGCGATGAGCGTGTCGACTATCACGGATTAGACCTCTGTGCGTCTTCCAGTCGGCACCAGCGGGGAGAGATAAAGGGTCGGGCGGCCACACCCGCCGGACCTCTTTCGAGCCGGTTAGGCCGCCACTGCGCGTCTGGCCGGAGCCACGATCACCGGACGACCGGTGTACGCCGCGAGACGCTCGACGATCCTGTCCTTGGCCAGGGTGGCGGGAACGGCAATCGCCGTCGTATCGGGCGGCATGTGCTTCACGACGTCGCTCCCCAGCACGCCGTAGTGGACGGCGATGCTCGGATCGCCACCTATCGCCTGACGGTACCGCTCCAGAAACTGATCCAGCGCCAGTGTTTCTGCCTGACCACTCCCGATGTCCTCCGAAGCGGCGAAGTCCTGGATGTCTTGCTCCACCCGCGGGGTGATGACCAGCGCCACGGTGACGGAACCGCCTCGGGCGATCGTTTGACGGGCTATGTCCAGGGTGGAGTCGCCGCCCGGGGCGGGCTCGATGATCGTGAACAGGTGTTCGCTCGTTGACATGATTTCTTCCTCGTGTTTCAGGAGACGTTGGTCGACGTCACGTTTCGGTGGTCTTGGCAAGGGATGCCGGCGGGGCCTCTTGGACGCTGTCGTCGGTCCACGGAAGAGCCACGACCTGTTCCCATAGGTACTCGTCGTCCACCGCTGCCCCCGTCAACAGGAGGCGGTAGTAGATCGGACCGAGCAGGACATCGAGGTGTCGCTCGATCTCCCGCGGGGTGGCGGCGTCGCCGACGATCTCGCGAACCAGGCCGGCCGCGATCCCTCGCCGCCGTTCCCAGAAGGCTGTGAAATGACTCGCCAGAGCCGGGTTGCGGGCTGCCTCGCCCACCATTCCGGCGAGAAGCGGCCCGAAGTCGGTTTTGCAATAGAGGCGCACGATGTCTTTGACGAACATGAACAGGTTGAGACGGGGATCCGGGTCGATGGGCGAGGGCCGCACCGCCTCGCGTGCCAGGGTGTCGACGAGGTCGAGCGCAAGCTGCTCCTTGGTCGACCAGCGGCGGTACAGGGTGTCTTTTCCGACTCCGGCCCGCTTGGCGATCGCCTCCATCGTGGCGCCGGTGTAACCGCTGGTCGCCATGACGGCTCGCGCCGCCCCGAGGATCACCCGATCCCGGCTGGGATCACGGGGCCGCCCGCGAGGGATGGTGGCGGTTCGCATGCTCTCGATCTGCATCTCGCCAATATACCATACGGTATCGTTTGGTATATAACTCGAGCCAGCAAGCCGCCAGTCTCGAGTCCCGAGTCGCGAGTCGCGAGACACCGGCCAACAGTTCGGCACCGACCACCGGAGTGGTCAAGACCACCTCGATCAACCCGGCCGGACCACGACCCTGCGCCCGTCAGGACCGACCGGGGGTCTGGGGGTCGCCCCCAAGAAGACACCGCCCCCCAGAAGACAACCCCACCACGGGGACAGAGCAGCCGAAATCCACCTCGATCAACCCGGCCGGACCACGACCCACCACCCGCCAGGACC
>JBFHRE010000064.1:0-14492 GCA_041591895.1 Acidimicrobiia bacterium
CCCCCCCCCCACCCCGGCGGTGAGCGATATGGTGGTGATCGCGTGGGATGGCTTCTCGAATGCCAACGAGATCGCCGCCGCTTCGGGGGCGTTGACCCAGCCGGCGCCGGAGCGCCCGCGGCCGGCGGTCTGACGATCGGCCACGACAAGCAGGGGTCTGCCGACGAATTGCGCGCGTGCGACATCCTGGGTCGAGTCCACCTCGTCCAGACGCACCAACGAATAGGGTGTATCCATCCGACCGATCTCCGAGTCCAAGCACGGAGAGCGTAGAAAGAGAGGGAGCCCGTTGGGGACCGAAGCACGCATCGAGCAGCTCAGGAAGCTACGCGACGACGCGCTCCACGCGGGCAGCGCCCGGGCGGTGGCCCGCCAGCACGAGCTGGGCAAACTCACCGCCCGCGAACGGATCGACCTCCTCATGGACAAGGGCAGCTTCCAGGAAGTCGACATGATGGTTCGCCATCAGGCCCGGGGTTTCGGGATCGAGGGCCAGCGGCCACCGGGTGACGCAGTCGTCACCGGGTGGGGAACCGTCGACGGGCGGACCGTGTTCGTGTTCGCCGAGGACTTCACGGTGTTCGGCGGAAGCCTTGGACAGGCCGTCGCCGACAAGATCTGCAAGATCCTCGACATGGCGATGGACGTGGGTGCACCGGTCGTGGGATTGAAGGACTCGGGCGGAGCCCGCATCCAGGAGGGTGTCGCCGCCCTCGACGGATACGGCCGGATCTTCGAACGTAATGTCAGGGCCTCGGGGGTGATCCCCCAGATCTCGGTGATCATGGGACCGTGCGCAGGGGGCGCGGTCTATTCCCCGGCCATGACGGACTTCGTGTTCCAGGTGGAGAACACCTCGCACATGTTCATCACGGGCCCGGATGTCATCAAGACGGTCACCGGCGAAGAGGTGACGTTCGAGGAGTTGGGCGGGGCGATGACCCATGCCAGCAAATCCGGAGTCACCCACTTCGTGACCAGCAGCGGGGAAGCCGCGATGGAGGCCGTCCGATATCTGCTGTCGTTCCTCCCACTCAACAACATGGAGATGGCCCCGTACTTCGCCCCTGCCGACAGCCGAGACCGGGTCGAGGACTCGCTCGATTCGATCATCCCCGACTCGGCGAACCAACCGTACGACATGGTGGACGTGATCGAGAACATCCTCGACGACCACGAGTTCTTCCAGGTCCACGAGCATTTCGCCCGCAACATCGTCGTCGGACTGGGAAGGCTCGACGGTCATGCCGTCGGCGTGGTGGCCAACCAGCCGGCATCGCTGGCCGGCACACTCGATATCGAGGCCTCCGAGAAGGCGGCCCGCTTCGTCCGGTTCTGCGACGCCTTCAACATCCCCCTCGTCACCTTCGTCGACGTGCCCGGGTTCCTTCCGGGCGTCGCCCAGGAGCACCACGGCATCATCCGCCACGGGGCGAAGCTGCTCTACGCGTTCTGTGAGGCGACCGTGCCCCGGGTGACGGTGATCACCCGCAAGGCCTACGGAGGGGCGTACCTCGTCATGAACTCTCGGGGCATCCGGGCCGACGTCGTGTATGCGTGGCCGTCGGCGGAGATCGCCGTGATGGGCGCCCAGGGAGCGGTCAACGTGATCTTCCGGAGAGAGCTGACCAACGCCGAGGACCCGGAAAGCAAGCGTGCCGAACTCATCTCCGAGTACGAGGAACAGTTCAACAACCCCTACCGCGCGGCCGAGTTGGGTCTCGTCGACGAGGTGATCGAGCCTCGCGAGACGAGGGCCAAGTTGATCCGTGCCCTCGACATGCTCCGCACCAAGCGGGAGGTGCTGCCGCCGCGCAAGCACGGCAACATCCCTTTGTGAGGCACCCCTAGGATGCCCGCCATGCTCGAGTCCGTCCTGGTCGCAAACCGAGGTGAGATCGCGGTTCGCGTGATCCGCTCGGCTCGTGAGATGGGCATGCGCACGATCGCCGTGTACTCCGAACTCGATCGCGACGCCCTCCATGCTCGGTTGGCCGACGAGGCGTGGAACATCGGCGGCGCTCCGGCGTCCGACTCCTACCTTCGGATGGAGAAAGTCCTCGAGGTGGCCCGCGAATCCAAAGCAGCGGCCATCCACCCCGGCTACGGATTCCTCAGCGAGAACGGAGAGTTCGCCCGCAAGGTCACAGAAGCCGGAATCGCGTGGGTCGGCCCCCCTCCGGAAGCGATCGCCACGATGGGCGACAAGATCTCATCTCGCCGGGCAGCCATCAAGGCAGGCGCTCCGACCGTCCCTGGAACCACCGATCCTTCCGAGTCGGTCGAGGAGATTCTCGAGATCGCCGAGGAGTTCGGGTATCCGGTGGCGATCAAGGCGGCACACGGCGGCGGCGGAAAAGGTCTCCGGGTCGTCTGGTCGGCGTCCGAAGTGGCGGATGCCTTCGACGGCGCCCGCCGCGAGGCACAGGCCTATTTCGGCAACGCCGAGGTGTACGTCGAAAAGTACATCGAGCGGCCCCGTCACGTCGAGGCGCAGATCATCTTCGACAAACACGGAAACGGCGTCTTCCTCGGCGAGCGGGACTGCTCGGTCCAGAGACGCCACCAGAAGCTGGTGGAGGAAACCCCATCCCCGTCGATGACTCCGGAGATCAGAGTGCGATTCGCCGAAGCGGCGCTCTCGGTGGCTCGCTCCTGCGGATACGAGAACGCAGGCACGGTCGAGTTCCTGCTCGACCAACAGGGAGAGTTCTATTTCCTCGAGATGAACACCCGGCTTCAGGTGGAGCACACCGTCACCGAGATGGTCACCGGCATCGACCTGGTCCGCGAACAGCTCCGGGTGGCCGCCGGCGATCGACTCTCCTTCACCAGCGTCGAACCTCGAGGCCACGCGATCGAACTCCGCATCAACGCCGAGGACCCGTTCAGCGGTTTCGTTCCCAGCCCGGGTCGGATCACCGAGTACCGCGAGCCGGCCGGATATGGAGTGCGCGTGGACGGATGGGTGGAGCCGGGCACGAACGTCAGCCAGTACTACGACAACCTCCTCGCCAAGTTGGTGGTCTGGGGACGCGATCGAGAAGAGGCGATCCAGCGGGCTCAACGGGCACTGACCGAATACAGCGTGCACGGGGTGGCGACCACGATCCCCGCTCACCAGCAGGTGCTTGCCCACCCCGACTTCGTCGAAAACCGCCACCACACCAGGTGGATGGAAACCGAACTCGTCCTCGAAAAGGCGGAGCCGGACCCGGGGCCAACGCTGCCCGAGGAGGAGGCGGTTTCGAGACGAACGATGACGGTCGAGATCGGCGGGAGGCGATTCGAGGTTTCCTTCTGGGCTCCGGAGCCCGAGGCCGCAACCGGGACCGTGCGCCGTCGCGCACCGAAGCTCGAACGCAAGGCTCCGATCGGTTCGGCAGACGGGATCGTCACGGCCCCGATGCAGGGCACCATCGTCAAAGTGTCGGTCAAGGCGGGCGACACCGTGGAAGCCGATCAATCGATCTGCGTGCTCGAGGCCATGAAGATGGAGAACGAGGTCAAGGCGCCGGGGCCGGGAGCGGTGGTCGATCTTCGGGTGCAGCCGGGGGACACGGTGGCCGCCGGCGACGTGATCGCGGTGATCAAGTAGTCCGCTGCCGGCTACCAGCTACCAGCTACCCGGCCACATGATCGGGCTGGACACAGACAGCAAAGAAGCTGGCGGTGACGGCGATCAAATAGTCAGCTGTCAGCTTCCAGCTTCCAGCTGAGCAGGCTGGAGACAGGCACCTGGCGGCTGGCGACTGGCAGCTGGAGGCAGGCGACGATGGCCGGCCTGCGGCCGGCCATCATTCGGCGGCGTCGGTGATGCTCTCCGAGAGGCTGGGGTGGACCATCAAGGTCTCCACCAATGTGGAAACGGTGACCCGGGCTTGGACCGCCAGGGCGATGATCCCGATGAGCTCCGATGCCCGGTGGCCGACGATGCTGCCCCCCAACACCACGCCGGTGGTCGGGTCCGAAACGACTTTCACGAATCCCCGGGTGTACCCCTGGAGAACCGAGCGGGCATTGGAGGCGAACGGGACCTTGGTCGTCCGCACCTTGCGTCCCTCGGCGGCCGCCTGGACTTCTTCGAGGCCGACCGAGGCGATCTCCGGTTGGGTGAAGACGGCCTGCGTCACCTTCGAATAGTCGATCGGTGTGACCGGCAGGCCCATCGCGTGCCGGGCGATCTTCCGACCCTGCATCGAAGCCACCGAGGACAGGGGCAACTGACCTGTGCAGTCCCCGGCGGCGTAGATGTGCGGCTGCGACGAACGCTGGAACTCATCGACCGTCACGAATCCTCCCTCGGTCGACACTCCGGCGTCGTCGAGACCGATTCCCTCGGTCAGGGCCACCGAACCGATCGCCAGCAACACATGACTCCCCCGGATCTTGCGCCCGTCGTCGCACAGGACGACGACCCCATCCCCGCCCACCTCGACGCTCTCCGCCCGCGCCCCCATCACCAACTGGACGCCTCGCTCGAGAAAGTCGTCCTGGAGCACGGCGGCGACCTCCGGGTCCCGATGTGGAAGGATGTGCTGGCGGGACACGACCAGCACCACCTGTGATCCGAGCGCCCGAAAGATGTGGACGAACTCGACTCCGGTCACCCCCGACCCGACCACGATCAGGCGCTCGGGAAGCGAGCCGAGGTCGTAGGCGTCCCTGGTCGTGAGCACCCGGTTGCCGTCGACTACGGCCCAATCCGGGACACGGGGATCGGACCCGGTCGAGATGAGGGCTTTGTCGAAGGTCCTTTCTACGACTCCGTCTTCTGTGTCGACTCGGACTCGGTTGGGACCGGTGAACGATCCGGTTCCGTGAAGGATCTCGACGCTCTGGGATTCGAGCATCCCGGTCCACGAGCGGTTGATGTCGCCGGAGATGGTCTGGATCCTCTCGGCAAGTTCATCGAGGTCGACCAGGCTCTCCATGCCGGTCAGTCCGAACTTGGCGGCGTTGCGGATCGAGTCGATCCGGATCGCGGTGGCGGCCATCGTCTTGGACGGGATGCAATCCCACAGGTGGGCGGCGCCACCGACGATCGACCGCTCGACGAGGGTCACCTGGGCGCCGAGGCTGGCAGCCTGCGTGGCGGCAGCGATACCGGCCGGGCCTCCACCCAGCACGAGAAATCGAAGTGGTTCGGACACGAGGTGGGATGGTAGAGGCGCCGTATCGCCTGCTCAGCCCTTGTGGCTGCCGAACACCTCGCGCAGGGCGTCCGACACCTCTCCGACCGTGGCGCCGGCCAGCAACGCCGACCTGATCGGATAGAGGAGATTCCCCGTTCCGGCGGCAATCCTGGACACCTCGCTCAGCAGGCGCTCCACAGGAGCGGAGTCCCTCCCGGCCCTCCAAGCCCGAACCCGGTCCTTTTGACCCTCTTCGAGAGCAGGGTCCACCTTGAGGACCGGGACCCCATCACCATCACCATCGACGAATCGGTTCACGCCGACCACCACCGAGTCTCCGGCGGCCTGGCGCCGGGCCTCGGTGTAGGCGGCGTCTTCGATCTGGCTCTGCATGAACCCGGCTTCGATGGCTTCCACCGCCCCGCCGAGCGCCTCCACACGCTCGATCAGGCCGACGGCGGCCGCCTCGATTTCGTCCGTGAGCGTCTCCATGAAGTAGGACCCACCCCAGGGGTCGACGGTGGCGGTGAGGCCCGACTCGTAGGCGAGCACCTGCTGGGTGCGAAGCGCGAGGCGGGCCGATTCCTCGGTGGGAAGTCCGAGCGCTTCGTCGAACGAGTTGGTGTGAAGCGACTGCGTGCCGCCCATGACGGCCGCAAGCGCCTGGACCGTGGTGCGAACCACGTTGGTGAGTGGTTGCTGGGCGGTGAGCGTTGAGCCGGCGGTCTGAGTGTGAAAGCGCATCGCCCAGGACTTCGCGTCACGGGCCTGGACGTCGTCGCGCATGAACCGGGCCCAGATTCGCCGGGCCGCCCGGAACTTGGCCACCTCCTCGAACAGGTGGTTGTGCGAGTTCCAGAAGAACGAGAGCCGGGGGCCGAAGACATCCACATCGAGACCGGCGTCGACCGCCGCTCGAACGTAGGCCATTCCGTTGGCGATCGTGAATGCGAGCTCCTGAGCGGCCGTCGAACCCGCCTCGCGGATGTGATATCCCGAGATGGAGATCGTGTTCCAGTTCGGCAACTCGGCTGCGGCGTATTCGAAGAGGTCGGTGACGAGCCGCATCGAGGGGGCCGGCGGGTAGATGTAGGTGCCACGGGCCACGTACTCCTTGAGGATGTCGTTCTGCACCGTTCCCCGAATCCGGTCGGCGGTCGCACCCTGCTCCTCGGCCACGATCTGGTACAGCAGGAGCAAGATGGCCGCGGTCGAGTTGATCGTCATCGAGGTGGAGACGTCGCCCATCGGAATCCCGGCGAACAACCTCCGCATGTCGTCGATCGAATCGATTGCCACCCCGACCTTGCCCACCTCGCCCTCGGCGAGCGGGTGATCGGAGTCGAGTCCCATCTGCGTGGGGAGGTCGAACGCCACCGAAAGCCCGGTCTGGCCGGCGGCGAGAAGGGACCGAAAGCGCTCGTTGGTCTCGTCGGCCGATCCGTACCCGGCGTACTGCCTCATCGTCCAGGGGCGACCCCGATACATCGTGGGGTAGGGACCGCGCGTGAACGGGAACTCCCCCGGATTGCCGATCTTTTCCGGATCCGGAACCGTGTCGTAGACCGTCTGAATCTCGACACCGGAGGACGTGCGTTCGTGTTGGCTCATTCGTCGGATAACCTAGTGCCGATGCCTACCGGCCGATCGTCGCCCGGCACCCCCCATCCACCAACCGCGGTCGCTCCATGCCCAAGAAGTCACTGATTCACGAAATCGAGGCGAGAGAACGCCACGGTCGCTGGTTCCCGGCGCTGGCCGGGTTGATGACGATCGCCCTGCTCGCCTCCACCTGGATCGGCTTGTTCGCCTTCCTCGGCACCAATGCCGCCTACGGGACCTTCACCGACCTGGAGGAGGAGTACATCCCCGACGTCGAAGCGATGGCCCTGAGTTTCCCCGACCTCAGTCAGGTATCGCGGGTCTATGCGTCGGGAGGCGAGATCCTCGCGGAGCTCCACGACGGCAAGGTCAGCGAACCGGTGCCGATCGACGAGGTTCCGCAGATGGTGATCAACGCCTTCCTGGCAGCCGAGGACAAGGACTTCTACGAGCACGAAGGCGTCAACTTCGGGGCTATCGCCAAAGCAGCGCTCGACAACATCCTCTTCGACCAGACCCGGGGCGGATCGACGATCACCCAGCAAGTGGTTAAGCAGAACTTCGTCGGCGACGAGCTGACGATCCGCCGCAAGATCAACGAGGCGTTCGTCTCCGCCGAGGTCGAGCGCCGGTTCACGAAGGACCAGATCCTCGAGTTCTATCTCAACTCCGTCTACTTCGGTTCGGGTGCCTACGGCGTCAAGGCAGCCGCCCGGGAGTTCTTCGGGCGCGAGCTCTACCAGCTCACCATCGCCGAGGCGGCGACGCTCTCCGTCCTTGTGCGCAATCCGTCTCTCTACAACCCCCGACGTCGGGCCGACACGGTCCTCGACCGCCGTGACCAGGTGATCCGGGAGATGTACGAGTCGGGGTGGATCACCGAGGCCCAGCGAGCCAGGGAGGTCCGACGGCCGCTCGGGGTCATCGATCACACTCCCGTCAAAGGGGTCGCCGACCATGTCGTCGCTGAGGTGCGCCGCCAGTTGCTCGACCTGAGCCGGGACGAGTTCGATTTCCTCGGCTCCACCAAGGAGGAGCGGAAGAAGTCGATCTTCGGATGTCCGGCGGACGACACCACCTGCACGGGTGGGGGCGGGCTGAGGATCGACACCACCATCGACCTCCCGATGCAGCTCATGGCGAACGACATCCTCCAGGAGTGGCTGCCGTTCCCGGACGCCGACACCAATCTCGAACTGTGCGAGAACATCGCCGGGAAGCTGAGGCTCGACACCGAGGAACAGATCAAGAACTACGCCGAAGCGCACTCCTGCGCGCCGACCGGTGCCATTGCCAGCGTCGACAACCACACCGGAGCCGTCCTGGTGATGGCCAGCGGCCTGCCATTCGACGAGAACCAGTTCGACCTCGCAGTCCAGGGTCGGCGCAACCCCGGGTCGTCGATGAAGCCGTTCACGCTGGTTGCCGCCCTCGAGAGCGGAATCACGCTCGGCACCTATTACAACGGCTCCTCGCCGATCGACATACCGTGCGACTCCCCGTGCTCCTCGCTCGGCAACATCTGGCGGGTGTCGAACGCCGGCGGCGGCGGCGGGGTGATGACGCTCAACGCCGCGACCAGTTCGTCGGTCAACACCGTGTATGCCCAGGTCTCGGCCGAGATCGGGCCCGAGAAGATCGTCGAGACCGCCCAGCGCATGGGGATCGAAAGCGAGCTTCGTCCCACCCTCTCCCTGACCCTGGGCACATCCGAGGTGTCGCCACTCGAGATGGCGTCGGCGTACTCGAACTTCGCCACCAACGGTCTTCATGCCCACACGTTCCTGATCGAGAAGATCACCGATCGCACCGGATCCGTACTTCACCAGCACGAGGTCCTACGGGAACAGGTCGGCAACGCCGCCATCTTTGCCGCCGCCCGCGACCCCTTGACACGGGTGCCGACCGGGGCGGGAACCGCACCTCGAGCCAACCTGTCCGGAGTACCTCAGGGCGGCAAGACCGGAACCCACCAGGACTACCGCGATGCCTGGTTCGTGGGATTCACCCCCAACTACTCGACCGCGGTGTGGGTGGGGTACGAAGCCGATCAGATCCCGCTCCAGAACCTGAGGATCAAGGGCGAACCGATCTCCCGGGTCTTCGGAGGGACAGTTCCGGCGCCGATCTGGGCGCAGTTCATGACCGCCCTGCTGGGCGATGAGGACCCAGGGGAGTTCCCGGAGAGCCCGGACGGGACCGATGAATTCTTCAAGACGCCGACAACGACGGTTCCGTCCCTCGTCGGGCTCACGGTTGACGAAGCCAGGAAACTGGCGAGCGAGGCAAAGGTCATCCTCTCGATCGTGGAGGTGCCGTCGGTCGAGATCGCCGGATTGGTGCTCACGCAAAGCGTCGAACCGGGAGTGGTCATCTCACAGGGCGCAGCCGTGACGCTCGAGGTTTCGAATGGGGAGCCCCCCGTTGCGGAGCTCCCGTACCTGATCGGGTTGGCGTACAAGGACGCGGTGGCAAAACTCGATGAGTTCTCAGACGCGACCCGGGTGGATTTGCAGATCCAGCGGGTCAACGTCGACGTAGAGAAGGACGACCAGAAGGGCAAGGTCGTCGCCATGAACCCTCAGCCCGGAACGAGTGTCGGCTCCGGCATCCTGGTGACCCTCAGCGTCGGCAAATAGTCGTCCATCGCCACAGCCAACCCGATACACAAGTCACTTCTATTCATCGTAAAGGGCATTGACGTTGTTTTACGACTTTTATAGAGTTCCAACCCATGAGAGCGGGAGTCCATGATCTCCAAGAGCATAGTCAACCCCACGCCTCGCACACCGGAGCGTCATGGGCGACCGTCTCTCGTCCGTTCGTCAGACCATTCGCGATCCCGATTACCGCGGGGTTCGCGCCAAGTCACGAATACGTGCGACGCTATTGGGTGGCGGCAATAGGTGCCGGTGCGGTTGAAGACCTGCTTCGCCTGTCGGCTGCTGCCAAGCGCGGCCAGGCGGTCCCCCGTCCGCTGTTCATGCAAACGCTTATGACAGAGGGGCTGGCTGTGTTCTGGCGGGACCGGGTCGGCATACCGTGTCCGATCCCGCCGCTTGGCTCCCGAGCCGCAGACCGCCTCTCCCCCTCGCTCGCTTCCGAGCACCGACGGTTCATCATGCAGTGGCCGGAGGGGTCCGGTATGACCGGATGGCGATGAATCCGACCGCGGCCAGCGCAGCCAGCTCTCCGAGGCCAAACGCAATCGCCACTCGGTGATCCGAACGGCCGTCGGAGGCCACCAACGACAGGACAGCGACCCCCAGACCACACAACCAGGCAATAGCCAAGCGTCCAGTCGCTGCTCGAGCTACGAGAAGCTGGCCAAGGAGCTGAGCACTCGACGCTGCAATCACCCCTGCTGCGGCCCATGCCGCAAGCTCACGGCTGGGCCGGAACTGCGCGGAGAACAGGATCTCGACCACTTGAGGACCCACCGTCCAACCAACGCCCCAGGCAAGGGCAACCAGGATGAGGCCGGCAGCGCCGATGAGGGCGGCTGCAGATCGCATTCGTCGATGCTCGCCCGCATCGAACCACCTGACCAAGGCAGCCAACAATCTGCTCTGGAGTGAGAAGATGAGAGTCAGAGGCGCCCTGTACAGAGTAAACGTCATGAACACGACGGCACTCGCCGCGTCACTGCCCCCCAACACTTTGACGACCATTGGAGCGGACGCCACCAACACCTGAGACGCTCCGCTACCGGCAAAGTACGACGCAAAGAAGGGGAATGGTGGGGTACGGTTCCGCTCCACCACCGGAACCAGTCTGACCCACTTCAACGACGCCAGGGCGGCGAGCGGTGCGGCTGCCAAGGACCAACCGACCACCGACGGTGAGTCGGAGATCTGCAGGAGAGCCGCAGCCACCACCAGGCGGATGACGCCCTCCACGATCAGAAAGACACCCACCTCGCGGAAATCGCGATTCCCGGCCAGGACGCCGCGGGCGAGGCCGTAGATCGAGAACCCGATCAGCATCACGGCCAAGATCATTGCGAAGGACAACGATCCCTGGAACCACAGATCTCGACCCCAGATCCCGATCGCCCATCCCACGCCCGCTGTGCCCGCCCCTATCAGCGCCGCCACCTTCCGGTCGGACCGCGCGGGATCGCGACCGCGGCTGGTCTCTCGCGTCGCGTACTGCTCGAGAGGAACGATGAAGATGGTGGCGGTGATGAACATGGCCGTCCAGGCGTTGCCTATCGGAGCGAACCCGTCGGGGCCGAGTGCAGCACCCACGACCCGCTGATACGCGAACGCGAGGAGGGCGCCAACGACACTGCCCGAGACCATCCATATGGTTCCGCGGTCGTCTCGAATGGATGCAGCCAGCTTCACGGCCGCGACACTCTATCCCGCCGTGCCCAGACAGTCTGCAATCGGAGATGGGTCGGGATCGTTGCTAAAGGCGAGACCGGAACCTGTCGATGACTATCCGTATGCCGCTTCTGAAGGGGAGGCCTTGGCTCGCCTCGATCGCCGTTCTAGCCATCTGCGTGACCAACGCGAGCGCCGCTCCGGCTGCCGCCGCCGAACCGTCACCGCCGATCGTGTTCCCGGTCGCCGGCCCGAATACGTTCACTGACACCTGGGGTGCAGCACGAGCAGGAGGTCGGACCCACGAGGGAACCGACATCATGGCGGACAAGATGACACCGGTCGTTGCAGTGTCGTC
Source organism: Acidimicrobiia bacterium (assembly GCA_041591895.1). Classification (GTDB taxonomy): domain Bacteria; phylum Actinomycetota; class Acidimicrobiia; order Spongiisociales; family ZC4RG35; genus JBFHRE01. The sequence continues at coordinate 11,424 of JBFHRE010000064.1, forward strand.
TGGCACGGTCGGTTGGATGCACAACACTCAGGGAGGGAATTGCTGTGCAATGGCCCTACAACACGACGACGGTTGGGAGTCGTGGTACATCCACCTGAACAACGACACTCCCGGGACAGACGACGGTCAGGGATGGGGATTCGCTCCCGGCATCGAGTCCGGCGTGCGGGTCACCGCCGGCCAGCTCATCGGTTGGGTCGGCGACAGCGGCAACGCCGAGTCGACATCCCCTCACCTCCACTTTGAACTCCACGATCCATCCGGCACTCCCGTAAACCCCTATGCGGCCTTGCTTGCAGCAATCACCCTCGATCTCCCGCGCATCGCCGGAGCCGACCGATACGCGACTGCGGCTCTTGTGTCTGCGGAGACGTTCCCCGGCGGCTCCACCGTGGCCTTTGTCGCCAGCGGCCTCGAGTTCCCGGATGCCCTTGCAGGGTCGGCTGTCGCTGCAGCCGATGGCGCCCCTTTGCTCCTGGTGAGCGAGACCCGGGCTCCAAAGACCGCTACTGACGAGTTGAAACGCCTCGGTGCTGCCACCATCTACGTGCTCGGCGGGACAGCAATCATTGCTGAGAGCGTGATCGAAGACATTCGATCCGCGACCGGAGCGTCGGTCGAGCGCATAGCAGGCAAAAACCGCTTCGAAACCGCTGCCACGCTGTCGAAATTCGCATATCCGGACGGCTCAGCCACTGCCATCGTCGTGAACGGCTACCTCGCACCCGACGCCCTGTCCGGAGCGCCGGTGGGCGGTCTCCTAGATGCGCCGATGCTCCTCACCTCGGCAGACTCTCTGAGCTCCCCTACCGAGAGGGAGCTGAAGCGGTTGTCTCCCTCAACCGTCTATGTGTTCGGCGGCGAAGCTGTCGTTTCTGCCGCAACGGTCGCACAGATCGAAAGCCTGACCGGCGCATCGGTCGTTCGCGTGGCGGGGGGCAGTCGATACTCGACCTCGAAGGCGATCGCCACCCGGTTCTTTCCCGGAGCTTCCACGGTGCTGGTCAGCGACGGCACAACCTTCGCCGACGCCCTCGCAGCCGGACCGCTGGGCGCGGGAAGGGGCTGGCCAGTCATCCTTGCCTCCGAGTCGAGCGGCACGGATCACGTCGTGTCAGCCATGCAGACGATTGGCGCCACCGAGGCCGTGGCGATCGGTGGTCCTGCGGTGTTGCCGTCGACCGCTTTCGTGGCAATCTGCGCCGCCTTCCCCACAGCATGCGAGTAGAGAGGCCGAAGTCCACTAGGGTCACCCGCCCGATGCCCACCACGCCGCGAGTCACGACGATGATCGCGGGGATGCTCGCGAGCCTGCTGGTCCTCAGCCTCTCCGCGACTCCCGCCGACGCGATGATGCTGCCCGGCCACGGTGAGCCGTCCTACAACGAATCCCCTGGATGCGATGCGTTGGCTGGATACAGAGTCCCCTACGCTTCCAAGACGGGGACGCTCGGGAGCAGCGAGCCGATCAAAGGCCCATATGCGGATGGATTCGGCCGGACAGTCGGCGCAATAGGCTCCGATCTCGTCTACTGGAACGTCCCACTCAGTTCGGGAAAGAGGCTCCTGGTGCACGAGCGGGCGTTGGCCGCCTTTCAGCAGGTCTCGGCCAACATCGCCGCGGCAGTCGCCAATGGAGCATCGCCGAGCTACTTCATCCGTTCCGGCGACACCTACGGGTACACGCGGCGAACCATCTCCGGCTCCAAGCGGATCTCGAACCACACCTTTGGAACAGCTGTGGACATCAACAGTGCGACCAACCCCTATCGCGCAGACGATGTGCTGGTGACGGACATGCCGGCGTGGTTCGTTGAGGCGTGGACCGATGCCGGTTTCTGCTGGGGCGGTCACTGGGAGGACGTCAAAGATCCGATGCATTTCTCGTGGAAGGGCCCCCACTTCACCCCGGGTTATTCGGATTGGGACGAGGTCGCACCAGTGAACGGCAAGGCGGCCTTTCCGCTGTATCAGAGGCTCCCTGGCGAGTGGAACATGTTGCACCAGGCCTGGTTCCGGCTGTTCGACACGAATCGGGACGGGGCCACCGACTCGTTGCGGGTCAGGCCCTGGGACGGCGGTCTTCTGATCGAGGCGACCATGTCGACCGAGGACTTTGCCTATTGTGCGGTTCGCCGCTGGTGGTCCCCGCAGGCATCACCCTCTCAGCTCACCTTTGGGGATAGAGACGGCGACTCGAATGTCGATTTGTGGGCAATCGATGATGTTGGCTCGCCAGTGAACCTCACAATCTGGACGCGGCAATCCGGTTTCGAGGTACCGGAACACCTGGTCACCGGAGCGTCGGCGAAAGCGGGGGCACGCTATACGTCCGCCGACATCGACCGCGACGGCCGGGTCGACCTCGTGCAGGTCATCCCGGGCCCGACCACGACCGTAGAGGTGTTCTCCGGCGCCTCGGGCTTCGAAGACAGAATCCTGTCCACCTACGCACCCGTAAACACCTCCGTTCTCCCGTGGTGGCCCACGATCCTTGACCGAGACCACGACGGCGCAGCAGACCTGGTCATCGCCCGACGCTCTGCGAGCAACCTGCTGATAGCCATCGCCGACGGAGCGGCCGACTTCACCACACTCGAACAATCCAACACCCTGGGACTTCCGGCGGATCCGATCGAGGTCCAGGCCGGCGAGCTCGACGGGGACGGACGTGCGGATCTCTGGGCCCTTTCGACCGACGGAACGCTCACCACCTGGCTGGGAGGATCCATGGGGTCGGGCAGCCTGTCTCAGTGGTTCCGGGATCCGGCTTGGAGCTGCCCCGACGACAGCGACCTGGATCTCATCCCCGAACTCAATCCGTACCTCCCCCGGTATGGAGGTGCCAACCGCTACGACACTTCGGCGCTCCTGGTCTCGAAGTTCGTGAAGTCGGCCACGATCGTCTATGTGGCCAGCGGAGAGCATTTCCCAGATGCGCTGGCGGCAGGTCCGATCGCGGCCCAAGACTCCGCGCCCCTGCTTCTCGTCCGCCATTCAGCCATCCCGACTGCGGTGACCGCCGAATTGAAACGGCTTTCTCCCGTAGAGATCCGGGTGGTCGGCGGG
>JBFHRE010000065.1:0-14277 GCA_041591895.1 Acidimicrobiia bacterium
GAATGCCGGATAGGAGAAGCCCATGAACTGCATCTCCAGCACCGGCTTCATCCCGCCGACCGCAAGGCCGAGGCCGACTCCGGCAATCGCCGATTCGGCCACCGGCGTGTCCACGACACGATCAGGCCCGAACTTCTCCAGCAGGCCATCCGTGATCCGGAACACTCCGCCGGTCCGGGCGACGTCTTCTCCGACCACCATCACCGTCGGGTCGACACTGAGCGCGGCCTCCAGCGCGTGATTGAGAGCCTGGGCGATGGTCATCGTCGCCATTACAGGCCCTCCCCGGCGTCCGCTTCCCGCTGTGCCTCTTCCATCTGGACCAGCAGATGCGAAGGGGGCGTCTCGAACATCCATCGAAAGAGGTCGGCAGGCTGGGGATCGGAGAGCCCTTCGGCGAGTTCCACCGCCCGCTCGATGTCACGTGAGGCGCGGTCCTCGACCTCCTCCTGCATCTCCGGTTCCCAGCGGTTCCAATCGGACAGGTACCGGCGCACGCGTTCGATCGGGTCCTTCGACATCCATGCGGTCGCCTCATCCGCGTCCCGGTACCGGCCGGGATCGTCGGCCGTGGTGTGTGGTCCGATGCGGTATGTCACAGCTTCGACGAGGGTCGGGCCTGCTCCGTTGCGGGCCCGTTCGACCGCCTCGCGGGTGGCGTCGTAGACGGCGAAGAGATCGTTGCCGTCCACCTGGATCCCGGGCATGCCATACGCGACGGCCTTTTGGGCGATGGTCTCAGAGGCGGTCTGCATGCTTCGAGGCATCGAGATCGCCCATCCATTGTTCTGGCAGAAGAAGACGGTGCCGACCTCGAATACGGAGGCGAAGTTCATCGCCTCGTGGAAATCGCCCTCGGAGGTGGCGCCGTCGCCGAAATAGGTGATGGCGATCCGGTCCGATCCCTGCAGCTTCTCTGCCCAGGCCAGACCCACGGCGTGGACCATGTGGCCGCCCACGGTGATCGAAGGAGGCAGAATGTGGACATGGTCGGGAGGATGTCCACCCCTTTCGTGGCCGGTGCGACCGGCGAACAACAGTTCCATCGGATAGCCCTGCATCCACATCGCCGCCGCGTCCCGGTAGGTGGCCACCATCCAGTCGTCGGCGTGGAGGGCAGCGGCACTCCCGACCTGGGCCGCCTCCTGCCCTTCGAACGGGGCATAGGTGGCCAGCCGGCCCTGCTTCTGGAGGGCCGTGGCCTTGCGGTCGTAGGTGCGGGCATAGACCATCGCCCGGTACAGGCGTTGGGTCATGTCGAGGTCCATGGGAGCCTCTCCGGTCAGGTCTCCCGAAGGCGTGAGGTTCTGGCGCACCGGCGGGAGGCTAGTTGGCGGGACGGCGTCTGCGACCGGAGAGGGTGTCCCGAATCAGACCTGGGTCGACTCAGCCTCGAGCATCAGGTCGAGTTCCTCCTCGGTCATGAGGACCTCGCGGGCCTTCGATCCCTGCGACGGCCCGACCACTCCCCGGCTCTCGAGGATGTCCATCACCCGACCTGCCCGGGCAAACCCGATCCGGAGCTTGCGTTGGAGCATCGACGTCGAGCCGAGTTGGGAGCGCACCACCAGGTCCATCGCCTGACGCATCAGCATGTCGTCCTCGTCGTCCCCCTCGTCCGCCGCCTTCTGGGCTGCGGCGGCTGCGGCTGCCTCGACCACCTGGTCCTGGTATTCGGCCTCCTGCTGAGCCTTCACCCAGTCGACCACGGCGTGGATCTCCTGTTCCCGCACCCAGGATCCCTGGATCCGCTGCGGCCGAGGCTCCTTGGCAGTGATCACGAGCATGTCACCCATACCGACCAGCTTCTCGGCCCCGGCCGAGTCGATGATCACCCGGCTGTCGGTCTGGGACGCAACGCTGAACGCCAAACGGGACGGAATGTTGGCCTTGATCACGCCGGTGATCACGTTCACCGACGGCCGCTGGGTGGCGAGCACGAGGTGGATCCCCACGGCTCGGGCCATCTGGGCGATGCGGACGATGGAGTCCTCGACCTCGCGCCCAGCGACCATCATCAAGTCGTTGAGCTCGTCGACGATGACGACGATGAACGGGAACCGGTCGAATGACTCCGGGTCGAGACCGCCCGCATCCAGCTTCTCCCGGTACCCGGTGATGTCCCTGACCTTGGCGTCGGCCAGCAGGTCGTAGCGGCGGTCCATCTCGGCCACGGCCCACTTGAGGGCGTCGTTGGCCTTCTTGGGATTGGTGATGACCCGGGTGAGCAGGTGGGGCACCCCGTTGTACTGACCCAGCTCCACCCGCTTGGGGTCGACCATGATGAGCCGGACGTCATCGGGGTGTGCCCTCATCAACAGCGAAGTGACGATCGAGTTGATGCAGGAGCTCTTTCCCGCGCCGGTGGCGCCGGCGATCAGGACGTGGGGAAGCTCGGCGAGGTTGAGCAACTTGGCATTGCCGTTGATGTCCATCCCGAGACCGACGGCCAGCGGATCCGGGTTCTGACGGGCGTCCTGGGTTCGGAGGATGTCACCCAGGCTGACCAGGCGCCGCTTCTTGTTCGGCACTTCGACCCCGATGGCGCTCTTGCCGGGGATGGGCACCAACAGCCGCACATCCGGCGTGGCAAGGGCATAGGCGATGTCATGGCTCAGGTTCTGGACACGATTGACCTTCACCCCGGGCGCCAGTTCGACCTCGTAGCGGGTGACGGTCGGTCCTGGCACGATGGTGGTCAGCGTGGCATCGACCCCGTGTTGGCGGAGGGTGTCCGACAGCTCGGCGGCGGTTTGCTCGAGACTGCGGCGGTTGGTCTCCTCTCCCCCACCGACGCCGAGGATGTCGAGCGGCGGCAACTGGTACCCGGCGCCTGACTTCGGCACCGGGCGCGGCGACTCGGGGGCGGGCACCGCTGCAGGGCCGGCAGCGGCAGGCCGTTCCTTCTTCTGTCGTTTCTGGACCGGCGGCTTGGCCACGGCGTGACGGGCCCGAGGTCGATCGGCCGGGGCAGGACGAACCGCGACCCGGCCCGTCGCGGTGCGGGTCGATCGGGCCATCGTGCGCATGCCTTTGAAGATCTCGCCGGCCGCCGTCAGCAGCTCGCGGGACGATGCCCGGGTGACGATCATCACTCCGGCGCAGATCACGGCGGCGAGGATCACGAAGGCGCCCCAGGTGCCGAGGATCCGGCGCAGAGGAAACGCGAGCAGCGAGCCGACCGCACCGCCCCGCTGCCGGACGAGGTCGAGGTTGCCGGCCAGCGACACCGCGCCGGTCAGGAGGTGAAACAACGAAAGGCTGCCGATGAACACCGCCGCCGAGCCTCCGGCCAATCGCCCGGGTCCGTCCGGACGGCGTCCGAGGGCGGTCACCAATCCGACTCCGATCAGGATTGGCGGAAGCGCGAACGCCCACAGTCCGAACAAGAGGCGAAGGCCGGAGTCGATGAACCGGCCCAACGGTCCCGCCTGACCGAAGAAGGACAGGCTGACGATGATCGCCAGCACCACCAGGACGAGGCCCCACACGTCGTCGGCCTGGCGCCCGAGGCGTTCGCGCAGGAACTCCCTGAAATTGAGCCACGCGTCGACGGGACCCCCGTAACGGGGCTGGGACTTGGCCGGCTGCTTGCGAGCCGTCCCCGAGCGCTGGGTACGGGTCGCCTTGGCGCGTCCGTTCTTGTTCGACACCCGCTTCCGCCCGTTTTGCCCACGGCGGGCCGGTGTCTTGGTTGCCATGTGCTCGGAAACGGTACTCGGTTGCCCGCCATCGGTAAACGATTCAGTGGGCGTTGGCATCTCGCATGGATGACGTAGGCTCGCCTGATGGCAGCCATGATTCCGTACCGTCCTGCCCGCCTTGCGGTTGGTGAGAGCCTGGAACGGGCTGCGACCTTGTACGGCGAGATGGACGGGCGGAGAAGCGTCCGCCACTTCTCGGACGAGACGGTTCCGAGGCAATTGATCGAACTCGCGATCCAGACCGCCTCTACCGCCCCGTCAGGTGCCCACCGGCAACCCTGGACCTTTGTGGTCACGGGCGATCCCGACATCAAGCGCCGGATCCGACTGGCGGCCGAAGAGGAAGAGCGGGAGAACTACGAAGGCGGACGCCTCCCCCCGCACTGGCGTGAGGCACTGGAACCGCTCGGAACGGATTGGCGGAAACCGTTTCTCGAAACCGCTCCCTGGATCGTCGTCTTGTTCGAGCAACGGTATGGGGTCGAACCGAACGGGTCCCACCGCCACAATTTCTACGTCAAGGAGTCGGTGGGGATCGCGGCGGGGATGTTCATCGCCGCACTCCACCATGCCGGTCTGGCGACGCTCACCCACACCCCCTCCCCCATGGCGTTCCTGACGGCGGTCCTTGGGCGGCCCGAGAACGAGCGCCCGTTCTGCCTGTTCCCGATCGGCTACCCGGCCGACGACTGCGAGGTCCCCGATCTGAAGCGAAAGTCGCTGGAGGAGGTGATGGTGGAGGTGAACGCGCTGGACGGTTGACCAACGGGTGACTTGCGACGCCACACGGGCCGCCGGCCGCCAGCTGCCAGCCACCAGTCGCCAGCCACCAGTCGCCAGCCACCAGTCGCAGCTTTTATGCCCCCCCACCGGCTGAGAGCCGGAAGCCGGTAGCCGGAAGCCGTCGCTGAAAGCGACGCCTACAGGTCCAGCACCACCGGCAGGATCACCGGTTTGCGGGACGTCTCGCCCCGGATCACCGTGGCCGCCGCCTGGCGGACCGCCTGTTGCATCGAGGCATTGTCGTACCCGCCGTTGCCGGCCCGATCCTCCACGGCGGTTCTCACCGCTTCGGCCGCCTTGGCGAGGATCGCCTCGGGGTCGTCCATGAGGCCGTGGCTGTCGAGGCTCGGACCGAAGACGATTTCGCCGGTCTGGTGGTTGACCGCCACGGTCACAACCACCACGCCCTCGTCGGCCAGGTGGCTTCGATCCCGCAGCACCGCCCGCTTCACGTCCCCGACACTCGACCCGTCCAGATAGACGTATCCCGCCTCCACGGCCCGCCGCTCGGTTCGAGTCTCTTTCCCGTCGATGACCACGGCATCACCGTCTTCGAGAACGTCTACCCAAGGGACGCCCATCGCGCGTGCCAGTCCGGCGTGGGCATGGAGGTGCCGGTATTCACCATGGACCGGCACGAAGGCCTGCGGTCGGACGACGTTGAGGTACGTCAGCAACTCGTCGCGGTTGGCGTGACCCGAGACGTGGACGTTGGCATTTCGCCCGTGATAGACCTGCGCCCCGGTCTTGATCAGGCGACTGATCACCCGGCTCACCGCGGTCTCATTTCCGGGGATCGGGGTCGCCGAGATGAGGATGGTGTCGTCTTCTTCGAGCTTGACGAACTTGTGACGCCCCTGAGCCATGAGGGACAACGCCGCAAACGGCTCGCCCTGACTCCCGGTGGTGATCAGCATCTGCTGTCCCGGAGGCAGCTTGACGAGTTCCTCGATGTCGAGGAGGTTGCCCTTGCCGACCGAGATCTTCCCCAGGTCACGACCGACCTCCGTGTTCTTCTGCATCGACCGCCCGAAGAACGCAACCTTGCGGCCGGAGGCGACGCCGGCGTCGAAGATCTGCTGAACCCGGTGGAGATGGGAGGAGAAACAGGCGGCGATCACACGGCCCGGGGCGTCTTGCACGATGTCCTTGATCGGCTCGGCGAGTGAGCGCTCCGAGGGCACGAACCCCGGATTCTCGGCGTTGGTCGAATCGGCGAGGAGCAGGCGCACACCTCGACGACCGAGCTCGGCGAACGTCGGCAGATCGGTCGGCTTGCCGTCGATCGGTGTGGGGTCGAGCTTGAAGTCACCCGAGTGCAGCACGATCCCCTCGGGCGTGTCGAAGGCGATTGCGCATGCGTCGGGCACAGAGTGGCTGACCGGCACCATCAGGAAGTTGAACGGACCGTGCTTCTTCCACTTGTGGGTCTTGAGCGGATGCAGTTGGGCATCCACTCCCAACTCTTCGATCCGGCCCCGGGCGATCTCGAGCGTCAGCTTGGTGCCGTAGACAGGGACGTTGATGTCACGCAGGAAGTAGGCGAGCGCTCCGATGTGGTCCTCGTGGCCGTGAGTGAGGATCACACAGTCCACATCTTCGCGGCGCTTTGTCAGCCACCCCCAGTCGGGAAAGACCAGATCCACCCCGAGCATGTCTTCCTCGGGAAACATGAGTCCGACGTCTACGAGGCAGATGCGACCGTCGATTTCGATCGCGGCGCAGTTGCGGCCGATCTCACCCAGCCCACCAAGGAATGTGACACGAACGCTCATCTATGCGTCAACCGCTCCAAAGCCGCCCCGATTGCATCGACCGTGGATTGCTTGGCCGGCACCACCGGGAGCCGCGGGTCACCAACCGGCTCCCAGAACTTCGACATCGCCGACCTGACAGGCGCCGGGTTCGATTCGAGGAAGCAAGCCCAGCACAGCGGCAGGAGCGCCGTGTGCAGCGCCCGAGCGGTGACGAAATCGCCCCGATTCGCCGACTTCACCATCTCCGTGACCTGACGACCGGCGAGATGCGAGATGACACTCACGACACCGACCGCCCCGACCGACATCATCGGGAGGGTGTAGGAGTCCTGACCTGAGTAGACCGCCAGCTGCGGCACCGCCCGCACCGTTTCGGACGTGAAGTCGATGTCCATCACCGCGTCTTTGACGCCCTGGATCCGGGGGTGGGCTGCCAGCTCGGCGAGAGTCGCGACCTCGATCCTGCGGCCGGTACGGCCGGGGATGTTGTAGAGCATCACCGGCAGATCGGTGGCGTCGGCAATCGCATTGAAATGCGCCACCAGACCCGCCTGTTCGGGCTTCGAGTAGTACGGCGTCACAGCCAGGATCCCATCCACACCGGTGTGGGACGCGTTTCGGGTCAGTTCTACCGACTCCCGGGTGTCATAAGTCGAGGTACCGGCCAGCACCATGGCTTCGCCGGCCGCCGCCTTCGACACCCGCTCGAACAGGGCGAGCTTCTCGTCGAGGGACAATGTCGGTGACTCTCCGGTGGTTCCGGCCACGAGCAACCCATCGGACCCGGAGTCGATGAGGTACCGAGCCAGTCGCTCGGCCCGATCCAGGTCGACGGTCCCGTCGTCCGCGAATGGAGTGATCATGGCGGTGAGGACCTCGCCGAACGGGCGGCCGTCTGCATGTTCGTGCATCGGACCCGATGCTAACCGCACCCATGCCCGGTTCCGACCGGCGTCGTCCGTACGATGGCATCCGTGTCGAGTCGGATCACTTTCCTCGGTGCCGCAGGCACCGTCACCGGAAGCAAATTCCTGGTGGAGACCGACCGTGCGCGGATCCTGGTCGATTGCGGTTTGTTTCAGGGCCCGAAGGAGCTGAGGGAACGGAACTGGCGACAACTGCCAGTCGAGCCCTCGAGTCTGGACGCCATCGTGGTCACCCACGCCCATCTCGACCATGTCGGCTTCGTCCCCGTCGTCGTGCGCGACGGGTTCGGCGGAGCGGTCTGGGCCAGCGAGTCCACGGGCCGCATGGCCGAGGTCGTGATGTCGGATTCGGGCCGTATACAGGAGGAAGACGCCGAGCGAGCGAACCGCAAGGGCTACTCCAAGCACCGGCCCGCGCTTCCGCTCTACACCGAACGCGACGCCGAGGCGGCGGCGACCCGATTCCGCACCACCGAATGGGAGCGACCGACCGAGATTGCCCCCGGGGTCCAGCTCACGCTCCGACGCGCCGGTCACATCCTCGGTTCCGCCGCGGCCAGGCTGGAGGCCGATGGGATGTCGGTGATGTTCTCCGGCGACCTGGGGAGGCCGTTTCATCCAATCCTCGCCCCGCCCGAACCGCCCCTGTCGGCGGACACCGTGGTGGTGGAGTCGACCTACGGTGACACCGAGCACCTCGAGGAAGACGCCACCGACGAACTCGGGGAAGTGATCCGGCAGACGGCCGAACGTGGGGGAACGGTCGTGATCCCTGCATTCGCGATCGATCGCACCGAGGTGATCCTCCATTCGCTCGCTGCGCTGGCCAGATCCGGCCGAATACCCCACATTCCGGTGTATCTCGACTCCCCCATGGCCCGCGCCGCACTCGGGTTCTACGCACGGGCGATCGTCGAGCACCACTACGACATCCGGGAGGACGTACGGGGCCGTCCCGAGGTCCTCGATCCAGGCGATCTGAGAATCGTCGAATCCGTGGACGAGTCGAAGGCGATCAACCGAGTCCGTCCGCCGTTGATCGTGATCTCGGCTTCCGGGATGGCGACCGGTGGCCGGGTCCTGCACCATCTGGCCCGGTGCCTACCCGATCCACGCTCCGCAGTGATTCTCGTGGGTTATCAGGCGGGCGGGACCCGTGGAGCCTCGCTCCGGGATGGTGCCGAGCACGTTCGTATCCACGGTGCCGATGTCCCGGTGCGAGCCGAGGTCCATTCGCTGCCGGCCTTCTCGGTCCATGCCGACCGGTCTGAACTCGTCGACTGGCTGGCGGCCATGCCGAGCCGCCCGCAGACGATCGTGGCGGTCCATGGCGATCCCGAAGCGGCCGCCGGGCTGGCCGGAGGGGCGGCCGATCTCGGTGCGACGGTGCTGACCCCTGGCGATGGTGACACGATCTCCGTGTGACGACGTAATGACTTCGACGGCCTACCCTTCTCAACCATGAACGCTGTCAAGAACGTGGACGCCGCCGCCTTCGAACACGAGGTGTTGCGCCGTTCCTTCGAGGTGCCAGTGGTGGTCGACTTCTGGGCCGAGTGGTGCGGACCGTGCAAGGTGCTCGGCCCCACACTCGAACGGTTGGCCACCGAAGGCGGTGGGGCCTGGGAGCTTGCAAAGATCGACGTCGACGCCAACCAGCAGCTGGCGATGGAGTTTCAAGTCCAGGGCATTCCGACAGTGGTCGCCTTCAAGGACGGCCGGCCGGTCGACCGGTTCACCGGGGCAGTCCCGGAACCACAGATCCGCCAGTTCATCGAACGTGTGGTGCCGTCCGAACTCGACATGCTCGCCGCCGAAGGCGAGATGCTCTGGGAGCAGGGCGAGGACGACCGCGCCGAGGCGGCCTTCCGGACGGTTCTCGCCACAGATCCGTCCCACCAGATCGCAGGCCTGGGCCTGGCCGGAATGCTCCTCGAACGCGACGATGGACCCGGCTGCCTCGACGTGCTCTCGAGGCTCGCCCCGACCGAGGATGTGCGCAGGCTCCAGGCCACGGCCAGGCTCACGGCGTCGGACCTGGAATCTGACCTTCCGGCCGAGCCGCCCGACGCCCCGGAGGCGCGACTCGACTACGCCAAGGCAGTAGCCGCCAACGGGCGCTACCAGGAAGCATTCGAGGTCTTGCTGGACCTGGTCGCGCTCCGTGACGAGCAGTATTCCGACGGGGCACGACTGGTGATGTTGGACCTGTTCGAATTGCTGGGACCCGAAGACCCCCTGACCACGACCTATCGCCGGCGACTGGCCAGCGCGCTGTTCTAGGTCGGCCCTTGATCTTTGGGGGGCGACCCCCAAGCCCCCGCCCGGCCCTGACGGCAGACCAGGTGTCGTCTCCCGGCCGCTCAAGGACAGGCCGACCCGACCACCCCGGTCCCCATCTAAGAGCTGGCGGCTGGCAGCTGGAAGCCGGCGGCAGGTAGCCGGTTTCTCGCAGGCTCGTCTACGGTTCGGGCCTCGCATCGAAAGGCCCTCATGTCCAAGCAGTGGAGCAGTCCTCCCGAACTCACCGTCGATCTCTCGAAGTCCTACTCGGCCACTATCGCCACCAATCACGGCGCCATCGAGATGAAGCTGTTCGTCGAAGAGGCGCCCCAGACGGTGAACAACTTCGTGTTTCTGGCCAACGAGGGTTTCTACGACGGCGTGATCTTCCATCGTGTGATCCCCGGTTTCGTGGCCCAGGGCGGCGATCCGACCGGGACCGGAACCGGCGGACCCGGATATCGCTTTCGTGACGAACTCGAAGGCGACGGCCGCTACCGACGTGGTCGGGTAGCGATGGCCAACGCCGGGCCGAACACCAATGGCTCTCAGTTCTTCATCTGCCTCGACGACGTCCGGCTTCCCCACCAGTACTCGATCTTTGGTGAGGTCACCGGCGGCATGGAGGCGGTCGATGCCATCGCTGCGGTGCCAACGGATCGGGGCGACCGCCCCACCCAGGATTGTGTCATCCAATCCGTCACCGTCAACGAGTCCTGAACCGGCGGCTTCCGGCGCGGACGCCGGAATCGGCTGCAAGCCATTCGCCATCGCCCTCGGGGCGCTCGTGGGGTTCGCGGTCCTAGCGGTTTCTGTCGGTCTGTCGTTGGCCCTCTCCGACGCCCCCGGCGTCGTGGCCGAGCGGGTCGGACTCGCTCTCTACGTCGCAGGCGCACCCATCTCAGGCGTGTTTTCGGCGCTGGTCGGTCAGCTGCCGCTCGCTCCGTTCAGCGACGTGATCGTCTGGTTGGTGGCAGCGGGTCTGGTTGCACGCGCCTCGGAGAAGGGCCGGTCACTCGGGAGGCTGCTGGCGATGACGATCGGCGTCGCAATCGTCTTCGGCGTGGTGGTCTCTCAGGCGATCGAACGGATCTGACTGGAAAGTCAGACCAGCAACTGGTCGAGACCCACGGAAACCGGCGCCAGCGCGCCGACACCCCGGATCGCCACGAGCACGCCGGTCATGAACGACTTGCGATCCGTCGTGTCGTGACGGATGGTCAAGACTTCCCCGTCGGATCCGAACATGACCGCTTGATGCGCCAGCAGACCGGGTAACCGCACCGAGTGGATCTGGGTTCCACCCACCGACAAGCCCCGAGCAGGATCCGCGTCCGACGATGTTGGAGTCGACTCACGCGCCAGGGACATGCGCTCGGCGGTCGACTGGGCGGTACCGGATGGAGAGTCGATTTTTCCGGCGTGGTGCATCTCGATGATCTCAGCTGCCGACAGGTAGTGAGCAGCTTTCTCCGCGAATCGCATCATCAGCACGGCGCCAATGGAGAAGTTGGGCACGATGAGGCAATTCCCCGGCCCGTCGCCCCACATCGTCCGCACTTCCGCCACCCGCGCGGCATCGAATCCCGAGGTACCGACGACTGCATGGGCGCCCCGTCGACGCCACTCCGCCAGGTTCTCGAGCACGACGTCGGGCCGGGTGAACTCGACTACGACGTCCACCTCGTCCAGAGAATCACGGTCACCGGTGACGCTGAGGCCGGCCACTGAGGCGCCGTCATGATGGGGATCGAACAGCCAGGCCGGCTCGAGATCTTCTGTCCGGACGACCGCGTCGACCACCAGACTGCCCATCCTCCCGGCAGCCCCGGAGATGCCGACCTTCACAGCCATGTCGCCGGCTCATCCTCGTCATAGGGCCCCACCACCGAGAGCACGCGAGGGGCGGTCAGGATCTGTCCCGCCACCTCCTTCACCTCGTCGAGGGTCACGGCATCGATACGTGAGATTCTCTCGTCGATCGACAGATGCGGAGCGCCGACCATCTCGTCACGACCGAGCCGGACCATCCGACTGTTGGCGTCTTCCATGGCCAGGGCGAGCGACCCGCGCATGGCTCCTTTGGCACGGTCGAGTTCCGCGGTGCTGACTCCGTCGGCAACCACGGCTTCGATCTCATGCTCCACCAGTTCGATCACCTCGGGGGCATTGTCGGGAGTGGTCGCGGCGTACACGCCCCAGGCGCCGGCGTCGGCGAATGCCATCCGGAAGGACTGGACCGAGTACACCAGACCTCGTTCCTCCCTGATCGTGGTGAACAGTCGGGACGACATTCCTCCGCCGAGGATCAGGTTCAGAACCTCGAACGGCCACCGGCGCGGGTCGGCCCGGTCGAGACCCAGCCCGCCCAAAACGAGGTGCGCCTGCTCGGTCGGCCGCGCCAGCACTGAGGTTGCCGAGCGGTGTGGTATCGGGGCGTGCTCGTGGTCCGGCAGCGATCCATTCCAATCACCGAACAGCCCTTCGATCATCTTCACGGCATCGGGGTGTTCGACCGATCCCGTCAAGGCCACGACCGTGGAGCCTGCCCCGTATCGGCGCCCCCAATACCCGGAGATGTCGTCTGGCGTCATCGACCGGATCGATTCGCGGCTTCCGAGCACGGGTCGCTCGAGCGGATGACCGGCAAACACCGATTCGGTGAACCGCTCGAAGACCCGATCGCCGTGGTCGTCCTCCGCCTCGTTGATCTCCTCGATCACGACCTGGCGCTCGGAATCGATCTCCCGTTCCCGAAACGCAGGTCGCTGGAGCATCTCGGCCAGAATCTCGAGGCCCTCGGGCAGGTCATCGTCGAGCAGCCTCGCCCAAAAGCATGTGTGGTCTTTCGAGGTGAACGCGTTGGCCTCGGCGCCCATGGCGTCGAATCGCTCGGAGATCTCCCGCGCCGTCAGACGGTCGGATCCCTTGAACAGCAAGTGTTCCAGGAAGTGGGAGGCTCCGGCCTCCCGTTCGGTCTCGTCGCGGGTCCCGGTGTCCACCCAGGCGCCGATGGCCACCGAACGGATCCCTGGCATCGTCTCTGTCAGGACTCTGAGCCCGTTGGGCAGAGTGGTCAGGTCATAGTGCATCCGGGGGCATGGTACGACCGGCCGGGCGCCTACGCTGATCCGATGAAGAAGGCCGGTTGGATAGCGCTGGGCGCGGCGGGAGCCGCCCTCCTGGTAGCCGTCGTGATGGCGGCCTATACCGCTGGAAGGGGCCTGCGTGCCGCCGCCGAAGTGTCGGACGGCCTCTCCTCGGTCCGTGACGAGATCCTCGGCGAAGGGGAGTTCACGAACGTCGGGCCCGTCACCGTTCAGACCATTCGGGCCATATCGGAATTGAGCACCGTCGAGATGGTGCAGTACACGACCATCGAAAAAGGCGACGATCGAGGCTGGCTGAACTGGGCCACCGGTGACCGGATCGCGATGTTCGCGGTTGCCCGGATCGAGGCGGGCATCGATCTCGCCAAACTCGAGGACGACGCGATCTCCGCCGACCGCCAGACCGGTCGGGTGCGAATCATCCTTCCTCCGCCCGAGATCACGAACATCGCTGTCGACAACGAGGCGACATCGGTGTTCGACCGCGACACCGGCATCTTCACGAAGGGCAACATCGACCTCGAACGTTCGGCCCGACTCGCGGCCGAAGAGGTCCTGGTCGGACAGGCGCTCGACGAGGGCATCCTCCAACTGGCAGAAGACCGGGCGATCGTGGTGATAACCGAGCTCCTCGAAGGACTCGGGTATACCGACGTCACTGTCACGATCGGCGGCTAGAGCCGGTCTCCCGGCCGCCAGCTGCCAGCTACCAGCTACCAGCCACCGGCTGCGGTCCCCAGCTGCGGTGGTTCCGTCTCCTCCCCCAGCGAGCGGAGCGAGTGTTGGGGGAGGTGGCGCCCAAGAAGATTGATTGGGGGCCGGAGGGGGCAGGCTGGAGACCGGAGACTGGCGACTGGGGACGTCGAGGCCGAAGGCCTTGACATGCGTGAGACAATGCTCGTTCATGCGCGCCCGAAATCAGACTGTGTTGAGGGAAGTCCTCGATCCTCGCGACAACGCGATCGAGACCGTGGTGGCGCGCTACCGCAGGGTGGCGCCGGCCATCACCCGCTTCGCCCGCTCACTATCGGGAAACGACCGTCTTCGGGTCACCCTCGGCTCGGAGCCGGCAGCGTCCAAGGACGAAGTGGTGTGCGATCCGAGGCTCTTCCAGGCGGCGTACACCCGCAACGCTCCGGTGACCGCCGACGAAGTCGCAATTGCCTCGGCGCTCCACGAAGTGGTTCATCTCGTGGCGACCGACCTGGAGGAGAAGCGAGCGGTGCCAAGCGGATGGCCGATCGCAGGAACCCCCAGCGAAGAGCCGGTCGACCTCCTGACCGCGATCGCCGAGTGTGGCGGGGCCGTCACCGAAGCCCTCTTCTTCACCCTGGAGGACGCCCGCCAAGAGCGCCAGAACCTCGGCACCTATCCCGGCGCCCGCTCGGTCCTCACCGATCTCTACCGAGCTTCGTACCCAGCAGCGACGCGGGACGCCGGACCGCTCGCCCAGTTCGCCCTTGCGTGTTTCCTGGTATGCGGTGGCTACAGCGAGCGCGAGCCTCTGGAGCGACGCTTGCATGCCCGAGCAGCCGTAGCACTCGCCGAAGCGTCTGACGTCCTCGTCGAGGCCTCCACGTCCGGCGATCCCTGGGAAGTGGCCGGCCACGCCCTCGAACTCACGGAGATCGCCCGCAACAACGGACTGCTCACGAAACTGACGGAGACCGCCACCCAAGCCCAGCAGCGGGCAGGTGAGGAGAACGATGCCGAC
>JBFHRE010000066.1:0-14263 GCA_041591895.1 Acidimicrobiia bacterium
ACCGCGCAGTACGAGTCGGAGGTGGTGTACCACCGGAACCGGGAGGACCTCGAGGAGAAGGGCGTCCTGTTCTGTGACAGGGACACGGCCGTGCGCGAGTACCCGGACATCGTTCAGCAGTACATGGGGACGATCATCCCGCCCAACGACAACAAGTTCGCCGCGTTGAACTCGGCCGTGTGGTCGGGCGGGTCGTTCATCTACGTGCCGCCGGGCGTTCATCTCGACCAGCCGCTCCAGGCCTACTTCCGCATCAATGCCGAGAACATGGGCCAGTTCGAGCGGACCCTGATCATCGTCGACGAAGGCGCTTTCTGTCATTACGTCGAAGGGTGCTCTGCCCCGATCTGGAGCACGGACTCGTTGCACTCCGCCGTCGTCGAGATCGTGGTCAAGCGCGGCGGCCGCTGCCGGTACACGACGATCCAGAACTGGTCGAACAACGTGTACAACCTGGTGACCAAGCGGGCCGCCGCCTATGCCGACGCCACCATGGAGTGGATCGACGGGACTCTGGGGTCCAAGCTCACGATGAAATACCCCGCCGTCTGGCTGATGGAGCCTGGGGCGCACGGCGAGGTGCTCTCGATCGCGTTCGCAGGCGAAGGCCAGCATCAGGACGCCGGAGCCAAGATCGTCCACGTCGCCCCGAACACCACCTCGACGATCGTCTCCAAGTCGATCTCCAAGGGTGGCGGTAGGGCTGGATATCGTGGTCTGGTGAGGGTCGAGCCGGGCGCCGAGAACGCCAAGAGCTTCGTGCGCTGTGATGCGCTGATACTCGACGAGCACTCTCGATCTGACACGTATCCGTACATGGAGATCGAAGAGAACGACGCCGAAATCGGGCATGAGGCCACGGTGTCAAAGGTGGGCGACGCCCAGTTGTTCTACCTGATGAGTCGGGGGCTCACCGAGGAGCAGGCGACGTCCATGGTCGTGGCCGGCTTCATCGAGCCGATCGTGCGCGAACTACCGATGGAGTACGCGGTGGAGATGAACCGGCTCATCGAGCTCAACATGGCCGAGGCGGGTGCCGTCGGCTGATCCGCCGCGGTCGGCTACTTGTTGGAGGCCGAGACGACGAAGCCGAGCAGCAATCCCCCCAGCCCGCCGTACAGGTAGCTGAAGCCTTCGCCTGCTTCGAAGATCGGCGTGACACCGGGGACGAACCGCATGATGGCGGCAATCGACAGAGAGCCGAGGACCCCCATGACGATCGATCCCATGAGGTTGGCGCGGCTCGAAGCAAGCAATCCGCCCACCAGTCCGGTGACCGCGCCGAGCGCTCCGATGCGGAGAATGACCTGAACCAAGGCGTCGTCCATCCGGGCAATGTACCGCGGTCGGGCGATCAGAGAAGGGATTCGAGGTCGAAGCCCGACGTCGGGTGGCGAAGTCGGGCCAATCCGCGATTCTCGATCTGACGGATCCTCTCCCGTGTGAGCCCGAGATAATCCCCCACCGCAGACAGGGTCCATGGCTCATCGCCGTTGAGCCCGAACCGAAGTGTCAGCACCACTCGCTCCGGCATATCGAGGGTTTCGATCGCCCGTCGGATCTCGTCGTTCCGGGCGCGTTCGACCACCTCGACGAACGGGTCGTCTGCCCGGATATCGACGACGAACTCGTGCAATTCGCTCTCGCCGTCATCGCCGACCGGCTTGTCGAGAGAAACGGTGTCGGTGGGTGCCTCACAGACCGCGCGAACGCGTTCGATCGGGATCCCCGTGAACATCGAGAGTTCTTCGGGAGTCGGTGAGCGATGGAATTCGTCCGCCAGCCCCTGGCGCGCATCCTCGACCGTCCTCAGCACGTCGGCCATGTGAACCGGCAACCGTATGGTGCGTGACTGATTGCCGAGCCCCCTTGCGATCGCCTGGCGGATCCACCAGGTGGCATAGGTCGAGAACTTGAAGCCTTTTCGCCAGTCGAATTTCTCGACTGCCCGAATCAGGCCGAGGTTCCCTTCCTGGATCAGATCGAGCAGATCCATCCCGCGGCCCGTGTATCGCTTGGCGATCGAGATCACCAGCCGCAGGTTGGAGCGAATGAAGGTGAGTTTGGCTTCCTCGCCCTGTTGCATCATCGATCGGAGCCGGATCTGCTCGTCGACGGGTAGATCGATGTCCCCCATGAGGCGGCTTCGAGCAGACTCGCCGAGTTCGATCGAACGTGCGAGCCGAACTTCGTCCTCCGCCGTGAGCAGCAGATGCCCGGACACATCGTCGAGGTAGCGTCCCACGGCATCGGTGCCGACTGCGGTGGATTTAGAGCGTTGCGCCTTCCGTTGTACCAAGCGCTGATTCCCCTGTGCCGCGGAACGAAGCTATCAGAGCGGGAGCGGCTTCGCAATCGAGTTTTCGCTGGTAGAGGGTCATTCGTACACTTCCCGGGTGCCCCGGAAACGACAGCGAGTCCTCGTCTTGTGGCTCACGGCCGCCTGGTTGGCCTGGGCCGGGTGGTATGTGGCCCTCGGCGCAGCCCGCTCGGCGGTGACCATCGTCGACGACTCAGGCGATCCGGTCACCGATGTCGAGGTGCTGCTGGACGGAGACGTGATCGGGGTCACCGACGGGTCCGGCCGGGTCGAGATCGACTGGAGGGGGAACACCCCTCAGTTCGACCTGTCGGCCTCGGGCTTCCGACCTGCGTGGTTCGAGCCGCGGCCCGGCGAGTACGTGGTCGAAATCGAGCCATACGTACTCACGGGCCGGGTGACCGACCCCGAAGGCAACCCGGTCGCCGGGGTATCCGTCAGATCGGGGACTGCGGCCGCGGTCTCCAATCGTAGCGGGGAGTTCGAGGTCGTCGGTGGCGAGCCCGGGCGTGTGGTGGCCTTCGTGCCGGCCTGGACCGAGGGCGCATGGGAATGGGACGGAAGCCCCGGAGCGGTGGAGATCGGGGTCGAGCCACTCGTGATCAAAGCCGCTCACGTCGGAGGTTTGGTGGCAGGGGATCCAGCGCGCTGGAGTCAGATGCTGGACCTGGCCGACAGTTCGGAGCTCAATGGCGTGATGCTCGATCTGAAGGACGAGGCGGGCGTTGTCTACTACGACAGCGAGGTCGACCTCGCCCGCACTTCGGGAGCTGTCTCAGTGGAGTTCGACCTGGCCGAGTTGGCGAGGACGGTCCGGGAGCGAGAGCTGTATCTCATCGGGCGAATCGTCTCGTTCCAGGATCCTATCGTCGCCAACCAGCGGCCGGATCTGGCCGTGACGGTCGACGGTGCCGTGTACACGAAACGCGGGCAGTCGTTCCTCGATCCGACCGACCCGGTCGCCCGGGAGTACGCCCTGTCGCTGGCCGTGGAAGCCTGCGGATTGGGTCTCGACGAGGTGCAGTTCGACTACATCCGCTTCCCGGATGGGTACCCCGCTGAGGCGGTGTTCGACGGTCCGGTGGACGAGGAGTCGAGAGTCGAGACGATTCGCTCGTTCCTCGCCGAGGCCCGCAGCCGGCTCCGGCCTCTGGGTTGCGCGGTGGCGGCCGATGTGTTCGGTTTCACCACCACGGCGCTCGACGACGGCGGAATCGGCCAGAAGTGGGACGTGATCGCCGCCGAACTCGATGTCGTATCGCCGATGCTCTACCCGAGTCACTACGGAGCGGGGTGGTATTCCTACGACGATCCGTCCGAGTTCCCGGGTGGGGTCGTCTCGCAGGCGCTTCAAGACGGTCTCGCCCGACTGGAGACGACCACGGTCGTCCGACCGTGGCTGCAGGACTTCTCGTACGATGCCGGCCAGGTCCGTGAGCAGATAGACGTCGCCGAGAGCTTGGGGCTCGGCTGGATGCTCTGGAATGCCGCGTCCGACGTCACGGTGGGCGCACTCCGCTGACCATGTCGCCGGCATCCGTTGAATCGGACGATCAATTTCCACTATCCAGATAGTGCTAATACGATCGTGCCTCGACCTCATCGGAGTTTCTCGTGAAATCGCTCAGCCAGGATGTATTCGATGCGCTCGCCGGCGGCGACGCCACCGCGCGACGCCCGGCCTTCGACACGTTCCAGCAACTCTCGCTTCCGACCCCCAAGGAAGAGGCCTGGAAGTACGTCGAGGTGGACTTCGATCTCGACGACCACACCCTGGTGGCCGACCCGGGAGACCCCTTGCCGGACGATCCCTTCGTCGCCGGTGTCTCGGGATCAGGCAGAAGAGTCACGATCGTGGACGGACGCACGGTCCGAATCGACGTCGACTCCGGGTTGGTGGTTTCACCGAACGCAGAGTTCGATCTCGTGGCTCCAGGCCTGGACAAGTTCGCCGCTGCCAACGCCGCCTTTGGGGTGGACGGGGTGACGATCGCGGTGCCCAAGGGCTTTGGTGGCACCGACCCGCTGGTGGTGGACGTGCAGCAGGTGACGCCGTCCAGCATCGGGTTCCCATCCATTGCGATCCGAGCAGAGGAGGCTTCTGAGGCTTCCATCGTCGTTCTGTACCGCTCACCGGTCGGCGCTCGCGCAGCGCTTGCTCCCAATATCTCCGTCAAAGCGGAGGCCGGAGCCCAACTCCGGCTGACAACGGCGCAGCTGATGGGGAGTGACGGACTCGTCGTGGGGCATCAGAGGGTGGAGGCAGGACGGGATGCAACCGTGCGTCTCGGTGAGGTCGGGTTGGGTGGTCGCTATGCCCGACTCGATCTGGGCATCCGACTGGTGGGCGACGGCAGTTCGGCCGAACTCGTCGGATTGTCGTTCGGAGAGCATTCGCAGGTGCTCGACTATCGGGTGGTCGTCGATCACGTCGGCCGGGACACCTCCTCCAACGTGTTCATCAAGGGGGCGGTGGAAGACGAGGCACAGTCCGTGTTCACCGGTCTGCTCCGGATCGAGAAAGACGCCGTGCGTACCAGCGCCTTCGAGACCAATCGCAACCTTGTGCTGTCTCCAGGAGCGAAGGCGAATTCGGTTCCCAATCTCGAGATCCTGTGTGACGACGTCGTCTGCGGCCACGGATCGTCGGTCGGGCCGCTCGAGGACGATCACCTGTACTACCTCCAGAGCCGTGGGATCTCCAAGTCGCGGGCCGAGAGAGTCCTGATCCGCGGCTTCTTCGCCGAGGTGATCGACCGGCTCCCGACTCCCGGTCTGAGCGGGCCGTTGCGTGACGCCGTCAACCGGCGATTCGTGCAGGCCCAGGAGGAGGGGCGGCTGGGATGAGTCAAGCTGGGATGACTCAGATCAGAGTTGCTGCTTTCGACGAACTTCCGGACGTTGGCGGGCTGAAAGTGGAAGTGAACGGGGTCGAAGTCGCGGTCTTCCGTGTCGGCGATGGAGTGTTCGCCTTGGCCGATCGATGCAGTCACGCCGAGGCATCGCTGTCCGAGGGGGAGGTCTTCGATACCGAAGTCGAGTGCCCGCGGCACGGGGCGACCTTCGACCTGTCCAGCGGCGACGCGCTCACGCTCCCGGCAACCAGGCCGGTGGCGACTTACGCGACGAGTGTTCGCGATGGCGAGGTCTTCCTGGAGGTGAAGCAATGACGGTCGCGCTCCGGATCGACGATCTGCATGCGGCGGTAGGCGGCGTCGAGATCCTCAAAGGCTTGACGCTCGAGGTCCCGTACGGCGAAGTTCACGCAGTGATGGGACCAAACGGGACGGGCAAGTCGACGTTGTGACACGCTCTCACGGGGAAGGCCGACTACACGGTGACCGGCTCCGCCCGTCTGGGCGATGACGAGTTGCTCGACCGCCCGGTCGACGACCGGGCTCGGCTCGGGCTCATGCAGGCATTCCAGTATCCGGTGGAGGTGCCCGGCGTCTCGCTGTCGATGTTGATCGAGGAGGCGGCCGCCGAGCGAGGGATCGATGTGTCCGGTAGCTTGACGGCCGAGGCCGCCCGCTTCGACGTCGCCCGCTTCCTCGATCGGTCGATCAACGATGACCTGTCCGGTGGCGAGAAGAAGCGATCCGAGATCTTCCAGATGGCGGTGCTCAAGCCCAAGGTGGCGCTGCTGGACGAGATCGACTCGGGTCTCGACATCGACGCCGTTCGGCAGGTGTCCGAGGCGGTGGAGGCGATGCGGAGCCCCGACGTCGGGATTCTGATGATCACCCACTACAGCCGCATCCTCCGTTATCTGACGGCGGACCGAATCCACGTGATGATCGATGGGCGGATCGTCGCCTCGGGCGGGTCGGAGCTGGCCGAAGAGCTCGAGACCGGTGGATACGTGGCGATTCAACAACGTCTGGGGATCGCGCCTCCGGCTTCGGCGGCTCCGGCCAAGCGTCCGGCCGACTTCTTCACCGAGACGCCGTTCGACTGAATCGGGAGGCTCGGGGCCTGCCCAGCCACAACCGGGGCTTTCGGCCCTGGCATCGGGTCTGAGATCGAGGCACGGTTGGCGACATGGACGCTGCGACGGCTGTTCCGGTCTGTCCCGGTGCGGACCGCATGAACCGGATCCTCGAGAAGAACCAGGTCGCCCCTGACATAGCCCGGATCGTGATACGGGCTCCCGAGGTTGCCGCCGCCTATCGCCCCGGCCAGTTCGTGATCGTTCGACCGCTGCCCGAATCCGAGCGAATCCCCCTCACCATTGCCGACACCGACGCGGCAAACGGCACGATCACGCTGTATGTGCAGGCCGTGGGGCGCACGACGAGACAACTCAACCGCCTCGATCGTGGGGAGGTGGTGGCCGATCTGGTCGGTCCCCTCGGAAAGCCCTCCGAACTGCAGTCGTCGGGGTCTGCGGTGCTCGTCGGCGGGGGTGTCGGGATCGCGTTGATCTATCCACTGGCGAAAACGCTGGCGTCCCGCCCGGTCGCCACGACGGCCATCGTCGGGGGGCGCACGGCCGGACACGTCCTCCTCGCGGATGCCCTCGCCGGCCATGGAGTCGAGGTGGTCGTCTGCACCGATGACGGGTCACGCGGCCGGGCCGGGTTCGTCACGAACGCCCTCGACGACCGCCTCGCCCGGAGTGAGTCCCCTGATCGGGTCTACGCGGCGGGCCCCATTCCGATGATGGCGGCTGTCGCTGAGGCCACCCGCCCGTACGGCATTCCGACGACGGTGAGTCTCAATCCGATCATGGTCGACGGAACCGGAATGTGTGGCGGGTGCCGGGTAGAGGTCGGTGGCGTCACGAGGTTCGCCTGCGTGGACGGCCCGGATTTCGACGGGCACCTCGTCGACTTCGAGCAACTCGCGCTCCGCAACCAGGCGTACCGGGAGTTCGAGCGCCTGGCAACGAACGATTGTGTGGCTGCGGTGTGACCCAGGATCTCACCATCAAACAGCGCATGGCCCTGCCGCGTACCGAGATGCTCGAACGTCCCGGCGACGCTCGAGCGAAGGATTTCGAAGAGGTCAATCTCGGTTTCTCGTGGGAACTGGCCCAACTCGAGGCCGCTCGATGCATCGAGTGCAAGCGCCCGACATGCATCGAGGGCTGCCCGGTGGGGGTGCGGATCGACTTGTTCCTGAAGCGGCTGGCGTCCGGGGATGTCGACGGTGCGGCGGCCGTGATTGCGGAGGACAATCTCCTCCCTGCGATCTGCGGGCGGGTGTGCCCGCAGGAGTCGCAGTGCGAGGGGGCTTGTGTGCTGGGGAGAAAGGGCAAGCCGATCGCCATCGGTCATCTGGAGCGATACGTTGCTGATCACAGTCGCAAGGCTGCGCAGCCTTCGATCGCGCCGTCTGGTTTCCAGATAGCGGTGGTGGGATCCGGGCCCGCGGGGCTGGCCTGCGCCGCCGACCTGGCCCGGTCTGGACACGCCGTCACCGTGTTCGAGGCCCTCCATCGCGCCGGAGGGGTCCTCGCCTACGGGATCCCCGAGTACCGCCTGCCACGCGAGGTCGTAGACCACGAGATCGAGGGTCTCGAACGAATGGGGGTCGAGATCCGGACCAACGTCGTGATCGGGCGCACTCTCGATCTGGCGGCGATCCGTTCGGCTTTCGACGCCGTCTTCATCGGAGTCGGGGCCGGGTTGCCGAGGTTCATCGGGATCCCGGGCGAGAACCTGATCGGAGTCTTCTCTGCGAACGAGTTCCTCACCAGGGTCAACCTGATGCGCGCCCACGAACCCGGCTCCCAAACTCCGGTCTTCGACGTCCGTGACAAGCGGGTCGCTGTGTTCGGGGGAGGAAACACGGCCATGGACGGGGTTCGCACCGCCTTGCGAATGGGGGCCCGGGAGGCCTCGATCTGGTACCGCCGGACCCGGGCGGAGCTACCCGCTCGCAAGGAGGAGGTCCGACACGCCGAGGAAGAGGGGGTTCGGTTTCGGTTCCTGGTCTCCCCGCTCGAGTTCTCGGGCGGCGAAGGCCGACTGCGCGCCGTTCGCTTCCAAACGATGGAGCTCGGTGAGCCGGACGCCTCGGGTCGGCGGCGGCCGGTTCCGGTCGCAGGAGATGTGCGGGAGGAGCCGGTCGACATGGCGATCATTGCCATCGGCAATGCACCGAACCCGCTCCTGGCCTCGACCGTCCCCGAACTCGTCCGATCGCAGTCCGGAACCCTGGAGGTGGACGAGACAACCGGACAGACGAGCCTGCCTGGCGTGTTTGCCGGCGGGGACATCGTCACCGGGGGTGCGACCGTCATCTCTGCGATGGGCGCCGGGCGCCGGGCAGCCGCTGCCATCGGGGACTACCTCGCGGCCCGAAGTCAGCCTGCGTCGTCTTCGCCGGTCTGGGCAGACGATTAGGTTCTCCCGCTATGCAGGCGGCGACCTTGGGATTGCTTCAGCGACTCACTTCGACCCCGACCGCCCCCGGACGCGAGCAGATCGTCATCGATGTCGTGTCGGCTTGGGTGCGGCGTCGCTCTGGGATCCAGATCGAGCAGGACCGGCACGGGAACCTGCTCATCCGGCCCGATCCGCCGGAAACCGGTTCGGTTCCGATGCTCGCCGTCGCCCACTTGGACCACCCCGGGTTCGTGGTCGCTCGTAGTGCCGGACGGCTTGTGATTGCCGAGTTCCGGGGCGGTGTCCGTGCCGAGTACTTCCCGGGTGCTGCGGTCGAGTTCTTCGACCGCAGCGGCCGGTCGCATCCCGGCCGGGTCAAGTCGGGAATTCCGGGAGGGCCGATCGAGGTCGAGTTGGCCCGGGCCGCCGAGCTTCTCGCCGGAGACATCGGCCGCTGGAGGTTTCGGGAGTCGGATCTCGGCCTCGACGGAGACCGGCTGCGAGCGCCCGCCTGCGATGACCTGGCAGGTGTAGCCGCGGCTCTGGCTGCCTTCGACCGCACCCGCCGACGGGGGGCGACCGCCCACTTTGGAGTCCTTTTGACCCGCGCCGAGGAGGTCGGGTTCGTCGGGGCGATTGCGGCTGCGAAATCCCGCCTCATCCCCAAGCGGGCCAAGCTGCTGTCGATCGAGACGTCGCGAGCCTTCCCCGACTCCCCGATCGGGGCAGGCCCGATCGTGCGGGTCGGCGACGCCAGTTCGGTCTTCGATTCCGATCTCACCAACGCAGTCGCCGAGACTGCGGTCCGGTCCGGGATCACCCACCAGCGCAAACTCATGGCAGGAGGCTCGTGCGAGGCGACCGCTTTCGGTGCATACGGCTACCGGGCCACCGGGTTGTGTCTGGCGTTGGGGAACTATCACAACATGGGCGATCTCGATCGGGTCGAGCAGGGGATCGGCAAGGCCCGCCCGGCACCGGAGGAGATCTCGCTGGCGGATTTCGATGGCCTGGTCGAGCTGCTGGTGGCATGCGCTCGAGATCTTGACGGTGGCGCCGATCTGTCTGCCCGGCTCGACCGCCGCTTCGAAGCCTCCAAGCACCTTCTCGACTGATTTCCACTCGCCGAGCGCCACTAGCCTCCCGCTCATCGAGCGATAGAGGAGTCATGACCGAGGATTTCCGGGTCGAGAAGGATTCGATGGGCGAAGTGCGGGTGCCGGTCGGCGCCTACTACGGAGCCTCGACCCAGCGGGCGGTCGACAACTTCCCGATCTCCGGGTACACGGTTGGTCGCCGGCTGGTTTGGGCCTTCGGGCTGCTCAAGGGGTCGGCGGCGACGGTCGCCGGCCGGCGCAAGGAGATCCCGGACGACGTGGCCGGTGCGATCCGCAATGCGGCTGATGAGGTCATGGAAGGCCGTTGGGACGGCGAGTTCCCGGTCGACGTGTTCCAGACCGGTTCCGGCACCTCGACCAACACCAATGCCAACGAAGTCATCGCCAATCGCGCCATCGAGTTGATGGGAGGCGAGCGGGGCTCGAAGCTCGTTCATCCGAACGATCACGTCAACTTCGGCCAGTCGTCCAACGACACCTTCCCGACGGCAATGCACCTGGCGGCGGTGGCGGCCATCGAGGACAACCTGCTTCCGGCGCTCGACCAGCTGGCGGCATCCCTCGATCGCAAAGCAGTCGAGTTCGGTCCTGTGGTCAAGTCGGGCCGCACCCACCTGATGGATGCGGTCCCGGTGACGCTGGGCCAGGAGTTCTCGGGTTATGCCGCCCAGATCCGCAACGGGGCGGCCCGGGTGCGCAAGGTTGTGCCCGAGCTGTCCGAGCTGGCGCTTGGCGGAACTGCGGTCGGGACCGGGATCAACTGTCCGGCGGGCTTCTCGGCGGATGTGATCGCCCTGATGTCCGAGCGCACCGGGTACGGCTTCGTCGAAGCGCCCAACCATTTCGAGGCCCAGGCGGCCAAGGATGCGGCGGTCAACGCCTCCGGGGCGCTCAAGACCGTGGCGACTTCCCTGTTCAAGATCGTCAACGATCTGCGCTGGCTGTCCTCGGGACCGGTGAGCGGGCTGGCCGAGATCCGGCTTCCGGCACTGCAGCCGGGCAGCTCGATCATGCCGGCCAAGGTCAATCCGGTGATCCCGGAGATGGCGATGATGGTGGCCGCCCAGGTGATGGGAAACGATGCAGCCGTGACGTGGGGCGGGGCCAATGGCAACTTCGAGCTCAACGTGATGATGCCGGTTATGGCGAAGAACCTGCTCGAATCCATCGATCTGCTGGGCAACGCGTCGCGCGCCGTTGCGGAGAAGTGCGTAGATGGGATCGAAGCCGACGCCGACCGGGTGCGGTCGCTGCTGGAGAAGAACGTGATCGTGGTCACCGCCCTCAACCCCCACATCGGGTATGACGCCGGTGCCCGGGTTGCGAAGCGGGCGTTTGCCGAGGGGAAGTCGGTGCGGGAGGTGGTCCTCGAGGAAGGACTGATGAGCCCCGATGATCTCGACGCCGCACTCGATCTGGAGAGAATGACCCGGGGAGGGGTTCAATAGACGGAAAGTCGGCTGTCCTCCCCGTTCTCGCGCGTCCAGTGGGTGCTGAGCACCCGCTGGACTGATAAAAACGCCGCTATTGCCCGTTGAGGGCTTCTTCGAGGGTGTTCCAGGGGAGGTTGGCGCACTTGATCCGGACCGGGTATTTGCGCACCCCTGCCAGGGCCTCGAGGTCGCCGAGGATCGCGCCCGGCCGTTCAGGGTCGAGGCCGGCGTCGACATCGGTCGAGGTCATCATCGTCTTGAATCGGGAGACCAGATCGGCGATCTCGTCCCGGCTCTTGCCCTTGATTGCGTGGCTCATCATCGAGGCGCTCGATTGGCTGATCGAGCATCCCTGGCCGCGCACGGACACCGCCCCGATGGTCCCGTCGTCGAATCCGATCTCGACGGTGACTTCGTCGCCACACAGCGGATTGACCCCCTCGGCGGCCGCATCCGGATGGTCCAGCGGTGTGCGGTTCCGCGGGTTGCGGTAGTGATCGAGGATGACTTCGCGGTAGAGGTCTTCGAGGGACATGGCTCAGATAGAGAACAGGCGACCGGCTTCGTGTAATCCCGTTACGAGGGCGTCGACGTCGTCGGTGGTGTTGTACACGTAGAAACTCGCCCGGGCGGTGGCCGGCACTCCCAGGTGGCGTGTCAGTGGCTTGGCGCAATGATGACCTGCCCGGACCGAGACCCCGTATTCGTCGAGGATCGTGGCGAGATCATGGGGGTGGGCGTCGCCCAGCGTGAAACTGATCACCCCGCCTCGCGCGTCGGTGTCGTTCGGGCCGTGGATCTTCAGAGACGGGATCTCGGACAGGCGGTCGAGGGCGTATCTTGTGAGGTGCCGGTCGTGAGCGGCCACCGCTTCCATTCCGAGGTGATCGAGGTAGTCGATGGCGGCGGCAAGACCCACTGATTCGATGATGGCGGGGGTGCCGGCCTCGAACCGGTGCGGAACCCGGGCCCAGGTCGATGACTCGAGCCCGACATCGGAGATCATCTCTCCGCCACCTTCGAGCGGTTCCATCTCCTCCAGCCGGTCGGGCTTTCCCCACAGGACCCCGATGCCGGTGGGCCCGAGCATCTTGTGGGCAGAGAACGCCAGGAAATCGGCGTCCATGTCCGCGACGTCGACCGGGTTGTGGGGCACCAGTTGGGCACCGTCGATCACCGAGATCGCCCCGACGGATCTGGCACCGGCGACGATGCGCTTCAGATCCGGCATCGTCCCCAGGACATTCGACATGCCGGTCACGGCGACCACAGCCACGTCCGGTCCGAGCTTCGTTTCGAAGGCCTCCATATCCAGCCGGAAGTCGTCGGTCAGCGGTATGAAGTCGAGCTTGGCTCCTGTGCGCTTTGCGACCATCTGCCACGGGACCAGGTTGGCGTGGTGCTCCATGAGGGTCAGCAGGATTCTGGAATCGTGACGCAAGTGCTCGCCGCCCCAACCGTGGGCCACCTGGTTGAGGGCGGTGGTCGCCCCCCGGGTGAGCACCACTTCGGCGGGGTCGGCGGCGCCGATGAAGCCCGCAACCTTGCGCCGCGAGGCCTCGAACTGCTCGGTGGCATGAAGCGAGAGCCAGTAGGCACCTCGATGAACGTTGGCATACCGGTGGCCGGCGAAGTCCGACATTGCGTCGAGCACCTGTCGAGGCTTCTGGCTCGACGCTCCAGAGTCGAGGAAATGGACCGGTTTGCCGTTCAGCGGTCCGTCGAACAGCGGGAAGTCGGCCCTGATGGCGGCGGTGTCAAACAGGCTGGCGGAAAGCGTCGTAACCCTCTTCTTCCAACTTCACCGCCAGCTCGGACCCTCCAGACAGGAGGATGCGGCCGTCCATGAAGATGTGAACGTGGTCGGGAGTGATGTAGTCGAGGAGTCGCTGGTAGTGGGTGATGATAAGGAACCCGCGCTCGGGGGACATCAGCTTGTTGACGCCTTCGGCGACGGTGCGCAAGGCATCGATGTCCAGGCCGGAGTCGGTCTCGTCCATGATGGCCAGCAGCGGCTCCAACACGGCCATCTGCAAGACCTCGTTGCGCTTCCGTTCTCCACCCGAGAACCCCTCGTTGAGGTGGCGGTCGGCGAAGATGGACTCCATGCCGAGCGCCCGCATCGCCTCCATCACCTTGAGGCGGAGTTCCAGCACGGTGTAGTCGATCCCGGTGCGGTTGCTCAACGCCTGTCGCAGGAACTGGATCACCGACACACCGGGGATGGATAGCGGGTACTGGAAGGCGAGGAACATGCCGAGCCGGGCCCGGTCGTTGGGGGCGGCCTCGGTCACATCCTCGCCCAGAAACTCGATCGTTCCACCCGTCAACTCGTAGTCGGGATGCCCCATGAGGACGTTGGCCAGCGTTGATTTGCCCGATCCGTTCGGGCCCATGAGGGCGTGGACCTGGCCCCTGTCCACGGTGAGGTCGACGCCCTGGAGGATCTCGACACCGTCGGCCGAGGCGTGCAGGTTCGAGATGCGGAGAAGTGGTGAATCGGTCACGAAGTCCCACGATAGTTTCCACTACCGCCATAGTGGAAACCGGGTGAACGATGGCGACACGGGGACCCGGCTCGGTGGTTAGGTTCAGGTCCGTGATCACCGAGGATGCCATCGAACGCAGCCGCCGCCTGGCCCGGTATGTTCCTCGCGTCGCCGCCGGCCTGATCGATCACTCGGTCGGCGGCCGCGCTCACGTCGTGGCCGGGTCGCTGGTGTTCGTCGACATCTCCGGTTTCACCGCCCTCTCCGAACGGCTGGCCCGGCGGGGCCGGATCGGCGCCGAGGAGTTGACCGACGTGCTCGACCGGGTGTTCGGCGAGATGCTCGTCCTGGCCTACGCCCGCGGTGGCAGTCTGCTCAAGTTCGGTGGTGATGCTCTCCTCATGCTGTTCGACGGCGGGGATCACGCACTGCACGCGGCGGCCGCGGCCGTTGAGATGCGTGCTGCTCTTCGCAAGGCGACTGCGATCGCGACCTCCGTCGGCAAGATCTCCCTGCGGATGTCGGTCGGCGTGCACACCGGGGACATCGATCTGTTCCTGGTGGGCGATTC
>JBFHRE010000067.1:0-14185 GCA_041591895.1 Acidimicrobiia bacterium
GAGCAGGAAACGTCCTTCGGCCGTCGCCTCGCGATCGAATGGCCCAATCAGATCCATGCGCGCCGCCTTACCCAGCAGAAGCCGCAAGGCACCCAACAAGATCGTCTTTCCGGTTCCGGTTTCCCCGGTGATGACGGTGAAGCCGGGACCGGGCTCGAGGCGGGCCTCGCGCAGCACCCCCAGGTTGCGAACCACCAGTTCGTCGAGCATCCCTACCTCAAATCGAACTTTCTCGTGACTCTGGCGGGGAACCCCTCGTCGCCGAATCGAACGTACTTGAGCGGCCGCGGACCGCGCCGGATGACCACTACCCCACCCTCATCGAGGGTTCCGATCTCCCTCCCGTCGACGCTGACCCGGACCGGCCGATCGTCGGCGACGGCAGCCCGGAGCGTCACATCGGGCGGAAGGACGAGTGTCCGGTTGAAGAGGGAATGCGGAGCTACCGGTGTGAAGAGCAGGGCGTCGATCTGGGGGTCGACCAGCGGGCCGCCGGCCGAGAAGGCGTACGCCGTCGAACCCGTTGACGTTGCGACGACCATCCCGTCCGCTCGGTGGGTGAGGAAGCTCTCTCCATCGACCTCAACCGTCAGAACGACGAGTCGCTGCGACTCGATCTTCTCGACCACCACATCGTTGAGGCCGACAGCCGTAGCGCCGGAGTCCAGCTCTGCGCTGACCGTCAGCCTGTGCTCGACCCGGTACAAGCCGTTCGCCATCCGCTTGACCGACTCATCCAGGTCTTCAGGTTCGGCCTCCGCCAGGAACCCGATCGTCCCCAGGTTGAAGCCGAGGAGCGGCACATCGAGGTTCAGGGCGTGCTGGGTTGCCTCCAGGACGGTTCCGTCACCACCGATGGCGATAACGACGTCGACCGCCTCGGAGACCTCACCGGCCTCGATCGAATGGCGTCCTGCCGCCTCGATCAGCTTTTCCGCGAAGAGGCGCGCGGCCTTGCGTGTGCTCAAGACCAGGCCGAGGCGCATCACTCGCCCTCCGTTCCGCGGGCCGGCCGGGCATGGACCAAGAACTCTATGTTCCCACTCCCGCCCGAGATCGGAGAAGGCATGACGTCGAGTATGTCGAAACCCGCCCGCTGCAGGCACAGCGTCACCGAGTTCACAGCGTCCTCCCTCGCCACCGGGTCGACGACCACGCCTCGCTTTCCGATCCGAGATCTTCCGACCTCGAATTGCGGCTTGCACAGCACGATCAGCTCACCGCTCGTCAGCGCCGCCAGTCTGGATGCGATTGCGCACACCGAGACGAACGAAACGTCCACCACCACGAGGTCGAAGGGAGCGTCGACGGCCGCCCCATCGAGCGACCGGACATCGGTTTGCTCCATCACCACGACCCGGTCGTCGTCTCTCAGCTCCGCAGCGAGTTGGTCGGTCCCGACATCCACGGCCACCACCGCGGTGGCACCGCGCTGGAGCAGGCAGTCGGTGAATCCCCCCGTCGACGCTCCGACATCGAGACACCGCCGCCCCTGCGGATCGATCCGGAACCGATCGAGAGCTGCGGCGAGCTTGACCCCTCCCCGTCCGACGTACTCGGGCCCGGTGCGCGCTACGGCGATGTCGGTGTCGGAGTCCACGTGATCGGCGGGTCGCGAAGCCATGACTCCACCGGTCGATACCAACCCGGCGGCGATCAACTCCGAGGCTCGAGCTCGGCTTCGAACGAGCCCCCGACGGACCAACTCACGATCGAGGCGGGTGCGGCTCAGCGATCCTCCTCGTCGAGCGCAGCACCGAGAATCTCGGCGATCCTCGAAGCCGGTTCGGCGGCCTCGGCCGGGTCCAGCGATGCCAGCTCATCGATCAACGCTCCGGCGTTCGCAACCGGATCAGTGTCGTCGTGCATCATCGGCCGCTCCGCGATGAAGCTCGCGGTCGAGTGGTCGGATGCGTCGCGGATGGTGCGAAGTTCGGTACTGTCGAATGCCATGCCGGTCATTATCGCTTCCTCGGCCGACAGGAATCATCTTTGATCCCCATCCGCGACGAGAACCCGGCCCATCGCCGCTCCTGGATGACGTGGCTGATCGTCGCCACCTGCGGTTACGTGTTCTTCTGGCTCCAGCCCTCGCAGGGAAACGAAGCGATCGAGTTCACCTACCGACATGCCACGATCCCTTGCGAGCTCGTCACTGGCGAGGCGCTCTCGATTTCGGAGATCAATGCCGACACGTGTGACGATCGTCCGGCCGATCCGGTGTTCCCCAACAAGTCTCTGTTGGGAAGCGTGGTGGCCTCCCTCTTCATGCACGGTTCGATCGGCCACCTGCTCGGGAACCTCTGGGTGCTGTTGATCTTCGGCAACAACGTCGAAGATCGAATGGGTCATCTCGGCTTCGCGGGGTTCTACCTGATCGGTGGGATCCTGGCCTCTGGCGCCCACGTGATTGCGAACCCCGGCTCGACGATCCCGGTGGTGGGAGCGTCGGGCGCCATCGCCGCTGTCATGGGCTCGTATCTCGTGCTCTTCCCGACTGCGCGGGTGGTGTCGCTCGTCCCGCCGTTCATCTTCTGGCCGTTCAGGGTGCCGGCGGTGGTGTTCCTCCTGATCTGGTTCGCGGGCCAGTTCGCACTCGCCGGACAAGAGAGCCTGATCGCTTGGGAGGCTCACGCCGGCGGCTTCGTGGTTGGCATGGCCTACACCGCGCTCCGGCGTCGCAGCCTCAGCCACCGATGGTGACGCACCCCGCACCCTCCGCTCCCCGTCATGTGACGCTTGTGGACGTGACGTCGGTCGTCCCGAGAACGGCAGGCGCCTCTCAACCGGAGAGGCGGGCAGCGAACTCCGAGATCGAGCCGACCACCAAGGTCGGTTCGCCCTCGGGTCGGCGGGTGACCCCGGTCAGGACCAGAGCCGAGCGCCAACCTTCGACATAGGCCATCTCGAGGTCGGTGTCCTCCCGATCCCCGACCACCCACACAGGGCGGCCGTTTGCCCGACCCCGGATCAGAGCCCGCATCGGCGCATGCGGCTTCCCGGCGACGACGGCCTCTGCCCCGCTGGCCGTTTCCAGCGCCGCCAGAACGGACCCGGCTCCCGGCAGGAGGCCGCGCTCGGTCGGATACGTCGCATCGTGATTCGTGGCGATGAGCCGGGCACCGTTGCGGACGGCCGTCGAGGCGCCGGCCAGCGAGTCGTAGGTCAGGTCCAGATCGATACCGCACACGACGGTCCGAGCAGAGATCGGGTCACGAGTGGTCTCGAATCCCCGGCCCGTGACAGCCACGACGATGCCGGGGCCGCCAAGGACGTACACAGGTCCCTCGTCGACCAAATCGCCGGCCACCATCGCGCTGGTCACAACCATTTCCGGGGTCGCCGCGAATCCGGTCACGTCGGCAATCTTGGCCGCCACGGCTTCCGGCGGTCGCCACGAGTTGTTGGTGCAGAACAGCACCTCGTGGCCGCCGTCGATCAGCCTCATCAGCGAGTCGGCCGCTCCCGCGATCGGTTGCGATCCGAGATACACGACCCCGTCGAGGTCGCACACGATCAGAGATTTCACGCCGCCGTCCAGCGTTCGAGAATCCTCTCGAGCAAACGGGTCGTCGACTCGACCGACTCGACCGAGACTCGTTCGTCGTGGCCGTGGAACATGGCCAGGAAATCGGCGAACCCGACCCGCTCGTCGAACAGGCCCACCCCGTACGCAGGCACGCCGCGCGATCGGAAGAACCGAGCGTCGGTGGCGGCCGGCATCAGGGTGGGCAGCACGCTCCGGGACCCGGTCAGGTCTTCCAGCGAGTCGACGATGGTGTGCCACAGCCGGTCGTCGGCCCCCGATGCCGTGGCCGGATGGTCGGCCACCGGCAGCAACTCGATCCGATCTCCCGCTCTTCCCATCGCCTTCCGCATGTGCTGGTCGACGTCCGAGCGTTCCATACCGGGAAGCGCCCTCAAGTCGACCTCCGCCCGGGCCTCGTCGGGGATGACGTTGGCCTTCACCCCCGCCCGGACAGTGTTCGGGCTCACCGTGAGATGCGTGCAAGCATGTGCGTAGGCCGCAAACCGGGGGTCCTCGATCGCGATGAGGTCGATGGCCTCATCGACCCGATCCGGATCCGTCAACGCTGCCGCCAGATCGGGAGCCAATCCCAACCCCGACACGAAACGCTCCCAGTGCTCAGTGATCAGCACCGGCGAGGGCGTCGTAAACAGTCCTGCGAGGGCATGCGACATCGGCTCGAGGGCGTTCGGCCGTCCATAGGGGGTACTGCCGTGACCCGGGGAGCCCCGACTGCGGAGGACCGTCCAAAACGCACCCTTTTCTCCGACCGACACGGGATAAGCCACCCCCCCGCCGGTCGCGACCGGCGGGTACGCGATCTCCGTGAGCAGATAGTCACAAGCCACCAGGTCCCAGCGATCGGCAACCAGCGGAGCGGCGCCCAGTTGTCCGGCCGCCTCCTCGTCGGCCACGCCGAGATACACGAGATCGCCCGGTGGCTGTTCCCGGTCTCCCCTGAGATACGGGGCGAAAGCGACCGCCATTGCCGCGGTCAGGTTGAGCATGTCGATGGCCCCTCGCCCCCACACGAAGCCGTCGTGGACCTCGGCTCCAAAGGGGTCCCTGCTCCAACCTTCCTCGCTCACAGGGACGACATCGAGATGACCCATGAGCAACAGCCGGGGGGCGGACGGATCGCGCCCCGGAATCCGGTAGACGACCGACTGACGGCCAGGTGACGGCTCAAAGATGGTCCCTCCCCGACCGAAGAACCCGGCGAGCGTCTCGACCGATCTCGCCTCGTGGCCCGAGGCAACGGTGCCATCATTCACGCAGGCATTGCGAATCAGGGTCTGAAGCAGTTCGAGCGTCTCGGACATCGGGTCGAGGCTAGGACATCGCGGTCAGCGCGGCGACACCGCCAGCAGCGACTCCTTCCACGATCGGAACCTCGCGTGCACCTCTCCATCTGGACCGGTGCCTTCGCCCGCGCGCCCGTGCAACTCGAACCGATATCGCTCTCCGGAATCCGGGGCGATCGCCAGGTACACGGCTTCCCCGACCGGCGGACCGGCCCGCCAGAGCAGGAAACGACCGATCCGCCGCTTGTACTCGACCGGCTCCGCGAGGGCGTCACCGAGCGTCAACAGATCCTGAGGTGCTTCGATCCAGCCGGCGGCCGGGATCCGAAAGGACCGCGTGGGGGTGTCCGGCAGTTCCTCGGTGTGATAGCGGTCACCGGTGAACGGTCGCAGGTGGACCGGCAGCGCTTCATCACTCACCTCGCAGAACCTCCACCAGTTCGTACATCGTCGGGGTGAGCGGCAACTCCGAGGCCTGGCTGAGAGCCACCCAGGCGACTTCGGCGGCATCGTCGGCGGCCTGGAGCCGCCCGCCGACCGGAAAACCGACGAAATCGACGAGGGTGAAGTGCCAAGCCGGTGGGGACCCGGGCCCGATCGATTCGCCGGCCCAGACCACGGGTCCGATCTCAACCTCGAGGCCCGTCTCCTCTCTCACCTCGCGCCGGGCGGCCGCCACCAGGGTTTCCCCCAGGTGCACTTTCCCACCGGGAACCGCCCACAGACCCTTACCCGGCTCACGTCCCCGCCGCACCAGAAGGAGCTTCGAGCCGTCCAGCACCGCTACCCCGACGCCCGGAACCGGCGACCTACCGCTTTCGGTTGTCATCGTGATGCATGACGATGTGGCGCGCCGAGAACCCACCCTGCTCGAAGAAGTTCTTGGCCAGCCTGTGACCGGGCAGAACGTGCGCATCGAAGCGGGTCAACCCCCGGCTCCGAAGTTCGGCGAGCACGAACTCCCGCATCGCCTCGCCCACACCCACCTCGCGCGCTTCCGGATCGACGAACACCAGTCTGATGGAACCGAGCTTCTCTCCCGCTGCCCAAGAAAGCATCTGGTCGACGGTGGCGACCAGAAATCCGAACGCGTATCCGTCGAACTCACCGATCACAACCACTGTGTCCGGATCTTCGACTGCGCTCAGAAATGATCGGTCGATCGGATCTTCCAGTCCCGAGGTGAGGCGCCACATCCCGGAAAGCCCGGACATCTCTTCCTCGAGACCCTGGTAGAGGCCGACGAGGTCGGCGAGATCCTCGATCGTTGCCACGCGAGCGGTTGCATTCATGCGGTGCCCCGTCGGAACATGCGACCGAATCGCTGCAATCCCCAGATCGTCACCAGCTTCATGGCCTCGACGACGATGTCACGACTCATCTTCGACGTACCGATCTGCCGATCGCGGAACACGATCGGCGTCTCCCGGACGTCGAGACCCATCTGATGAGCCCGCCAGGCCATCTCGACCTGGAATCCGTAACCCGAAGCCTCCGCGTCCCGGTAAGGGATCTTCTGCAGCGCCTCGGCCCGAAAAGCCCGATATCCGGCGGTGGCGTCGCGAATCGGAATCCCCAGCATGAAGCCGGCATACAGGTTGCCTCCCCGGGATATCAGCCTCCGGCCGAGGGGCCAATCAGGCGTGGAGCCACCCCTCACGTAGCGGGATCCGATGGCCAGGTCCGCCCCCTCGCCGATGAGTGCGATGATCCGCGGAAGATCGGTCGGATTGTGGGAGAAATCGGCGTCCATCTCGACGATCACATCGGCCCCCTGAGCGAGCGCAACGTCGAATCCTGCGGCGTAGGCCGGGCCCAGCCCCTGCTTCTTCTGCCGGTGGATGACGAGCACCATTGCATCCGACTGGGCGATCCCGTCGGCGATCAGGCCGGTCCCATCCGGCGAGCCATCGTCGACGATGATGATCCGGTACCCGTGCAGGCGCACAGACGCAACGAGGTGAGGAAGGTTGTTCCGCTCGTTGTAGGTGGGGACGACGACTGTGACTTGCTCAGGACGCACAGTCGAGACAGTACATCTTCCTCTTGTTTGCAAGCTGACTCATCCGCTTGACGAGGTAGCACGACTGACACACGAACTCATCGGACCGAGCCAGGTGGGCGTCCATGTTCATCGTGAGCTCTTCGCGACGGATCGCCCGGAGTTCTGCGGCCTCATCGACCAGCAGCGCCTCGGCCATCTCGTCGTCGAGGAGTTCAAGTTCCTCCGCCTCGAGGTCTTCGAGAGCCTCGTCGGTCTCTTCGTCGCCGTCGTCGTCGCCGTCTTCGTCGTCAGCCACGTCGTCTGCGTCCTCGTCCTCGGCGACGTCGTCCTCCAGCACCTCGTCTACGTCGTCCTCGAACTCATCGAGGTCTTCCTCGATGTCGCCTTCCAGGTCCTCGTCGAGGTCCTCAGGCTCGTCGATATCGCCTTCTAGTTCTTCGAAGTCGTCGTCTGCCATGCTCGATCCACGGGTCGTCGGGGCCGGGAGTATACGCAGCGGTCCAGCCGAAACAACCGCGCCCGATCAGATCTTCAATCGCACCGCGCCGGGCACCACTTCAACCGAGATCGGCGTGTAGCCGACGAGGTCACCATCGGCCTCGACCGGCCAGCGTTCGGCGGTAGACACCTCGAATGCGTCGAGATTCCGACGAGTGACGGACGGGTCCCCAAGGTGTACCCCTTTGATGATCTTGGGCACCAGCCCCGGGGCGCGACGTTTCAGGGTGGTGAAGATCTGGACATCCAGCTTGCCATCCACCATCAGTGCCTTGGGTGCGACATTCCAGCCGCCGGCGAAGAACTGGGCGTTGGCAAAGATGACCGCCAGGGCCTCACCGCTGAACGGTCTGGCCCCGGTGACCTCGACCGCCACCCTCGGGAACCCAGGCAGACGCGCAGCAAACGCCAGCGGGTATCTCGCCGCGCCCAGGCGACGGGGGAAGCGGGGGGCGGTCTCAGCCGCAGCCGCTCCGACCCCCGCCTGCGCCACGTTCACGAAATGCCTCACGCCGAAGTCACCCTCGATCCGTCCGGCATCGATGACGTACTCCTCATCGCCGAGCAGATGCCGGGCAGCGGTCTCCAGCCGGGGCTCGATTCCGAAGGTCCGCAACAGGTCGCATCCGGTTCCGACCGGCAGGATGCCGAACAGGGGTGGCTCGGCGACACCCGCTCCGAGGACGGCATCGACGGCGGTACTCACGGTTCCGTCGCCGCCGGCGATCGCAATCGGATGTCCTGCGATGGCAGCTTCCACCGCGTGCTTGCGGAGATCGTCCACACTGGTCGTGACCGCCAGTTCATGGCCGACGCCGCACTCACGCAGCACGGCGCCGATTCGGTCGGCGGCTGCCGGACGTCGGCCGGCCCGTGGGTTGACGAGCACACGCCAGACTCTGTCCACGTCAACCTCCCTCGATCGGCGGTCGCTCCCGCCGTTTCATCCCGCGCCCTGGGCAGCGACCACGCCGCGGTCCACCAATTGCAGCGCGACGCGGGCATCTTCGCTCGACTCGGGCACATTGTCACGAACCTGACGAAGCAGATCAACCAGTTGCCGCGACACCCGAACGAAGTCTCCAGGGGCCATGCCCAGGTCCGGCAGATCATCGAGCTCCTGCTGGTTCGCCCAGGCCCACGCCATTGCCACGAACCCGGGCTCGGGGCGAGGCGTCGGGGGCAGCTTGTACTGCCTTTCCAACCCCAGGAGCTCACTCCAGACGCGCTCGATCTCGACAAAGCGCTCCTCGAGCGCCGGCGAAGGCCAAACCGGCGGTGGCGACTCATCCACCCGGGGCTCGAAGATGAACACGGACAGAAGCGCAGCCACGTCGGCCGGTTCGAGGTTCCAGAGAAGCCCCCGCTCTGTGCATTCGGTCAACAAGAGGTCCGACTCGTTGTACAGAAAGCGCAGCCGCTCCCCCCGCAACTTCAGCGCCCAGCCGTCGACATAGCCCCACTCCTCCAGCAACTCGCGGATGGAATGGAACTCCTCCACCAACCCGACGCCGGATTTGCGGAGCTCCGATCGTATCTGGTCGATCCGCTGCTCGGTCCGGCGAGCACGCCGCCACGCCTTCACATGCGCGTCGGCATCAGGGCATGCCGCCACCGGGTGATCCACACGGGGGGTGCGGTCCGGCCGATCCGCTCTGCCCGACCTGGGTGGGATGCCGCGCAGCTTGCGCTGCATCGTCGACTGGAACTTCCTGTCGTTGGCCCGGAAGGCGTGCGGAAGGGCCAGGGTCGCCGCCTGGACAGAACCACCCACGACCTCGGAACCGGATATGTTCGAAACCCTGCCCGTGGTACCCATCACCAGGAACCGCACACCCTTCTTGCCCCGGCTCAGTCTTCTCAACACGACAAACCGTCCCTCGCGGGGACCGCTGGGGATGTCAACCACGTCGCCGGGCTGAAGCCGCCCGGCCAGACCGCGGGCGGACTCACCGCTCTTCTCCTCGAGGAGGGCGACGTACTCTCCGACCTCACCCCGTTCGCACTCAGCCGCGGCGATTTCGGCCGGGAGCTTCTCCTCCAACTCGTGCAGCCGGTCTTCGGCCTGACTGTGCGAGCCTCTCCTCTGGTACTGGGCGAACGACGCGGTCAGAAGCTCGTCGGCTCGCTCGGCCGAATAGTTGGCGATCAGATTCGCGGCCATGTTGTACGTCGGCCGGAAGCTCGACCGGAGCGGATGGCTGCCCGTGGCCGCGATCTGGGCGACCTGGTCGAACCGCACGAACCTCGTATGGAGCGTCACCCCATATCCGATCTCGTCGATTCCTCGCCTTCCTGCGCGCCCTGTGAGCTGGGTGTAGTCCCCCGGGCCCAGAAGCGAATGGCCGTCTCCGTCGAACTTCGACATCGACTCGAGAACCACCGTTCTCGCCGGCATGTTGATTCCCAGCGCAAGCGTCTCGGTTGCAAACACGACTCGGACCAAACCGAGTCGGAACAGTTCCTCCACCGTCTCCTTGAATGCCGGCACGAGCCCGGCGTGGTGGGCCGCGATCCCCGCCTCCAGCCCGGCCATCCACTGGCCGTATCCGAGCGCGGTGAGATCCCGATCGCCCAGGTGGGACGTTCTCGACTCGGCGATGGCTCGGATCCGTGACCGATCGTCGGCCGGCACGAGATTCACGCCGGCATCCAGCAGGTTCCTGGCCGCACCGTCGCACCCGGCTCGGGAGAAGATGAAATAGATGGCAGGAAGCATGTCGAGGCTCGCGAGGTGGTCGATCGTCTCCCGTCGCCCCGGGGTGGCGAACCGACTGCGGCCTCGTTTTTCCTGGCCGAGCAGGTGCTCGAGACGGCCGTTGGTTCGTTCCCGTCCATCGCGCCGCACGAACATCGGGAACAACCGAAGTCGCTCGTCCGAATAGCGGTCGGCCACCAGATACATCCTCTCCAGCGGAACCGGCCGGTGGTCCGAGACGATCAATTCGATCTGCCCTCGACGCTCTGCCAGCCAACCGGCGAACTCCTCTGCGTTGGCAACGGTGGCCGACAGGCAGACGAGTTTGACGTGGTGGGGGGCGTGAATGATCACCTCCTCCCACACTGCTCCGCGAAACCGGTCCTGGAGGTAATGGACTTCGTCCAGCACGACGAACTCCACCTCATCCAACGACCCTGCATCGGCGTAGATCATGTTCCGCAGAACCTCGGTTGTCATGACGACGACCGAAGCCCGCGGGTTGATGACGTTGTCGCCGGTGAGCAAACCGACATCGTCGGGCCCGTACTCGTTGACCAGGTCTCCGAACTTCTGATTCGAGAGAGCTTTGATCGGGGTCGTGTAGAAACACCTGCGACCTTGCTCACGGGCGAGGTGGACCGCCACATCTGCGACCAGGGTCTTGCCCGATCCGGTAGGTGCCGTCACGAGGACGCTGTCGCCACGCGCCAGCGCGTCCGCTGCCTCGACCTGGAACGGGTCAGGCTCGTAGGGCCGGCCCGACAGAAAGTCGGCCGCGCTCACTTGCGGAGAACGAGACGTATCAACCAGTACGTGATCTCGTAGAAGGCATAGAGCGGCACCGACAGCATGGCCAGTGTCAATGCGTCCCCCGAAGGCGTGATGGCCGCGGCGGCAACGACAATGATCAAGACGGCCCACCGCCGGCCCTGGGCCAGCTTGGCCGACGAGACGAGTCCGGCGGCCGCAGCCGCGAACAGGAACACCGGATAGAGGAAAGAAATCCCGAACGCGAGCAGATATCGGGTCACAAAAGTGAAGTACTGACCGAGTTGGAAGTCGTTTTGGAC
The DNA here is from genome assembly GCA_041591895.1 of Acidimicrobiia bacterium. Classification (GTDB taxonomy): domain Bacteria; phylum Actinomycetota; class Acidimicrobiia; order Spongiisociales; family ZC4RG35; genus JBFHRE01. The sequence goes on from JBFHRE010000067.1 coordinate 11,108, forward strand.
GTCGGGAAAGATCTGGAGAAGGAACTCGAACGCTCGGGGCATGGTCCAGTGGCCGAACCAGACGCCGCCGGCGAACAGCGCGCTACAGGCACCGATGATCGGAATGGCCCACCTGCGCTCCTTGTCGGTCAGCGCAGGGCTGATGAACGCCCAGATCTGATAGAGCACGACAGGGCTGCCGATCACGATGCCGCCGAACATGATCAACTTCATCAATACGCCGAACTGCTCCCCGGGAGCGAGGGCCTGGAAACTGCAATTGGCGCAGGCGTCGAAATAGGGGCCTTCGAGCGTGTCCTTGATCCAATCGCGGAAGAAGAAGGCGATGAAGGCACCGACCGCAATCCCGGCTGCCGCCCGCACCAGCCTCCAACGAAGCTCATTCAGGTGCGATAAGAGCGGCGCCGGGTGGTCACGGTCGATCGCCTCGGCGCTCAACCCGCCTCCGTTTCGTCCGTCCCGACCTCATCGGTCACCGCGCCACCGGTGGCCTCGATCTCGGCGAGATCCTGAGCGGCATCGTCTGGTGTCGGGCCGCTGGACGGGTCCGGTCCTATCCACCGAAGTGGCTTGGACTCGCCTGGGGGGTCCTCTCCGGTCACGGGAGCCGCCCCTGCGTGTTCCGTCGCCTGCGCGTCGTCCGGGGCGTCGCCAGCGGACCGGTCAGCCGCGTCGCCGGCCGGCTTCTTGGGCTCGTAAGAACCACGTTTGACCACGGCCGCCGCACCCGACACGGCGGCCTCGCCGGCCGACTTCATCTCCATGACGGGTTTCTCGACGTCGCGTTTCAACTCCCGAAGAGGGGCCTTGACGTCGTCCTGGACCTGTTTCACGGGCTCGAGCAAATCCCGTTTGATCTCTCCGATGTCCCCGACTTCGGCCTCGAGCCCGGAGCGGAGCTCGGTCGCAGCCTTGCGGAGCTCGTACGCCCACTTGCCGAGGCGTTTTGCCACCCCCGGCATCCGCTGGGGGCCGAGCACCACCAGGGCGATGATGAGGATGTAGAAGATCTCCTGGGCTTGCACACCGGCAATGGTAGGCCGGCCTGGTCGCATGCCAGGCCTCGGGACGGCACGCCGCCGCTACCACGCGAAAGAGCCCCGGCGGATCGCTTCCACCCGGCGAATTCCGGCAGGTGGATCACGGCCCGGCGGGGCTCGTTCGGGAGCGGGTCAGCCGGTGAGGAGGCCGATCGGGTTGGGCTCGTGATGAAGGGCTGCCACGAACTTGTCGATCTCCGATTCGGTGATCGGATCCTCGTTGATGACCTCGTATGCGACTCCGGTGGCGAGCAGCACACTCACTACCCGGGCGGTCGCAGGACGTCGTTGGATCGACTGGCACTCCGGGCAGCAGAACCGATAGGTACCCGACTCGCGATTGGGATCGAGTTCGAGGGCCAGGTCGGTCGGCCGAAGCTCGACATCTCCACACTGATCGCAGGTCGTTTTGATGGTGGTCATTCGGTACTCCGCTGTTCCGCTTCCGATTACACCTATCGTCCGTTTCGGCGCCGAACTAAAGAGACATTCACGAATTCCGTAGCGGCCGAAACTGGGTTCAATGCGCGCCGTCTTCCACTGCTGTTCCTCCGTATCGGGTGAGGATCGAGGCCCTGAGCTCGGTCAGTGCGTGCTCGACGCGATCGCCCTCGATGAGCCGCGCCCGAGGTCCGAGTCTGAGCAGCAGTCTGGCCGCCACGGTGGGATCGAAGGCCGAGAAGCGGACCCTGGTCGAACCTGTCTCCCGGGCCAATACGTCCACAGGGTAATAGTCCAACACCCATCCGGCCTCGTCGGCCAGCTCGATGATCGCCACTGCATCATCGGGGCCCGGGGTGTACCTGACCTCCGGTTCAGGCACCCGGTTTGGTGGATCGAAGCTGTCGTCCAACAGCTCGGCCGACTTGATGCGGTCGACTCGGAACACGCGCTCGGCTCCCGCCCTCCGGCAGTGGGCCGACACGTACGTGTTGCCCAGCGACGAGAACACCGACCACGGTTCGATCTCTCGAGTGGTCTCCTCGTCAGTCGAGAGCGACCGGTAGACGATCCGGACGACTCTGTGTGCGGCTGCCGCGTCCCGCAACCGTGGCGCGATCGCTGAATCCGTCGCCAGGTCGACCGTGAGGATGTCTTCCTCGTCGGGGAGGAGCGAACGGGTGAGCTTCTCCACCGCTGAATTGAGCGCATCCGATCCATGGCCAGATCCGACCATCGTCAACCCGGCGGCGAGCAGGGCCAGCGATTCGGCCGGGTTGAGTCGAGGGGCCGATCCGAAATAGTCCGCCGTGTCGATGATCACCTGCTCGTCCTCGACATAGGCGACCATCAGATCGCCGGGACCGTACCCCGGCAGACCGCAAACGAAGACGAGGTCGAGATCGGCCAAGAGCTCCTTGCGGGTGTACTGAAACCGCTCGCACACCTCGGCCACGGTCGCCCCTTTGTTGGCGATCACCCACGGAACCATGGCGAGGATCCGGGTCAGGCGCGCCGTGGTCTTGGTGCTCATGCCACCACCCCCCTCACCCGGTCGATCACGGCCTGGCGGATCGCGGGCGGCGAGATCACCTCCGCCTCGGCGCCGAACGAGAGCACCCAGCCGATGAATGCATCGACGTGGCTCACCGAGAGCGTCACCTCTACTCCCCCATCCGGAAGGGGCCGGCGCTCGAGCGACGGGTCGAGCCGGCGGTCTGCCCACCACGCCGACTCCTGATCGAACGCGACCACCACCTGCGTCTCGGGATCGGTGCCCGCCTCCCAAGGGTGCGCCGCCAGCGACTGTCGGACCGTCACATTCGGGTCACGCTGGAAAGCATCGGATTCATCCTTGATGACCAACCGTTCGAGGCGATCGACGCGGTACACCTTTGGCTCCCCGCCCTCGACCCCGGCCAGGTACCAATGACCCATCCGGTGACCGAGCCCATGGGGGGCGACCGTCCGGCCCTTGCCCCGGTATCCAAACGTGACGAGGCGGCGATCGACCACTGCCTGGTACAGGTCGGCCAGAGTCTGAACTTCGGCGCCCAACTCGGCGCCAAAGGGCTCGATGGCCTGGTTGGTCATTGCC
>JBFHRE010000068.1:0-14133 GCA_041591895.1 Acidimicrobiia bacterium
AGAAGAGGGCGTCGAAGGGGCACACCTCCACGCAGATCCCGCAGTACATGCAGAGGGCGTAGTCGATGTCGAACCGATCGAGGGTCGCCCGCACCTTGACCCGCCCACCCGGCTTGTCAGGTGCCTTCTCCTCCTTGTGACCCTCGATGTAGATGCACCAGTCGGGGCAGTTGCGGGCACACAGCATGCAAACGGTGCACGCCTCCTGATCGAGAGCGATCACGCCTCGCGCCCGGGCCACCAGCTCCTCTTTGACCACCGGGTAGTTGACCGTGGCGAGGTGCTTCTTCGGATTGAACAGGGTCTGGAGCATCGTCACGAAGGTGACTTTCATGCCGGTCCAGAGACCCTTGCCGAGGATCGGAGTTGCCATCAGAAGACCACCTTGAGGATGCCGGTCACGACGATGTTGGCGAGCGAGATCGGGATCAGCCACTTCCAGGCGATGGTCTGGAGCTGATCTTCCCGGAAACGGGGGAAGGTCCACCGGAACCAGATGAGGAGGAACACGAGGACCCCGACCTTGGCCGACAGGATCAACGGGCCGGCGAATTCGAGTTGAGCTTCGGTCAGACCGGGTGCCCAATAGCCGCCCAGGAACAGGGTGGCGGCGATGGCCGACATCGAGAACATGTTGGCGAACTCGGCCAGGAAGAAGAACAGGAACCGGAAACCCGAATATTCGGTCAGGTAACCCATCACGAGTTCCGACTCGGCAATCGGCATGTCGAAGGGGGTTCGGGACAACTCGGCAACGGCGGCGATCATGAACACCACGAACCCGACGACCTGCGGGATGACGAACGGCAGACCCCCGCCCCAGCCGAGCTCGGAGAACCAGCCCGCCTGGGCTTCGACGATCCCGTTGAGGCTCATCGTCCCGGCCATCACCACCACGCCGACGGTTGCCAGCACGAGCGGGAGCTCGTAGGCGATCAGCTGGCCGGCCGCCCGGAGACCTCCCATGAGCGAGTACTTGTTGGCCGACGACCAGCCGGCGACGAGCACGCCGATGGTGGAGATCGAGGAGATCGCCAGGGCGTAGAAGATCCCGACGTCGAGGTCCTGTACCACGAGACTGGGGCTGAACGGGATCACCACGAACAACGTCACGGTGCCGATGAAGACCAAGAACGGGGCGATCTTGAACACCGCCCGGTCTGCCTCTTCCGGTACCAGATCCTCCTTCTGGAAGAACTTGATGCCGTCGGCCAGAAGCTGCGCCCAACCCCACCGTCCCCCGGCGAAATAGGGGCCGACCCGGTTCTGCATCTTCGCCGAGAGCTTCAGTTCGGCGAAGCCGATCACCAGCCCGGCGGCGGGGATGAAGGCGGCGATGATGCCGACCTTGAGCAGGAGCTGAAGCCAGAAGTTCATCGCTGCTCCTTCGGATCGGCCGCCGGCCACCGGCTACCAGCCACCAGCCAATCCCCTTCCACGATGCGCTTCCCCTCTGCACAATCGAGTGCATGGGCGACTTCAGGAACCTGAGGGTCTGGCGCGAAGGCCACCTGCTTGCACTTGCCGTGTATGCCGCGACCAGTGACCTTCCGTCCGAGGAACGCTTCGGACTGTCGGCGCAGATGCGCCGCAGTGCGGCGTCTATACCGATGAACGTCGCAGAGGGCAGCGGTCGCCGAACGGACCGTGACTTCGCCCGATTCACTTCGATGGCAATCGGCTCCTGCAACGAGCTCGAATACCAGCTCATCTTGACGTCGGACCTGGGCTACATCTCCGCTGACGTGGGGGAGGAGCTGATCGAACGCACTCGGGTGGTCCGTGGAGGTCTGGTGAGGTTGCACGACCAGCTGTACGAAAGGCCGGAGAACGACCGCCGTTCGTAGCTGGCAGCTGGTAGCTGGTAGCTGGCTGCTCATCGGTCCACGTCTCCCAGCACGAAGTCCAGCGAGCCCATGATGGCGATGATGTCCGGCACCAGCGTCCCTTCGAGGATCCAGGGAAGGATGGAGATGTTGGAGAAGCTGGCGGACCGGATCTTGAGCCGGTATGGACCCTGACCGCCCTGGGACACCAGGTGGTAGCCCATTTCGCCCTTGGGGTTTTCGGCCCGGACGTATGTCTCACCGACCGGAACCTTGATCACCTTTGGCACCTTCGCCTGAAGTGGACCGGATGGAATCCCGTCGATTGCCTGCTGGACGATCCGGGCCGACTGGCGGATCTCCTGGAGGCGTACCCACCAGCGGTCCCAACAGTCGCCGTTTTCGCCCACCGGAACCTCGAAGTCGAACTTGTCGTACGGCAGGTAGTCCTCGACCTTTCGGAGGTCAAAACGGGCACCCGAAGCCCGCAGGTTGGGCCCGGACACCCCGTACGACGCCGCCACCTCCACCGGGAGCACCCCGATCCCTTTGGTCCGGGCGAGGACGATCTCGTTGCCGGCCACCAGGTCTTCGAGCTGGTCGGCGGCATGGAGCACCTTGTCCATCGCCAGGCGGGTCTCGGAGAGAAATCCCTTGGGTAGGTCTTGCACCGTCTTGCGCTGGGTCGACCCGGCTCCGGCAGCGGGTTTGACCCCACCGATCCGGTTGAAGTTGGGATGGAACCGGCCCCCGGTGACACCTTCGAGCAGATCGAGGACGCGCTCGCGCTCCCTCAGGCCGAAGAACAGCGGGGTCGCAGCTCCCAGTTCCAGCGGGTAGGACGCCATGAACACCAGGTGCGAGCTGATCCGGGCCATCTCGGAGAAGATCAAGCGGATGTACTGGGCACGCTCCGGGACTTCGATCTCCATCAGCTTCTCGGTGGCCACCAGGAACGGCACTTCATTGGCGTAGCCGGAGACCCAGTCGATCCGGTTGACGAGCGCCGTGATCTGGGCGTAGGTCCGAACCTCGGAAAGCTTCTCGTACCCGCGATGCATGTAGCCGATCACCGGCTTGACGTCGTAGGCCCGCTCGCCGTCGACCTTGGCCACCAGTCGGAGAACTCCATGGGTCGAAGGATGCTGGGGCCCGATGTTGAGCGTCATGTCTGCGGTCTCGAGTTCGACCGAGACCGAGACCTCCGACAGATGCCGTACGACGTCGTGGTCGATGGAGGTCATGCCTCGTCTCCGTCGCCGGCTTCTTCGTCGTCGGCGGCGTCGTCCCCCGGCATCCCTTCGACGTCTACGGTCCCCGGCCAGGGCTTGACGTCGCGGGAGAGGAGCGGATACGACTTCAGTAACGGGTTTCCGACGAATCCGTCCGGAAGATAGAGGTGGACGAGATTCGGATGGCCGACGAACTGGATGCCGAACATCTCGGCGCTCTCGCGCTCGTGCCAGTCGGCTCCGGGATACACACCGGTCAGGGACGCCAGCGACGGAGCGGACTTGCCGATCGACGTGGAGAAGGTCACACGGCGTCCTTCGCTCAGGTCACCGACGGTGCACAGCACCTCGAACCGCTCATCGACCTGGGAATCGACCGACTCGCCCAGCACGGGCTGGTTGCTCCAGTCGACTGCCGACAGCCAGGAGAAGAAGATCAGTCCGAAGTCGTCGCGAGCCGCGGTCAACGCCTCGACCCACCGATCGGCCGGCACCTCCACCTTGATCGTGTCCGCCGCGGCGGCGAGTGTCCCGCCCACCGCCTCGACGACCCGGTCGGCGTAGCCGGCAGCGGCGTCAGACTGGCTGGTGGTCACGACGGTTCCACTTCTCCTTGACGTTCTCGCCCTGGATCTTCTTCTGGAGGGCGACGATGCCATCCATCAGAGCTTCGGGCCGGGGAGGGCATCCGGGCACGTACACGTCTACAGGGATGAGTTGATCGACGCCCTTCGTGACCGAATACGAGTCCCAGTAGGGACCGCCGCAGTTCGAACACGACCCCATCGAGATGACGTACTTGGGATCGGGCATCTGGTCGTAGAGACGTTTGACGGCGGGAGCCATCTTGTCCGTCACCGTGCCCGCCACCACCATCAGATCCGCCTGACGGGGTGACGCGGGGAGGGGAATGATCCCGAACCGCATGAAGTCGTAGCGGGGGCCGGAAGCCGCCATCATCTCGATGGCGCAGCAGGCGAGACCGAATTGGAACAGCCACAGCGAGTAGCTGCGTGACCAGTTGAGGAGCCAGGAGACAGGCTTCGGGGCGCCGAACTTCTGGATTATTCCCATTTCAGCACCCCCTTCTTGATTGCGTACACCAGTCCTTCGACCAGCGTCAGCATGAAGATCGTGATCGCGACGACCCCGAAGATGCCAAAGGCCTCGGCATTGATCGCCCAGGGGAAGAGGAACACGGCCTCGACGTCGAACACGACGAACAGCAGGCCGAACACGTAGTACCGGACATAGGTCTGCGACCACCCGGAGCCAACCGGGTCGACGCCGCATTCATACGTGAGCTTCTTGGCCTTCGTCGGGTTGTTGGGCCGGACGACGGCTGCCAGACCGAGGAGTGCCGCCACGAGGACCACGCCGAGGGCTGCGAAGACTCCGACTGTGATGTACTGCTCGAAATACGCGCTCATGCCACTCTGGGGTCGTCCGGCGGACTGCGGGCGAGTATAAGCAGCGGGCGCGCGGCGCCAAAGTCTCGGCCTGCCGGGTTCGATCGGGCCCTACGCTGGCCCGGTGACCCGACTGGTTCCCTCTCACAGCGGACTCGGCCTCTCCAATCTCGTCGCCGAAGTCGAGGCCCGGCTGACCGGTCGGAGTCGATGGTCGAGGCTCGACGCCGATGTCGCGGACGCCTTCCAGGAGGCGGCGAGCTACGTCTTGGTCCTGTTCGACGGGTTGGGTCACTCGATGCTGACGCATCCGCGAGCTGCCGCGCTGGCCGGGTCGGCCCGCGCCGTCCTGCACGCTCCGTTCCCGACCACGACGACCGTCGCCATGGCAACGGTGGCCACGGGCCTTCCACCGGCGGCGCACGGAGTCATCGGTCACCTGATGTGGTTGCCGGGGCCCGACCGGGTCGTGAACGTCCTGAAGTGGATCGACCAGACCGGTTCTCCGGTCCCGTACGACACGGAGCGATTCCTGCCTTCACCAAATGTCTGGGAGCGGTTGTCGGCTGCAGGGATCGAACCGATCACCGTGCAGCCAGGCGACTTCAGCACGTCGCCCTTGACCCGGGCCTTGTACCGCGGGTGCCGGTTCGAGCCGGTCTATTCGGTTTCCGAGGCGATCGAGGCGACCGTCCGCCTGGCCGAGACACCGGGACGCCTGGTGTTCACGTACTTCCCCGAGATCGACTTCGCGTCCCACGTGTACGGGCAGGAGTCCCCCGAATACGAGCGGGCACTGGCCGGCATGGACAACGCCTGGTCGGCTCTGACCGCCCGCCGGCCCGACGGCGTCACGGTCATCGGAACCGCAGATCACGGCCACATCGACTATCCGGAGTCGGCCAAGCTCAGGATGCGGGACCGGTTCGACGCCCTCACCAGCTACGGGGACCCCCGCTCGGTCTATCTGCGAGGCGACACGACCCTGATCGAAGACTTCGCCGCAGAGGCCGGATCGGGGGTGATCGGCCGGGAAACGCTGTTGGACTGGTGGAGCGCCGAGGCCGGCACCCATCCGGAACTCACACGGCGCGCCCCGGAAGCTGCGGTGCTCGCTCCGGACGGTGCGGTTCTGCTCCCCCGGGGGTTCGACCGGCGACTGCGGGGTTATCACGGTGGGCTGGACCGACGCGAGGTCGAGATCCCGCTGCTGGTATCCGACTGATCCGACACTGCCGGACGGCGATAGAAGGGCGACGACGGTAGGGTCTACACGTGAATCGCTGTCCCAACTGCCGAAGCCGGGTGGACCCGACGTTCACCACTCACTGTCCCGAATGCGGACAGTCGCTGGTGGCGGGCGTTCAGTCGATGGACATCCCAGGGGCTCCCCGGCGTCGGGTGCGCGCCAGCTTGAATTTCGCAGGCGCCCGGCGGATCATCATCGCCTTGGTGATTCTGCTGTGGGTGTTCGGATCGCAGGTGTGCAGTCAGATCGGTCGGATCCTCGACGAACTGCCTCGCGAGGCCCTGGCCGGACACGGGATCCTCTAGAGACCTTCAGCTTCACTCAGCGGCGACGAACAAGCGGTCGGCGATGAACGAGCCGATCCCGACCCGATCGCCCCCGGTTTCCACGGTCAGAGTGCCATCGGGTGTCGAAGCCACCACGTAGAGGTCGGCCCCCGGCCTGATCCCGGAGTCGTCCAGAAACCCCATGATCTCGGCGTCGAGTTCCAGTTCTTCCGAGATTCGCTCGAGCGGCCGTCGCTCTCCGCTCTCCATCGAGGCGAGGGCCTTGATCGGAGGAGGCCGGTACCCGGCACCCGGGATCGGGTTGCCGTGCGGACACGTCTTGGGGTCGTCGAGCGCCTTCCACATGGCCGCCTCAACGTCATCGGAGATGACGTGTTCCCACACCTCGGCCTCGGCATGGACCTTCACCCATGGCAGCCCCAGAACCTCTGAGAGGAACCGCTCGGCGAGGCGGTGCCGGCGTACGACCACCTCGGCGAGGTGACGGCCTTCCCCGGTCAGGGAGATCTCTGACCCACTCACGATCAGGCCATCGTCGATCATCCTGTGGACCATCTCTGAGACGGCGGCCCGGGACACACCGAGCCAGTCGGCAATCCGAGCCTGGATGACCGGGATTCCCTCCTCGGCCAGCTCGAAGATCGCGGCGACGTATTCGCGGTAGGGCATGCGGTAGTCGGCGGCGTCCACGGAACGAGTCTAAGACCAGGTGAGATGACTGAATTCGAACGATGCCCTCGCCCGATCGCGCCGGAACACAAACGCCTAACGTGACGGTCGCATGACCACGGACAGCGTTCTCGCCCTCGTCGCGGCGATAGCCGCCACCGCGTTCACATTGGACCTCGTCTGGGACCACCGCAAGAACCCCCGCCCCCACGTGGCCGCCTACGCCACCGGGATGGCCATGTTCGCGGCTGCGACGTGGGCCTTGTGGGCAGGTATCAGCTACGGCTGGACCGGCCTCGGATACCGGGTGTTCTTCCTCCTTGGGGCCGTTCTCAACATCCCCGTGCTGGCCGTCGGTTCCATGTTCCTGGTGGTGGGGAAGAAGTCCGGAAACGCGCTGACCATCTTCACAGGGGCCCTGGGAGCGATCAGCACCACCCTCGTGTCCACGGTGCCATTCGCACGAGACCTCCCGGCCTCCGGTCTGGCCGAGGACATCTTCCCACCACTCACCGAGGGCTTCGGCCCTCGCCTCCTCGCCGCCATCGGGTCGGGTCTGGGCGCAACGATCCTCATCGTGCTGGCGCTGGTGAGCGTCATCCGGTTCTGGCGACGGGACCGGCGCATCGTGCTGGGAAGCACTTTGATCCTGCTCGGCACGCTGGCGGGCGCCACCGGGGGCACGCTGCTCGGAGTGCTGGGCGAGACGGCGGCATTCGAGGTGTCGCTCCTGGCCACCGTCACGCTCATCTGGCTCGGGTATCGAGCCACCCGGGCCCGGCGTCGGACGCGAAAGAAGAACGGCGAAACCGGAAAGGTCGTGCTGGTGGGTCCGACCAGTTCCGAGAAACACCGCGCGTCGACGCTCCGGCTGATCGGAAAGCTGGAGGCGGCCGGTCTCGAGGTGATGTGCCCGCCTCGCGATCTGGAGGACTGGGGCACCGTCGGGTTCAGCCCGGGAGAGACGATGCTGAAGATCTTCCGCGAGGTGGAGGAGGCCTCAGTCGTCCTGGCCGACCTCGCCGAGGGTGACGCCGCCCAGGTCGTCGCAGGCTACGCCCGGGCAGTCAGGGTCCCCGTGGTGGTGGCGGCTCCCGAAGGCACCCGCATCCCGCGGGAGCTGAGGGCGATCGCCATCGACGAGGTGTACTACGTGGACGCCGACGAGGTCGCCGCCCGCGTCAGCCGTTTCCTGGCACCGCCCGAGCTCTGACGGCCGCCCAAGCGGCGAGCGCGAGTGACACCGCTGCCAGCGCGGTATGAACAAGCCGGAACCCGATCGAGTTGTCGTTGGTCCACACATTCGCCAGGGATGACAACCAGATCGCTGCCGTGACCAGGGCGTAGGTCCAGAGCACGAGCCGACCTCTACCCTCGGAGTGGCGACGGATGAGCACGTAACCGGCGGCCAGCGCCACAGCGACCGAGATCACGATCCGGGCGACGGCGACCGGGTCGGAGCCGACCAGCAATCCGATCCGCCCTCCCCAGGTGATCGCGGCCCAGAGCAGGATCAGGACGCCGAGCAGACGGTGTGACATGATTGGCCGATGGTACGACCGCTCGGAGTGATGCTCGCCGGTGGCTCTTCGCGGCGCATGGGGACCGACAAGGCCCTGATCGAGATCGCAGGGCGCCACCTGGCCGAGATCGTGGCCGCCGCGTTGGACGCAGCTACCGAAGGGATCGTGGTGGCCGGGCGCCCGGACGGCTGGCTCGGTCTCCCCGGCCTCCCCGACCTCTCGTCAGAACGCAAGGGGCCCCTGGCGGGCCTGCTGGCGGCGGCATCGGCCCACCCCGACCGGTCGTTGCTGGTGGTCGGGGTCGATCAGCCGTGGGTTCGAGTCGAGACGCTCGCGAGTCTTGCTCGGCTCACTGACGACCTCCCGGTGGTGCCGGTGGACGGAGGATCGCGGCAGACCCTCTGCGCCGGATACCCGCCGGGACTCCTGGAGCAGATTCGGGCCGAGTACGAGGCGGCCGGCTCGATCCAGTCGTTGCTGGACCTGGTGTCCTTCGAGCCGATCGTCGAGTCCACCTGGCAAGGCTGGGGAGAGGATGGGCGGTCCTGGTACTCGGTCGACACCCCGGAGTCCCTGGATATCGGCCTCGCCCGCTACGGATCACCCTGACCCCTACCCCCCGATGTAGCTCATCTCGATCCGGGGCAGGTCTGCGGTACGCGACGACCGGATCTCGGAATACCGATCGCGGCGGGCGCCCCACACGTCGGAGATGGTGGCGTCCAACTCCTCGTCGGTGGCGCCGTCCCGCAACAGATGTCTCAGATCGGCGCCCTGGGTGGCGAACAGACAGGTGTACAACTCCCCTTCGGCCGAAACCCGGGCCCGGGTGCAATCGCCACAGAAGGGCTGGGTGACCGACGCGATCACTCCGATCTCACCGGCGCCGTCTTTGTAGCGATATCGCTGGGCGACCTCGCCCCGGTAATTGGGGTCCGCTGGCTCAACAGGAAACGCCTCGTTGACGAGCCGAACGATCTCAGCGGCCGGGACGACGTCGTCCAGACACCAGCCGTTGGTCGTCCCCACGTCCATGTACTCGATGTAGCGGACGATGTGCCCCGTCCCCCTGAAGTGCTCGGCCATCCCCACCACCGAGTCCTCGTTCACCCCCTGCTTCACCACCATGTTGATCTTGACCGGGTCGAGTCCCGCCTCGGCGGCGGCGTCGATCCCGTCGAGCACGGCCTGGACCGGAAACCCGACGTCGTTCATCGCCATGAACACGGCGTCGTCCATCGAATCGAGACTGACCGTGACCCGGTTGAGACCGGCGGCGGCGAGTGCGGACGCCTTGCGCTCGAGCAGCGACCCGTTGGTGGTGAGCGTCAGGTCATCGACTCCTGCAACTCCGGCCAGTCGGGCGATGAGGTCTTCGACGCCCCGGCGCAGCAGTGGCTCCCCACCAGTCAGCCGGACCTTGGTGACGCCGTGGCGCACGAAGCTGCGGACGACTCGCTCGATCTCCTCGAACGAGAGCAGCAGATCACGGGCCAGGAACTCGTAGTCCTTGCCGAAGATCTCCTTGGGCATGCAGTAGGTGCAGCGGAAGTTGCACCGGTCGGTGACCGATATCCGAAGGTCCCGCACCGGGCGGCCGAGGGTGTCTCTGACGTCCGTCACACTGCCTGTCACCCCCGAAGGCTACCCCGGGGTGGGCAACACCTGGCTGGGAACACCGGACTGGGAATGTAGGTTGTATCGGACATGTCGATCTTCCGCAAAAAGACCAAGCCGATCAACCTCGAACACCCGGACCAGATCCAGGATCTACTCGCCACCGGCAAGCCGGTCTTGATCGACTTCTTCCAGTTCGGATGCCGCCCATGCCAGATCATGGACGGGATCGTCAACGAACTCGCCGAGGATTACGCCGGTGAGGTCCATGTGGTCAAGGCCAATGCCGCCCACGTCCCCGAGTTGTTCCATCGCTACAAGGTCAAGTCCACCCCGACATTCCTGGTGATGACGTTGCGCGAAGGCGCCAACGCCCCCACCCAGCGTTTCCGGGCGTCGGGTCTGGTCAAGAAGGACCAGCTGGCCAAGACCCTCGAAGGCAGCGGGGCCAGGAAGCCGGTCTGAGCCCGGCCGGTCGGTCCTGCGGGGGCTAGGTTTCAGTCCATGCGCGTCGACGGGTTTGCCACCCCGAGCCTCGGAGACACCTCCTACATCGTGTCCACAGGACACACGGCGATCGTCATCGACCCCCAACGCGACCTTCGTCGCTTCCTCGACCACATCGAGGAGAACGCACTCGAGGTTTCGCACGTCCTCGACACTCACGTCCACAACGACTACCTGTCGGGAGCCAAGCCGCTGGCGGAACGGCTCGGCGCCGAGGTCGTGATGCCGGCCGGATCCGGCGCGGAGTTTCGGTTCCGGCCCGCCTTCCACCAGGAAGGGATCGACACCGACGGCGGACTGTCGATCCTCCCGCTGCACACCCCCGGACACACCCTGGAACACACCTCGTACCTCGTGAGTCTGGACACCGGCGCCGCCGCAGTCTTCACCGGGGGTTCGCTGCTGGTCGGGTCGGCTGGACGATGCGATCTGCTCGGACCCGACCTCGCCACCCAGCTCACCCGCCTCCAGTGGGGCTCCCTCCAGCGTCTGGCCGCACTCCCCGGACGGGTGGCGGTCCATCCGACGCATGGCGCCGGCTCGTTCTGCACCGCCAGTGGCGGCGCCCGAGGGTCTTCCACCATCGAGGTCGAAGCCCGGACCAACCCAGTGTTCTCGTACCCCGATGAAGAAGCCTTCGTCGCCGGTCAACTCGCCGGACTGCTTCCCTATCCCGACTACTACGCACACATGGCGCCCCACAACCGGCGCGGCCCGCATGGCCTCGAACCTGCAACACCCGCCACACTCGAGCCGCCCGAGGTCACCTCCGCCATCGAGGACGGCGCAGCCGTGGTCGACGCTCGCGACCGGTACGCATTCGCCCGCGGCCACATACCCGGCTCGCTCAACGTCGAGCTGTCGGACTCCTTCGCCCCCTGGGTGGGCTGGATGGTGGAGTTCGGCAGCCCGGTCATCGTTGTCGCCTCGGATATCGACGCGGCCGAGCAGGCGCGGGTCGAACTGGGTCGGATCGGCTATGACGTGATCGGGGCCATCACCTCTCTCGAGGGGCTGGAGCTGGTCACCAGCAAGACTGCCGGACCGGTCGAACTGGCTGCAGCTGTCGACGGAGCAGCGGTCATCGATGTGCGAGACCCGGCCGAGCGAAGCGCCTCGCCCGTCCGCGGCACGATCCACCGGTATGTACCCGACCTGCGCGACGGTCTCCCTACGTCCGACGACGAGGTGTGGCTCACATGCGCGTCCGGCTTCCGGGCCGCGGTGGCAGCCGGGCTGGTGGAGCGCCATGGCGCCACCCCGATCGTGGTCGCCTCCGGCGGCATCCCCGAGCTACTCCGCCTCCGACCTGATCTGGCAGGCTGATCCGGTTCGGCGCGAGGCGTCGTGTCGCGGGTAGCGTCGCTCCGGTGATCACCGCCGTCGTCCATCCCGACACGTCGCTCCACCTTCCCGAACGCGAGGTCTGGGTTGGCGTCCCGATCGCCGGCACCGAGGTGCCAGAGCGTGCCGAGATCGTCGCCGAGGGTCTCCGCACGGCCGGCGCCACCCTCGTCGAGGCGAAGCCGCAACCGGACGCCACGCTCACCTCGGTCCACGATCCCGGCTTCATCGAGTTTCTCTCCACCGCGTGGGAACGCTGGCAGTCGTCGGGCTACCCGCGCGATCCCGGCCAGGACCGGGTGGTCCCGTACGCATTCCCGGCTGTGACCGGAGTCGTCGGGCGCCGGCCGGTATCGATCGGAGCGCTCGTCGGCCTGTATGCGATGGACACGATGACCCTGATAGGGCCCGGATCCTGGGAGGCGATCTCTGCCGCCGCTGCCTGTGCGGCCACCGCTGCCGACCTCGCCGCCGGGGGACTCCCTCATGTGATGGCCGTCACCCGACCGCCCGGCCACCACGCCGGCCGGCAGTTCTACGGGGGCAGTTGTTATGTGAACAACGCCGCTGTCGCCGCCCAGCGACTCCGAGATCACACAGCCGCATCGGTGGCGATCATCGACCTCGATGCTCACCACGGGAACGGAACCCAGGAGATCTTCTACGAGCGGGCCGACGTACGGTACGGATCCGTGCACATCGATCCGGGACTCGGCTGGTTTCCGCATTTCGTCGGGTTCGGTGACGAGACCGGCGAGAGTGCCGGCTCGGGCCACAATCTCAACCTGCCCGTACCGGAGGGCACCGGCGACCAACCCTGGCTGGCCGCGGTCGAGCATCTGGCGGAGTTCTCAGCGGGTGCCGGGGCGGTCGTCGTGTCGCTTGGAGTGGACGCGGCCACCGACGATCCCGAGTCGCCTCTCACCGTGACGAACAACGGATATCGGCGGGCGGGCGAGATCGTGGGTTCGCTCGGCGTGCCAACCGTGGCCGTATTGGAGGGTGGATATCACCTTCCGACCCTGGCGGGTCTGGTTGCGAGCTTTCTCTTGGGACTGACGGGACAAACCGAGCAAGGCGGAGGTTCGACGTGAATTGGGTCGGAAAAGACGAATGGGGTGGTCTGGCCCCCAGCCAGCCGTTGAAGGACCGCCCCGCACCCCCGCACTGGCGACTCGAAGCGATCGCCGCCACCCCTCGCCCGTACAACCTCCGCGTGAATCCAGCCGGCGATGGGGCTTCGGTGACGATCGACCGGGCCGATCTCGGCTCGGACATCTGGAGCTGGGATGCCGCTTCCGGCCGACTCACCCAACTCACCGTCGACCGCGGGCCTTCCCCGTTCTGGGAGGACACACCCGGAGTCATCTCGTGTGACGGCGAATGGCTGGCATATGCCTCAGAGGGGTGGGTCCTGGTGGCACCGGCCGGCGGCGGTCCGTCGAGGAAGCTGATCGAGGCCGGCGGTCCCGTCTGGCTCCCCGACGGAAGACTCGTGGTAGGTATCGATCGGCGGCGGCGACTCACCGACACCGAACTCCCCACGGTGGTCGAAGTCACCCGCCTGGCGGTCATCGATCCGGCCGACCCGTGGCCGACGGTGCTCACCGGGGCCGAGGCGGACGCGGGGTTCGCGGTGGTGTCACCGGACGGTGCCCGGCTTGCCGCGGTCGTGTTCCCACCCGACGATCGCAACCGGTCCGACATCATCGTCGTCGATCTGGGCGCCGGATCGGTCACGACGGTTTACGGGACATCAGGCTCCCACGCCCACTCGCCGGCGTGGTCACCGGACGGGAGCAGGATCGCCTTCGTCAGCGAGGAACCGGGTTGGTACGAGGTCCACGTCGTCCCGGCGACAGGAGGCGATGCGACCCGGCTGACCCAGGGAGAGGCCGACTTCGGAGGTCTCTCGTGGTCGGCCGACGGCGGCCGGCTGCTTGCCACCCGAACCCGTCGCGGGAGGAGCGACCTGGTCGAGGTCGACGTCACGTCGGGCACGGTCGAGGAACTGGCGCCGGGAGGGACCTGGAGTGACCCCGCATATCTGGCCGATGGCTCGGTGATAGCCGTCTACGAGGATCACCGGACGCCGGCGAGGATCGAACTGGTGCGACCCGACCGGCGGATCGTGGCGGAGCACACTCCGGCCGAAATTGCCTCGGCGCCTCACACGACACCGGTGGAGGTCTGGTACCGGTCCGGTGACGCCGAGATCCACGGCTTCCTCTTCCGGCCGCCGCGAATCGACGAGGACCGCGGCGCCCCGGTGGTGGTGTACCCGCACGGCGGCCCCACCTCCCATTACGGGGACGACTGGGACGGTCATGCCCAGTACTTCATCGACAAGGGGTACGGATGGTTCGCGATCAACTTTCGCGGCTCGACGTCGTACGGCCGCGACTTCGAGCGTTCCGCCCACGGTCTGTGGGGCATCGCCGACACCGAGGACTGTCTGGCCGCGGCCTCG
>JBFHRE010000069.1:0-14028 GCA_041591895.1 Acidimicrobiia bacterium
ACGCGCCGCTGCTCCCCTCTCGATGGAGGAGCAGCGACTTCTCGAGCAGAGGCGCCGCGACCGCCGTAACAAGTGGATCTGGCGTATCACCGGATATGCGGTGGTGCTTTTCGTCTGGGAGTTCGGCTTCCAGTCCGTGATGAACCTGATCACCGGACGCGACCTCAACGACGCCCTCCTCCCGGGACCGATACGGATCATCCAGACGCTTCCGGAGATCTGGGAAGGCGGCGAGTTGGTCACGAACTTCGGTGCCACCCTCACCCGGATCGGAATCGGGTTCGGGCTCTCGTTCGTCGCCGGCGCTTTGATCGGCCTCCTCACCCAGAACCGCTGGCTCAACGGCTTCTTCCGCGACGCCACCACCATCAGCCTCACGTCGCCCGGTCTGATCTGGGCTCTGACCGGGCTGATCATCTGGGGTTTCCGGCCGTTGGGCTGGATCTTTGCCATCTTCATGACCACCTTCGCGCTCGTCACGGTCAACGTGGCGGAAGGGGTCCAGGCCCTGCCAAAGGACCTGCTCGACATGGCCAAGGCATTTGGCGTCAGGCCTTACGAACGGCAACGCCAGATCGTGCTCCCGCACCTCGCCCCCTACATCTTCACCGCCATCAGATTCGGATTCTCTATCGCTTGGAAGGTGACCGTCCTCACCGAGGTCTTCTCGTCCACGAAGGGAATCGGGTTCAAGATGCGCGTCAGCAGCCAGCTGTTCCAACTCGACGAGTTCTTCGCCTGGGTGCTCTCCTTCTTCGTCTTTGCTCTCTTCCTCGAGAAAGTGGTGCTTCAGGGGTTTGAGCGGCGCTACTTCCGCTGGCGAGAGGAGCTCGCGACATGACCACCACGACACCACGCGTCATCGCGCCGAAGTCGCTACCCATACCCAAGTTCCTGCGGAACCCGTGGACTGCCCGGCTCCTCTTTCCGGTCGCCGTCATCGCCATCTGGTACCTCATCTATTTCACGCTCGGCTCGCGGATCTTCGTGCCGCCACATCGTGTGGCGCAGTTCATGTGGGAAGAAGTCACGCTCACCAGCACGATCCGGTACGGAAGCGTCCGCACCAACCTCTACGGAATGCTGTGGCTTTCGATCATGCGGCTGTTCGTGGGGTTCGCGATCGCGGTCGTGGCCGGAACGATCATCGGCCTCGCCATGGGCATCTCGAAGTCGGTCGATGCCTTCTTCCACGACTGGGTGATGGCGATCCTGGCGATGCCGGCCCTGGTCTGGGGTCTGTTCCTCGGCCTGGTCTTCGGCTTCGGGAGCTCGGCACCGATCCTCACCGTCATCCTCGCCGGGATCCCGTTCGTGATCGTCAACGTTCGAGAGGGGGTCCGCAACACACCCAAAGACCTCTTCGACATGGCGCGGGCGTTCGAGGTGCCTCGACAACACATCACACGACACGTCTTGCTTCCGTCGCTGATGCCGTTCTTCTTTGCAGCCGTCCGGTATGCCTTCTCGATCGGATGGAAGGGCCTGGTCATCGCCGAGGTGTTCGGCTCCGACGCCGGCATGGGTTGGACGATCAAGTTCTGGTACGACGCCCACAGGACCCAGGGGGTGATCGGATACGCGCTGTTCATCGTGATCGTCACCCTCGGATTCGAGCGGCTGGTGCTCGAGCCCATCTCCCGGAGGGTGTTCCGGTGGCGGCCGCAACTCGGAGCAACCGGCGTGGTCGAGGAAGCATTCGCCTTCGAGGACGATGCCGTTGTGATTGCCCCCGGTGGCAATCTGTGAACGAGGAAGGTAGGCATGGCTGAGATCAAGGTAAGGAATCTCCACAAAGAGTTCGGTGTCGGCGAGGACAAAGTCGTTGCGCTCGAAAAGGTCAACCTCGACATCTCCGGACACGTGTTCGTCTCGATCGTGGGACCCTCGGGGTGCGGCAAGTCCACGCTACTCAACATCCTGAGCGGAATCGAGACGCCCAGCTCCGGAGAGGTGAAGATCACTCAGGACGCTCACGACGCCAACCCCGGCTACGTCTTCCAGGCCGCCCGCCTCCTTCCCTGGCGAACCGTCATGGACAACCTGATGTTCGTGCAGAAGGAAAAAGACGATGCCGCCAAGGCCCGATGCCAGCATTACCTGGACATGGTCCAGCTCGGCGACAAGGGCGGAAAGTACCCCGGCGAGCTGTCCGGAGGGATGCAGCAGCGGGTAGGCATCGCACGTGCGTTCTCCATCGAACCCGACGTGTTGTTCATGGACGAGCCGTTCAGCCATCTCGATGCGATCACTGCCCGCTCGCTCCGGCGTGAGCTCCACGAGATGTGGCGCGCCACCAAGAAGACGGTTCTGTTCGTCACGCACGACGTCGGCGAGGCGGTGGAACTGTCCAACCGGATCCTCGTGTTTGCTCGCGGTGGCAAGCTCGAAGACGACATCGACGTCGACCTCCCGTTTCCGAGGGATCCGGGTGACGAGGCTGTGGCCGTCGCCAAAGCTCAGGTACTGCGGAAGTTCGAGGAACTGGACCTCCTGGCCACCTGAGGCGTCTCGGGCCGGAGCCAGCCGAGACCTCTTCGACGATGCGGTCCGATGTCGCCGCCGACCGATTCGGCGAACAGGTGGATGACGTGCGGGACGAGGAGCTCTCCCCGCGCATCATCTTGGTCGACCCGGTCGACACCGACACGCCCAGGACCACGAATCGGACGTTGAACCGGTTGTCGGCGCTGATCACGATCATCGCCCTCGTCACCCTCGGCGTTGCCCTTCGTCCCCCTCCGCCCTCGCTCACGTGGTCGATGCTCGAGTTGCCCGACTCCGCACCGAATCTCGACACCCTCATCGCCACCCCCGACGGCTTCTCGGTCTCGTCCCGTCCGACATCCGGAGGAAGCCGGTTGTGGTTCACCGCCGACGCGGACGAATGGACCGCAACCCGTCTACCGAGTGCGCCGACCCGGGTGGTTGCGGCCGGAGACTCGTACGTCGTATACGACTCCCGGTCGGCCTTCCATCTCGAGAAGGACGGGAGTGTCCGATCGATCCGACTCCCCGGGCTGCTCCGAACCGGATACGGGTCCGGCCGGCCAGGCATCGTGGTGGGCGCCCGGGGGATCATCGCCCACACGGTGATGGGAGACGTATATCGCATCGACGGGTTGCAGCCGGTCCTGGCGATCACTGCCGACCGATGGCGTACGGCCACGGACATCAGTCCCGAGTCGCGCTGCCAGCCTCCAGGCAGGGTCGGCCCCGACCTCCCTCCCGTCGTCTCCACCCCTGGCGCCTTCTTTGCATTCGTCGCCGCGAGCGACGCTTCCGGGGTCTGGCCGATCTGCGAGCCGATCCCGTGGACCTCGGGCGACGGATCCGTCTGGAAGAGAGAGTCAGACATTTCGCCGTTCGGGGTCGGGGCGCACGTGGCCGATGTCGGGTGGAGTGGGGGGCGATTCGTCGCAGTGGGCGGAATCGGCTTCGACCATCCGGCGGTGTGGACGTCGCTCGACGGATTGCGCTGGGACCGGGTTCCCGCCCCGACCGCCGCCGACGATTACGTGTTGCTCGAGATCGAAGGCGGCCCGGTCGGCTGGGTGGCCGTGGGTCGCTTCACCGACCGCCCCGGTCTCACCGCCTGGGTTTCGGGCCAAGGGACCTGCTGGGAGGCGCTGCCGGAGGAGGTGGCGGGACGGCACGTGGCCATCGGGCGCGACGGGATCATCATCGCGGACCGGAGTTTGCCGCATGCCTGGGTGGGCGTGCCGCGCACTCTCCCGCTCCCCGAGGTGTGCCGGTGACGGCGCCGACGGCTTCCGGAATCGGTAGGATCACCGGCGCACAGACCGAGCGGGACCAGACGCCGAGGGTCGAGGAGCCGCCTTCCGGGTGGCGACTCCCTTCAACCCAGCTGGTGGTGTCGCCGACCACGACCGCCGGATGACCCGGAGAGGAGAGGGATGGCCACGCGCTCGGGTGCACAGGTCCTGGTCGAGTCGCTCGTCAACGAGGGCATCTCGACGATATTCGGTATCCCCGGGGTGGGAACTCTGCCGGTATACGACGCGCTGATCGACGTCCCCGCCCTGCGTCACGTCGAGACCCGCCACGAACAGGGCGCCGTCTTCATGGCCGACGGTCACGCCCGGGCTACGGGCGAGATCGCCGTCGCCTTCACTTCGGGAGGCCCCGGGTCCTTCAACACGGTCACCGCCATGGCCTCCGCGTACAACGACAGCGTGCCCCTGCTTCACATCATGAACGAGAATCCCGCCTCGATCCGGCGGAGAGGACGGGGGCACTTCCACGACATGAGAGACCAATTCGGGGTGTTTCGAACCGTCAGCGACTTCGCCACCCAGGTCGTGATGGCCGACGAGATCCCGGCGGCGATTCACCAGGCGATGCACGCCCTCCGAAATCGCCGGCCACGACCGGCGGTGGTCGAGATCGCGGAGGAGGCGTTTGGGGAGGCGACCGATGTTGCGCTGCCGGCACCGGCCGTACGCACCATCCGGAAACCCGACGGTCCCGCCCTGGAGGCGGCGGTCGAACTCCTGGGCCGCGCCGCGAGCCCGTTGATCTGGGCGGGAGGCGGCATCGGCAACTGGCGGGCCTCCGCCGCCCTCATCCGCGTCGCCGAGCGCCTCGGAGCCCCGGTCATCACCACCCAGAAGGGCAAAGGGGCGATGCCGTTCGATCACCCGCTTCACGTCGGCAACTGGGCCAATGAGGCGCCCGTGAGACGACTCATCGCCGGATCGGACGCCCTGCTGGCCGTGGGCACCCGGTTCTCCTACTTTCCCACCGGCGGATGGAGTCTCCGAATCCGTTGCCCGATCGTCCAGATCGACATCGACCCCGCCGGGATCGGCATCAATTACCCGGTGGACGTACCGGTGGTGTCCGACGCCGAGGCGGCACTCACGGCGATCGAGTCGGCGCTGGCGGCGCGAGATCATCGCCCCCGACCGGGTGCCGAGGAGACGGTCGCAGGGATCCTGGATCAGATCGACGACGCCGTCGGGTTCCCGCTGGAGCGCCGGGTCCTCGACGGCATCCGGACCGCGCTCCCGGACGAGGCGCTCGTCTTCAACGACCCGACCACCATCGCCTTCTGGGCGAGGTCCTTGTGGACCGCCCGCCATCCCCGGACCTGGTTCATCCCGTCGGGCTTCGGGACCCTGGGATCGTCGATGCCCTCGGCGATCGGTGCCAAGCTGGCCCGACCGGACGTGCCCGTCGTCTGCCTCATCGGTGATGCAGGTCTGATGTTCACGGTCCAGGATCTCATGACAGCCGTTCAGGAGGGGATCCCGGTGATCGTCATGGTGTTCAACGACCGTGGATACGGTGTCGAACGCCGCCACCAGGACCATCGATACGGGCGGAGGACGGCCGTCGACCTGGTTCCCCCCGACTTCGTCGCGATGGCGAACGCCTTCGGCGCCGTCGGAGTCCGTGTCGACGACCCGGCGGAGACGGGAACGGTTCTGGCCTCGGTTCTCGAGACCGACCGACCGGTTCTGCTCGAGATCCCGAACGAGTTCGCCCACCCCGGTTACGGCTCCTTCGGGAGTTGGGAAGACCACATCTACGACCCTGGAGCATCATGACGACCTACGACATCCATGCCCACGCCATCGTGCCGGAGTCGCTACACGACATGGCTACCGCCCACCCCGACCACGGGCCCGTACTGATGGAGGACGCCGGCCTCACCTACCTGTCATATCCGGGTCGCGCCCGACTCGGTCCTCTGCCGCGCGGCATCTTCGACCCCGCGGTCCGGATCGAGGACATGGACCGCCAGCGGGTAGATGTTCAGGTGATTGCGGTGGCTCCCCCCAACTACTTCTATCACGTGCCGGCAGACGTCGGAGTCGATTTCGCCCGCATCCAGAACGATCATCTGATCTCGCTGAGCGAGTCGACACCGGACAGGTTCCACGTGTTCGGAACGCTGCCGCTCCAGGATGTGGCCGCATCGGTCGACGAGGTCGAACGGATCGCCCGAGTGAGCCGGGTCCGAGGGGTCCAGATAGGGACCAACATCGACGGTGTCGATCTCGACTCGCCCGATCTCGAACCGCTGTGGTCGGCGCTCGAGCGGCACGAACTACCCGCGTGGGTACACGGCGACCAGCGGATGCTGGCCGGTGCAGACCGGCTTCGGCGCTACTACCTGCAGAACTTCATCGGGCAGCCACTCGAGTCGACGATCGCCATGGGCCACCTGATCTTCGGCGGAGTGTTGGAACGCCATCCCGGGCTCCGTTTCGGCTGGGTCCACGGTGGAGGATTCGTCCCCTATCAGATCGGCCGCTGGGATCACGGCTGGAGGGTTCGGCCCGAAGCCGTCGAGGTGATCTCCGACACCGCGCCCAGTGCCTACTTCCGGAGGATGTGGTTCGACACGCTCACCCACGACCCCGCAGCGCTCCGATTCCTCGGCGAACGGGTGGGTTGGGCGCGAGTGGTTCTGGGCAGTGACTACCCCTTCGATATGGCATCGTCGGATCCGGTGGGAGGTGTCGATGCCGTCGGCCTGGACGAAGAAGAGCGGGCCCGCGTCCTCGAACGAAACGCGCTCGAGTTCCTGAGGCCGCAGTGAGACGGGTCCGGCTCGGCGCTCTCGAGGTGTCGATCATCGGCCTCGGCTGCAACAACTTCGGTCGCGCCCTCGACCAGGACGGAACCACCGAAGTGGTGAACGCCGCTCTCGATGCCGGCGTGACGTTCTTCGACACCTCCGACAACTACGGCAACACCCAGTCGGAGGTCTTTCTCGGCAAGGCACTCGGGTCCCGCCGATCCGAGGCCGTGATCGCCACCAAGTTCGGCCAGTCTCTCCCCGGCATTCTGGAGGGCGGAGCCCGACCGGACTACGTCCGGTCGGCCATCGTCTCCAGCCTGAGAAGACTCGGCACCGACCACATCGACCTGTACCAGTTGCATTGGCCCGACCCGGACACCCCCATCGGCGACACACTCGACGCGATGTGGTCACTGGTCGACGAGGGCCTGGTCCGAGAGATCGGGTGCTGCAACCTCGATGCGGCCCAGTTCGACGAGGCGCTGACGTGCGCCACCGAACGGGGCGGCCGTCCGTTCGTCGCCAACCAGATCGAGTACAGCCTCTTACACAGGGACCCGCAGACCAACGGCCTCACCCGACTGGCGCTCGACCGCGGCGTCGGCCTCCTCCCGTACTACCCGCTCTCCAGCGGTCTCCTCACCGGCAAGGCGGTCAAAGGCCAGACCCCGGAAGGTCGGCTGGCGATGGACCGATACCAGAACGTCCTGACCGATCGGAACTACTCCGTTGTGGAGCGGCTGCGGCGCTTCGCCTCCGAGCGGGGTCTGACGATGGTTCAGGTGGCGCTGGGATGGCTGACCGCCCAGCCCGAGGTCCCGGCGGTGACCCCGGGAGCGACCAAGCCCGAACAGGTGTGGTCAAACGTCGGTGCAGCGGAATGGGACCCCACCGCCGCCGACCTTGCCGCGCTCGACGCCATCGCCGCATCGTGACACACTCTCCCGCAGTGACCGACCAGCCCTCGCCAAGACCGCCGGACGGCCTGATCGAGAAAACCATGCGTGTCATCGAGGCGGTGGTCGATGCCGACGAGCCGGTTGGCCCCCGGGGACTGGCCCGCACGGCAGGGATCGACCGGAGCGCCGTGGGACGGATTCTTCAGCACCTGGGCGAGTTGGACGTTCTCGAGCGTCGGCCCGAGGGGTATGTCCCCGGGCCCCGCCTGTTCAGCCTCAGCCGGGTTCTCGGTGCACGCGACAGTCTCCGGCCGGCGGTGGCCCCGGTGCTGGGCTCGCTCGTCGACCGATTCGACGAGACGTGCTACGTGTGCGCCTTTCACGGTGACGTGGTCGTGTTCACCCACGAGATCCAATCGTCCAAGCCGCTGCGGTTCGTCGTCGAGTTGGGGCGCCCGGTCCCACTCCATGCCGGCGCGGCCGGACGGGCCATTCTCTCCGGCCTCGGGGACGAGGAGATCCGGACCTTGTTGGGCGACGGCCCGCTCCCGCGCCTCACCCCGAACACGGTCACCGCCGTGAACGAACTGGTCGCCCTCGCCGCGATTGATCGAAAGCGGGGGTATTCGGTCAGTCGGGAAGAGCGCGTGGCCGGAGGAGCGTCGATCGCGGCTCCCTTCTACGACGCCGCCGGCCGGTGCCAGGGGTCGGTGGTGTTCACCACCCCACTGAGCCGGCTCGACGAGGGACAGGTCGATGAGATCGGGATGGCGGTGGCCAAGGCCGCGGCGGCACTCTCGGCTCGGCTCACCGGTGGAAGCCGTGGCTGACCCGGTCGGCCTCGGCATCGTCGGTCTCGGGCGGTGGGCCGGCGCACACGCCGCCGCCTCCGCCCGCTCGGAGACGGTGCAGATCGTCAACGGTTACTCCCGGACCGCCGAGACGAGGGCGGCCTTCGCCGCCGCCCATGGTCTCGACCGGACCGCTGGATCGTTCGAAGAACTTCTCGCCGACCGTGACGTGGAAGCGCTGATCGTCTCCACCCCCAACGACGTGCACGCCGCCCAGGTGGTGGCCGCAGCCCGGGCCGGGAAGCCGGTCTTGGTGGACAAGCCGCTGTCGGTCGACGTCGCCGAAGGCCTCGACCTGGTCAGGGCGGTGACGGCGGCCGGGGTCCCGGTCGGAGTCGCCCATCATGCCCGCCGTCTGGCCGGGCACCGTGCTGCCCGCGCCTGGATCGAATCCGGCGACGCCGGCAAGGTGCGGCTGGCGCACGGAGACTTCTCGAACAATCGGGGCGCGGTGATGAAACCCGATGCCTGGCACCGTACGGCGCGGGGTTTCGACGGCGGGGTCCTCATTCAGGTCGGGATCCATCAGGTGGACGTGATGCTCTACCTGCTCGGACCGGTGGTGACGGTCAACGCCCGTTTCGAGTATGAGGCGCTCGGCCGGGAAATGCCGGATGCAGCGGCGGTCACCCTGCGCCACGCCTCGGGTGCTCTCTCGGTCGTGACCTGCAGTTGGACCACTCCCAGCCATTACCGAACCGACCTGCTGGCCACGGGTGGCAACCTGTCCTTCCGGCTCGAACACCGGAACTGGCCCAGCGGCGACATCGACGACTACGGGGAGCTGATACTCGATCCGGCCGATGGTGACCGAGGTCCGCTCGCCGTCACCAAAGGCGACCCTCTGCGGGACCAGCTCGAGGAGCTGGGCCGGGCCGCCAGGGACGGATCGCCGATGTCGGTCGACGCCGTAGCCGGGCTGCGAGCAGTGGCGGTGGTCGAGGCGTCGGTCGGGTCTGCCCGCGAGCAGGGAGCGACTGTGGCGATCGAGGATCTGGTCCGCGAGGCCGGAGGTGATGACACGGAAGTCGCGATGGTCGTGGCTCCATGAGCCGGCCAACAGCCGCCAGCCGCCGGCCACCAGCCAAGACCGAACCTCGATGATCCAGGAGAGAACAATGCGTTACGGCATCAAGACCAATCCACATCACACAACCTGGGACCGGATGCTGGCGACCTGGCAACGGGCCGACGCCATCGACATCTTCGAGTCGGCCTGGGTGTTCGATCACTTCTATCCCATCCAGGGCGACCCCACCGGACCCTGTCTCGAGGGGTGGACGTCGCTGGCGGCGCTGGCCCAGGCCACCTCACGCCTGAAAGTCGGGACGATGGTCAACGGCATGCCGTACCGGCACCCCGCAATCACCGCCAACATGGCTGCCACTGTCGACATCGTCTCCGGGGGCCGATTCCAGCTCGGGCTCGGGGCCGGGTGGTATCAACTCGAAGCCGATGCCTACGGGATCACCCTCGGCGACACGCTCACCGAGCGTTTCGACCGGTTCGACGAGTGCGTCGAGATCGTGGTGCGGATGTTGACCGACGATGTCACCACGTTCGAAGGCCGGTATTTCACGGTCACAGACGCCCGCAACGAGCCCAAGGGACCACAACGGCCGCACCCCCCGATCGTCATCGGTGGGAGCGGTGAGAAACGAACTCTCAGGACCGTGGCCCGCTGGGCGAACCACTGGAATGCGGCACCGATGGAACCCGAGGTGTTGCACCACAAGCTGTCGGTGCTGGAGCGTCATTGTGCCGATGTAGGCCGCGACCCGGGCGAGATCGAGAAATCGATCATGTTGCGGTTCAACCCCGACGAGCCGGCCACTCTGGACGATCAGCTGCGCAAGGCAGCCGGCACGGGGGTCGATACCGCGATCGTCAACCTTCCCAGTCCCCACGATCCCGACCACGTGGACCTGGTGGCCGACGCTATCTCACGCATGTCCTGACGCCGACAGCGACACAGCGTTGTCTCATCAGAACAGACCGGCGGTTCCTCCTCCGTCCACCGAGATTGAGGTGCCGTGGATGTGGCGGGACTCTGGCAGGCACAGGAACACGGCCAGGTTGGCGATGTCCTCCGGCTCGGCCAGACGGCGGACACCCTGACGTTCGATGATCTTCGCCTCGAACTCCTCAGGACTGACACCGGCCGCGGAAGCCCTGGCGGCCATCAGGGTGTGATGCCGTTCCGTCCTGGTCTGGGCCGGGTGGATCGTGTTGACGTTGACGTCGTCACGGAGCCCCTGTCCTGCCAGCGCCTTCGAGAAGTTGGCAAAGGCGGCATTGACCGCGCCACCGATCATCACGTCGGGAGTCGGGGTGCGGGCCAGGCCGCCGACGATGTTGACGACCGATCCGCGTGATTCGACCAGCTGCGGCCAGAACAGTCGGGACAGCCGAACGGCGGCGTGGAACTTGAGGGCGAACCCGTCCATCCACACGTCGTCGTCCAACTCGAGAAACGGCCCGGCCTTGGTGGCACCGGCGGAGTTGACGAGGATGTCGATCTTCCCGAAGTCGGCCACCACGCGGTCGTGGAGCGCTTCGCACGCTTCTCTGGTCCGCAGGTCGCCGGCCACCCATTCGACCCGTCTCCCGCTCGGCCCGGCGATAGCGGTGGCACTGGAGGAAAGATCCTCCTCTGTCCGGGCGGCAAGGACGCAGTCCACGCCCTCTCCCGCCAGGGCCCGGGCGATCGCCGCTCCGATTCCCTTGCTGCCACCTGTGATCACGGCCACCTTGTCGTCGAGTCGTCCCATCTCAACCTCCTTCTGTCATCACTGCGTCGAGGATCTCCCAGCCTTCACCTGTCCAGGCAATCGGGTTCATCTCCATGGCTCCGAGCCCCGAGGCGACAAAACGCCGACTCGACTCGGACACCAATCCTGCCAGCTCATCGAGAGCCACATCTACGGAGCCGGTCCTCGCCAACGCCGCCTCGAGCCCGGAGACGCTCCGAACGAGACGGCGCGCCTGTCCCACGGCGAGCGGGGCCGGTGAGTACCGCTCGGTGTGGAGCCCCTCCACGGCGATGCCGCCCAGCCCCACCAGGACGGTGGGCCCGAACACGTCGTCGCGGATCATGCCGACGATCACTTCTACCCCTGGACGCATGCGCTCGACCCGAACGCCTTCGATTCGGGCGCCCGGTCGCTGGCGCAGCACGCCCTCGACGAGTCGTGTGAACGTCCGCCGGGCCTGGTCGGGCCCAACGACCGCCTGGACCACACCTCCGACCCCGGTCTTGTGGACCACGTCCGGTGAGACGATCTTCAACACGACCGCGCCGCCGAGCCGTTCAGCAAGGCCTGCGGCCTCTTCGGCGTCGCCTGCCAGCTCCCCTTCCACCACCGGCAATCCCCAACTCGAGAGCGTGAGCTTTGCCTCGTGTTCGGTGCGGGGAACCTGTTCGAGCCGGAGCCCGTCGGGCTCGACGTCGGCCCCGAACGGCAACTCGGACTGCCGGGCCAGGCCGGCCAAGGCTCGAATGGCGGCCCGGGGCTCGGTGATGACCGGTCGGTCGGCGGCGCGCAGGACGGCGAGACCCGCCGCCCCGACATCGCCGGCCATCCACAGATGGACCACGGGGACCGTCGCCGGGATGGCGAGAAGCCCCACGGCCCGCTCTGGGGTGTGGGCCGGCGGATGGGCGGTTGAGACCGCGAGGACCAGGTCGTATTCGCCGGAGCCGGCGAATCGCTCGACCACCTGAGCGAATCTCCCCGCGCCCCCGATGATCGCCCCCATGTCGAGCGGATTGGCCAGCGCCCCCAACTCGAGTAGCGGTTCCAACTCTTCACCGAGCCCCTCGCCTGGATGAGGGAGGTCGAGCCCGAGACGCTCGGCCAGATCGCTCAGGAGGATTGCGATCCCTCCCGAATGGGTGACGACGCCGATCCGACCACCCTCCGGCGGTCGAGCCCGCGCCATGACGCCCGCCACGGCCAGCATCTCTTCCGGGGTTTCTGCCACCGTGGCCCCCAGCGCGTCGAGCACGCCGTCGAGCACCTTTGCCGGCGTGGCCATCGCGCCGGTGTGGGTCGTCATAAGCCTCTCACCCCGCCGGCCGGTGCCGATCCGGCAGACGACCACCGGTTTTCCCGCTCGCTTGGCGCCGCGCACGGCCTCGACGAACGCCGGACCGTCCCTGACGGTCTCCATCACGATGGCGATGGCTCTGACCTCTTCGAGGTCGACCAGAGCTGCGATCGCATCCGCCAGCCCGAGATCGGCTTCGTTTCCTGTGGATACGGACACCGCCAAGCCGTCGCCGTCGGCGGCGGCCAGGTTGTGGAGGTAGCTTCCCGTCCCGCCGCTCTGGGTGACCAGACCGACCGCACCGGACCGGATCTGGTCGGCGGGCCGATCGAGACAGGTGAGAAAGCTGGCTGCGAGCCCCACCGACGGCCGGATGATCCCTCCCGAGTTGGGCCCCAGCACCCGCACCCCTGTCCGGACCGCGGTCGCGGTGAGACGGTCCTGAAGGTCGGTTCCGGATGGCCCCGATTCGGCAAAACCTCCCGCGAACACCACCACCCCGCCCGCGCCGACCGCCCCGGCAGCATCGACGATGTCGAGGGCGGCCGCAGCCGGCGTGGCGCACACCACCAGATCGGGGGCTCCCGGCAGGAGGTCCAGAGCGGAGAAGATCTCGACCCCATCCACCTTCGGTCGGCCGGGGTTGACCCCCCACACCGGACCGGGATAGCCGACCTTTCTCAGGTTGGCCAGAACCCGATTGCCATGCTTGGAAGGGTCGGCCGACAGACCGACGATGGCGATCGCGGCGGGTTCCAGCAGCCGCTTCACGACGATCGCAGCCGGGGGATGACCTCGGAGGCGAACAGTTCGAGGCTGTCGGCCTCTCCCATGTCGTAGAAGTAGAGGATCATGTCCGAGCACCCCTCGGATCGAAACTCCTCCATGATCGGGACGGCCTCGTCGACGGTGACGGCGAGGTGCTCTCCGGCGAACTCGGCCGGCGTGCAATTGCGCCGGCGGGCGGCGATCTGGAGTTTGGCGTCGAGATCTGCCTGGTCGCGTCCGATCACCGACATCAGGTGGACCGAGCGGCCGATCTGGGAGTAGTCACGACCGATCGCGTTGCAATGCGACTCCAGTACCGCCGACTTGTGGCGGAATTCGTGGATGTGACCTGAGAAGTTGGCGAAGTCCCCGTATCGGGCCACGATCCGAAGCGTGCGCCTCTCGCCACCCCCGGCTATCCAGAGCGGGGGATGAGGCGTCTGGAGCGATCGCGGACGGGTGATGGCGCCGGCGAGCCTGTAGTGCTCGCCTTCGAAGTAGGCCTCATCGGTGGTCCACATCGCCTTGAGGACCTGGGCCGCCTCCTCCAGCATGTCGAGACGGACCCGGTCGGGTGGGTAGGGATAGCCATAGCCTTTGAACTCGTGAGTCGACCATCCCGCCCCGATCCCCACGTCGAGTCTTCCCTTGCAGATGGCATCCACCGACACGGCGATCTTGGCGAGCAGCGCCGGGTTTCGGTAAGGAATACAGGTGCACATCTGCCCGAGGCGAACCCTCTTGGTGGTGGCGGCGAGTGCGGCCATCAGCGTCCAGGCCTCGAACACCGACTCCTGGGCCGGCACCGGATGGGTGTGGAAGTGGTCGTACACCCAGAGGGAGTCGTAGCCGGATTCCTCGATCAGCGTGGCCGTCTCGGTGATCCTTTCCCATTGCCGGTCGACCG
>JBFHRE010000070.1:0-14000 GCA_041591895.1 Acidimicrobiia bacterium
AGAGTTGGATCCGGTGATGGTGCAGCAGAACTCGGTGTAACCGTCGCAGCATTTGCTCCCACACTCGCAGGATTGGCCCACGCAGCTGCAGATGGCCGCGTAGGCACTTTGAGGCCGCAGGATGTAGTCGATCGGAGCAACGACCATCGCCGAACCGAGGAGTGCGGCCCGGCTGAAGAAGCCGCGCCTGGAGATCCGCGGGCCGAGCACCCGCGTCGCCTGGTCGACGAGCCAGGTACTCAAGCCCGCACCGCTCTCATGGCCGTCGGGAGAGCGGTGAGAATGCCGTAGGCGAGATATGCCCCCACCGCGACGCCAACCCACGCGATCGCGCCCATGGGGGGATTGAGGTCGGACCCAAACACCGCCGCCCATGCAGCTGCTGCAGCCACGATGAGGTCGGCGACTACGTGGATGCTGCTGGGCGGCGTGTCGAGCTTGCCGAAACAACCGCAGGACCGGAGAGGAACCTCTCGTCTCTTTGCGAGACCTACAAATGCTGCGAAGAGTGCGTAGAACCCTGCGAGCAGCGCGTGCGCCGGTCTGGACGGAGAGAGCAGCACAGCCCCACCCACCGCGATCTCCGCCGCGCCCAGAGCCCTGACCGCCAGCCTCGACCGGAACAGCCCAACCGACGCGAGCGCAATCGCCGTCTCGTTCGGGGACCACAACTTGGCGATTCCTGCGACCACGAGAAGGACCGCTCCAACTCCCGCGACCGTCCAGGACAAGCTCGTCACGATGATCACGGCCGCGCCCCGATGATCAGATCGCGCAGCATGGTGTTGGCCACGACGGCGGCATTCTCACGGGTGGATTCCGCTCCGAGAACCAGATAGAGGCAGAATGCGCGGCCGGCGGTCTGAAAGAAATACTGAACACCTGCCTGCCCGGGGAGGGTGCGCTGAAGCCGATTCGCATCGAAGTCCTCTGATCGGATCTCCGGCGGACCTTTGTGCCTGAACAGCGCCCGACGGGTCGACGCCGGCTCGAACTCGAACAAGATCATCAGCATGTCCCCCTCCCGCATCAGTTCGACGGCCCCACTTCCGTAGTCGCCACGCCTCGCAGGAAGCGCAAAATTGGCGAAATGAGCGACGGAGCGCGACGTCTCACCCGCGGCCAGCGTGCGACCGCTACCGGGGCCGCGACTGTAGACCTCACCTTCCCAGCCGGGCGGCAGTTCGATCTCGATTCCGTGACCAGCGAGCCTCACACCAGCAGCCTCGTCACCGATATCGCAGCCACCGCTGCCATCACCAGCGTTGCCAGGCGGTCGACGGGAGCGCTCCACCGTTCGAGACGCCGCGCCAAAGAGAACAACGCCGATCGATCCCGAACCCCGGCGGCAGCCACGACCGACAGCCCGCGAACCAGGCCATACGTCCCCATCACGACCGCGCCGCCGATAGCCGAGCCAGCCAGGACGGCCCCTGCCATGACGCACCATGTGATGGCGGATGTGACGATGGTCAACCACCCGGCGCCGAGTTGGTAGCCGAAGCCGAAGCCATAGACCCACGACCGGTACTCGTCGAGCCAGTCCTCATTGACTTGGCGGCGCAAACCTGGCGGCTTGACCCCGGCCTGTTCCAAACTCAGGGCGAACACGACCACCACGACCAGCGCCCAAAGGACTCCTGAGTCGCCCAGTCGGACGACCAACGGCGATCCGATCCAGCCAAGCGCAGCACCGGTCGTGATACCGCCGAGGAGCCCTCCGACGGCATGGCTGACGACCGCCACCGCCCACCGATTGTGCCGCCCCCGCTCCCCGAGCGGGGTGATGCTTGTGAGCATCGATTCACCTCACGGAGACCAGGTAGCACGGACGGCGGCCGCGAGCGCCAACGTCGAAACGGCAAGCCAGAACCATGACACGTCAGTCATCAACGTCGGGTGGAGTGGTCGGATACAAGCTGGCATCACCGGGTTTGATGCCCGCCGCCAGCAGCGCCGCATCCGTATCGGCGTGGCGCCTGGCTCCTGAGCGGCGACGACGGGCTGAGGCGTGTTGATCGGAGAGGGCCTGGCCGAGCAGGGATGACACTTGTGTCCACGTAGCCGCAGCACCTTCGCCGACGATGCGGCCGGTAGCTCCCTCGACAAGCACGAAGTAAGGAGCTACCGGGATGTTGTATTGCTCCCAGGCCTGGGACGAAAGCACGGTGGGCACATCCTGGGGAGAAAGGGCACGAATCGCCGACTCGCTCTCGTACTCGAGACCTTTGGTGACGATCACTAGGCGGCCTGCGCCTCCCGGGAGGTCGGCCGGGGGCCCGGATGAGAACTCCTCCCAGAAAGCACGGCACGTCATACAGCCGGTGGAGAGGAATGCAAGCAGCGTGAGATGTTCCATACCCAACACGCTCACGGTCACAGTCCCGCCCCGTGGCGATTCCCCGACGATGTCGAAGGCCCGCGATTCCCCCGACCGAGGTTCCGGAACTCCCGCGACAGTTCGAATAGATGGACCATCGGCGGGGTCGAGGCTGACACCCAAGTCATGGAGGCGACGCAGGATCTCGGCATGCGACCGCAGCAGGCCGACCACGAGCACTCCGAGCAATGCGATCAGCACGAACTGAATGATGATCAGGGGCGTCATCGGGCGAAATCCCCCTCTACGCGGCTTCCTGGCGACACAATACTCACCGCTCCCTTCCGGCTATCGAACAATCCCTGCGAGCGCCGCCTCGGCACTGCCGTCGACCACCGCTACTCCGCCCAGAACGATCGCAACCGACGGGCCGAGACGCCCTACCTCAGTCGCCACCACCGACGGCACACTCGCCTCCTGGATCAAAAGCAGTGGAGCGTTCGCCATGGCTGCCGCTGCACCTCCCCCGAGCGCATCAGGGAACTCGAGTCCGGTCGAGAGATACACACGATCGGATCCGGTCGCAGCGATGACCTTGGAAACCGCCACAGAGGTCGCATAGCGGTTCGCTCCCGACACCCTCCGGACAGTGATACCGATCTCGGCGACGGCATCGGCGACGGCGTCGGAGATCGAGGCGGTCCCGCCGACGATGTAGACCTGGGAGACGCCAAGCCGGGTGAGTTCGGCCGCAGTTGCACCCGACAAGACGTCTCGCTGCGTGAGCAGAATCGGAGCTTCCAGGGTTGCAGCCAGCGGTCCACCCGACAGAGCGTCCGGGAACGTCTCGCCGGTGACCAGAACCGCGCTCGTCGATCCGGACGGAAAGGTGAGCTTGCTTATCGCGGCAGCCGTGGCGTAGCGATTCGCGCCCGCTACCCGAGACACGCTCGGAGCGTACTTCTGGAGCGCCGAAACGACCCCTGCCGAGACGACTGCCGTCCCGCCGAGCACGTAGATCTTGGCGGGCTTCAGGCGAGCAAGCTCAGCCGCCACAGAACCTGGAAGAACATCTTTGCGCGTGAGCAGCATTGGTCCTGAGAAAGCCCCGCCAGCAGCTGCCCCGGCCAGCGCATCGGGAAAGGCCTCGCCGGTGGCGACGAAGACCGTCGACGCCGACGCAACCTCTGCCTGGGAGATGGTGGCAGACGTCGCATACCTGTCGCGCCCGGCATACCGGACGACGACATTCGCCGCCAGCGCTGCCGAGGCCTCCACCCTCCCGTAGCCGAAGGTGTTGTCGAAGCCGACCGGTCCCAAATCGATGGCGGTGTCCACCAAGAGCCGGCCGACCTCCGACCGGGTTGCATATGGATGGAAGGATCGGATGAGTGCGGCTACTCCAGCGACATGCGGGGCGGCCATCGACGTTCCGGCCGATTCGCAGTACGCGAATGCCGCAGCCGAGCCACAGAAGCCGCCGATGGTCTGCTGGAGGATGCCGACTGTCGCGGTTCCGCCCGGTGCAACGAGATCGATCTCGGGGCCACGGTCCGAGTAGCCGGCGATTCCACCGCCGCGGCGGGTGGCCCCCACGGCGATCACGTCGGGGTGGGAGGCCGGATATGCGATCTCGCTCGAGCCGTTGTTGCCCGTCGCCGCCACCAACACGACCCCCTCAGAAACTGCCAAGGCGATAGCTTCGTCAACGATCGAGTCCTCACCGTAACCGCACGGAATACCGACCTCCCGGAGAGGGCTGCAGTGAATGCCCAGCGACAGGTTGATCACGTCGGCGCCTTGGTCCACTGCCCATGCAATGCCTTCCGCGAGGTCGAAATTGGAGAACGACTCGTTGCCGACCTTGACGGGCATGAGGCCGACGGAAGGCGCCACCCCAGCCACTCCAATACCGTTGTTGGTGCACTGCGCCAGGGTTCCGCCGACGTGGGTTCCGTGGCCCACCGAGTCAGCCACCGCTGCCAGGCCCGTCGCTCCGGTCACGGCGTTGTACGGTGACACGATCGTGCGGCAAGCCAGATCGTCGCCTCGGGTGAGTCCGCTGTCGACCACCGACGCCACCACGCCGGCCCCGTCGCTCGAATCCCATGCAGCCGGCAGGCCGATCTCGGGAAAGTTCCATTGCTGCGGGTAGAGCGGGTCATTCGGGTCGGCAAACGGCTGGAACTCCAGTTCTGGCACAACCCGGACCACACCTGGACGGCCCCGCCACTCCTCAATTGCCGCTCGCAGAGCCTGTCCCGGAGGAACCGAGAACCGGCGCCAGTGCTGCAGCCGACGATCCGCATCCCCCGGCGCCTTGCCCGGCTCGAACTCGACGAGCACATGCGAGGTCGGAGACGGCTGCTCGGCCGAAACGGGATGCCCGGGCGCCAATGCGAACAAAACCGACAGTAGGACCGCGAGTGTGGTCCGGGCCCACTTCATCGTACGTACGAGGACAGAACGCCCGACACCGAGTCGGATACCACAGCCGGTCCGCCGACGATGTAGATGTCCCCGGGCGCGAGCCGGGTCAGCTCGTTGGCGACAACTGCCGGGAGCGAATCGGTCTGCACCAGGAGGACCGGACCGGGCTTGGGCCCGGTCAGGGCACCGGCGGACAGAGCATCGGGGAATTCGGTGCCCACGACGACGTAGGCCACCCCCCCTCCAGCAGCAAAAGTAGCCTTGGAAACGTTGGCCGACAGCGCATACCGGGTGGCACCGTCGATGCGCGTGACTGAGCGTCCGCCTTCGGCGAGGCTCGAGACGACATCTGCTGAGATCGCCGCGACCCCGCCGACCACGACGATGGAGGTCGCCCCGAGCCGCTTCAACTCGGTCGAGACCACGGTAGGAAGCTCATCCGGCCGAACCAGCAGCAGAGGGGCACCGGCCTGTACCGCCGCCGGCACTGCGGCCAATGCGTCGGGAAAGTCGACCCCCGTCGCGACGTACGCCACGTTCGAAGACGTGAACGCGGCCTTGGAAACGGCCGCGCTGGTCGCATACCGGTTGGCTCCGGCCACCCGGGTCACGGTGCCCGCGTACGCCCGAAGATCGGTCACCACCTGGTCGTCGATCACTGCCGTGCCGCCCAGCACGACAATTCGGCCCGGGGAGAGCCGTGACAGTTCACTCTTCGTCGCCGACGGGATGCTGCTCTTCTGAACCAGCAGAACCGGAGCGGCTTCGTGGGCCGCGGCAGCCCCCCCGGCCAGCGCGTCGGGGAAATGCTCCCCCGTCGCGACGTAGACGACATCCGCCCCCGACGGATAGCCGTATTTCGAAACAGCCGTTGCCGTCGAGTAGCGATTCGCACCAGCAAGCCGGGGCACGCCGAACCCCTCGATCGTGTACACGTGGTGGGACGCTCCCGAGCGCAACCCGAGCGCGGTCATGAATGCGCCGCCGGTGGCGTGTTTTTCGACATCGGCGCCTTTCGAGTCGAGTCCGCGGATGACGATGTCGCTGGGACTCCCCGACACATACCGGGCGATGATTGAAACAGAGGTGACCTCGGACATGCCGTAGGCGGCTGCGATCGTTCCGGCCGTGGTGCTCCGACACCAACGGATCTTGGAGACCTTGCAATCCGAATTCGCGTAGTCGGCGCTCCACGGCTCGTCGACCGAGACCAGGTATGGATAGCTCGCTTGGTTCGACCCCCAGACGTCGCCGACGTTCTCGGTCCTCCCGCCGGTGCTCGAGAAGTAATACGTCTCCGCAACCGAGCCGTTGTACGTGACCACGTCGTCAGAGGTGCCGTCCACGGCAGACCGCCAGATCGGTCCATAAACGGCGTCGGACTCACCGCTCCAGCCCAGATAGACCTGATCGCTCGTCGAGTCACGCAAATGGCAGCTACACACCGAAAGCGGCGCCGACGCTCGCGCCGCAGCGATCTTGGCCCCGTAGGTTCGAGACGCGATCGCCTGCGCCTTCAACGCGTCGAGATCCCAACTCTTGGGCATCTCCCCGATCCCGTAGACATATTCCTCGATGCCGACATCGACCACCATGTGAACTGAGGTCACCGTCGGACTGCCAACTGGGAGGAGTTGCACGGATCCACGGGCATAGATCTTGCCGGCGATCGACAGCCTGACGGTGGGCTGGCCGCTCCATTTCATGGAGATACCGCACGCCAGTCCGCTTGCCTGCACCACGTCGTTCTTCTTCAGGGTGCATTTCCCGGATACCACCGACACGTTCCACGTGTCACCCGGAACGGCTGTATAGGAGCATGTGCTCGTCTCGCCGCTCAGGCACACACTCACATTGCCATTGATGGCGGTGAAACTCACGCTGGTTCGGTCGAACCGCTGGGCGCCGTTCGAGTCGACCCAATGGATGCCGACGCGCAGAGGATCCGGCACGTTCAGGCTCGTGGACGAGAGATCCGCCAGCGCGGTTCCCTGATAGAAGTGGGCGAGGATCTGAGGGTGGGTGCTCCCAGAGTCGGCCATGCCCTTCGCTCCATATTGCGCCATACCGACCCCGTGCCCCCACCCCCCGCCGGTGATGGTTATCTCCGTCGAAGACGGCACGGCCCACGCGGGCGTTCCGGCCCACGCGAGCGCGAGGAGAAGCGTGAGGAAGGCAGTGGAAAGTCGTCTCATGGATAAGGCGGGCTCCAGGTTGTCAGCCGCCCATGACCCTGACGGGCACGTTAGGCGAAGCATCGCCGTTCTTCAAAGCAATTGCTTGACCCTGGAAGCCACCTGATCAGCTGTGTAGCCGAACTCTTCCGCAAGCGCCGACGCCGGAGCGGAGGCTCCGAACCGGTCTATTCCGACACTCATGCCGGTGACTCCGACGATCGCGCTCCACCCGAACGTGGAGCCGGCCTCGAGAGAGACACGCGGTATCCCGTGACCCAGGACCTCTTCGCGGTACGACTCAGGTTGAGTGGCGAACGCTTCCCAGCATGGAAGGCTCACCACCCGAACGGAGGCGCCCTCTGCTTCGAGCAGATCGGCGGTCTCGAGAGCAAGTGCGACCTCCGAACCTGTGGCGACGAGAACGACGTCAGAACCAGAACGCAGGACATAGCCGCCCCGGGCGACCCCACCCGGTTCCCGCTCGAGAACCGGAAGGTTCTGGCGGGTGAGGACCAGAGCCGTCGGACCTTCAGAGCGGTTCAGCGCCAACTCCCAGGCTTCCACGGTCTCCGTGGCGTCGGCCGGACGAACCACCCACATGCCCGGCATTGCACGTAGCGAAGCGAGATGTTCGATCGGCTGATGGGTTGGCCCGTCCTCGCCCAGGAAGATCGAGTCGTGGGTCCAAACCCAGATCGAAGGAATCCGCATCAGGGCCGCCAGCCTCACCGCGGGTCGCATGTAGTCGCTGAAGACGAAGAAGGTGGCGCCGTACGGTCGAAGCCCACCATGGATCGCCATGCCGTTGACGATCGTGCCCATCGCATGCTCGCGAATACCGAACGCAATGTCGCGCGACTCCCGATCAGACCTCGAGAACAGCCGGCCATGCTCGATTTGGGTCTTGGTGGACTCGACCAGATCAGCGCTCCCGCCGATGAAGCCCGGCACCTTGCGGGCGATCTCCGGGAACAGTTTTCCGGATGCGGCCCGGGTTGCGATCGGACCGTCGAATTGCGGCGTCGACAAGGTGACCGGGTCGGGATTGAGCAAGGCCTTCCACAAGCCTGCCACTTCCGGGTCTTGGAGGGCCGAGTCGCGCCGCCGCTCCCAGTCGTGGCGGCCGTCGCGACCTCGCTCCATGGACTCAGAGAAGAACTCGTAGACGCTTTCGGGCACATGGAACTGAACATCCGGATCGAAGCCCATCGCCTCCTTCGTCAGCCGGATCTCGGCCTCGCCAAGTGGTGCACCGTGACTCTTCGAGGTGCCGGCCAGATTCGGCGCGCCACTGGCGATGACAGTGTGCGCCACCACCAACGACGGGCGCTCCTTCTCTGCAAGAGCGAACTCGGTCGCCTCGAAGATCGCCTCCCGATCATGACCGTCGATCTCGACTACATGCCAACCGATCGCACGGAATCGGGCAGGGACGTCCTCAGTGAAGGTGATGTCGGTCGACCCGTCGATCGATATCTCGTTGTCGTCGTAGAAGTAGACGAGGCGGCCCAGGCCGAGATTCCCGGCGATTGACGCAGACTCGGATGCGACTCCTTCCATCAGATCTCCATCTGACACGAACGCGAACGTTCGATGATCGACCAGTTCTGATCCGAGTCGCGAACGCAGGTGTTCTTCCGCGATCGCCATTCCAACCGCGGTTCCAAAACCCTGTCCGAGTGGCCCCGTTGTCATCTCGATCCCGAGCCTGTGATCGATTTCGGGATGCCCCGCGGTGTGACTCC
The DNA here is from genome assembly GCA_041591895.1 of Acidimicrobiia bacterium. Taxonomy (GTDB): domain Bacteria; phylum Actinomycetota; class Acidimicrobiia; order Spongiisociales; family ZC4RG35; genus JBFHRE01. Next base: position 8,673 of record JBFHRE010000070.1, read on the forward strand.
CCAGTTGCCGGAACGACTTGATGTCGTCCAATGAGACAGGGAAGCCGGACAGGTGCAACAACGAGTAGAGGAGCATCGACCCGTGCCCGTTGGAGAGAACGAACCGGTCCCGGTCGAACCATTCCGGTTCCGACGGGTCCACCGTCAGAAAACGCGTCCAGAGCACCACACCGAGGTCGGACATCCCCATCGGCATCCCCGGGTGGCCGCTGTTTGCCCGCTGGACGGCGTCCATGGCCAAGCCTTTGATCGTGTTGACTGCCAGCTGCTCGACGTTCAAGACACTCCTCGGACGAATCGAGGTCAGGCTAACCGCCGCACGCCGCACCGAATCGCCCGCTCTGACGTGATCGTCACGCCTCGATTCGGCGCCCATACACGAAGAACCGTGCGAATGAACCCCCGGACACGGCGTCATCGAGTGGGTTGGGCGGGTTATCGATCAGAATCCAATCCGGCCGGTGCTCCTCCACCCATCTGGTGAACGTGCGGTGACGGACGTGGGGAGCCTGCAAGTCCGACTGCTGGTCGGTGTCACTCGAATAGACCACCACGAACCGCTCCGCCGAGTCGAACAGGAGTCGCATGTAGTCGGCGAACACCACGTCCTCCACGAGGTGATAGAGCACGTCGAGGGACAAAGCCAGATCTGCGGTCTCACCGGCGTAGTTCGCCGAGTGCTCGAATCGCTTGGTGGCATCGGCGGAGAAGCGTCGCCGGCAGCGTTCCAGAGCCTGTTCGCTGATGTCGAACCCGAGATACTCGGGGTACGACGCCAGCAGGAGCTGGTTGCCGTCGCCACAACCGTGTTCGATGACGCTCCGGATACGTTCGCCGGCCACCAGCGAGTTCAGAAAGGACGCCTTGTATTCGGCCAGCCGGTCGTACGACCCCGGGCCCGAGGTGCCACCCGCCTCGTAGCGCTGTTGCCAATACGTGGCCGACCCCGGAAACCGGGCTGCGCGACGCCGGGCGTACCGCCGTGCGGCTACGCGCAGAACCGGCAGTCTCGCCAAACGTTTGACGGCCGCCATCACGGCCGATAACCGGGTGCAGAAACCGGCCCAGGGGTCATGTCACTCCACTGAGACCAGGGCCCGAGGCGACTCGTTGAGCAGAACGCACGCTCCGTCGTCGTCGATGAAACATATGTCCTCGACTCGCACACCGAATCGTCGAGGGATGTAGATGCCGGGTTCGAGCGAGAACGCCATCCCGGGTTCGAGGGTCTGATGGTTCCCAGAAACGAGATAGGGCGCCTCGTGGGTGTCCAACCCGATCCCGTGTCCGAGCCGATGGATGAAGCGGTCGCCGTATCCGGCAGCTGTGATCACGTCTCGGGCGGCTCGATCGACCGACTCGGCGGTGATACCGGTCGTGGCCGAATCGAAGGCAGCGCGTTGTGCCTCGACCACCACCGCGTGTATCTCGGCCACCACTGGATCGGTATCGCCAACCACGAACGTCCGGGTGGTGTCGGAGCAGTAACGGTCGAGCTTGCCCCCGAAGTCGAGCACGACCGCGTCTCCATGCTTGATGCGTCGGTCCGTCGGGTCGTGATGTGGCGAAGCCCCGTTGGGTCCGGAACCCACGATGGTGAACTCCACCTTCTCGTGGCCTTCTTCCAAGAGGAGGTCGGCGATGTCGCGGGCCACGGCGCGCTCAGAACGGCGCTCGAAGCGAACTTCGTTCGGGATCCGGGCAGCCACGCGGTCGGCCGCAGAGGCGGCCACACGAAGTGCCTCGATCTCGCCTGAATCCTTGCGGATCCGGAGCTCGGTCATGACCGAGGAAGCCGAGACGAACGTCGTCTCGGTCATCCTCGACAGGAGGCCCAGCAACACGGCCGACCAGGTTTCACCGCCGATTGCGGCGACGGCTGGGCGTCCGGCGGCAGCGGCGATCGCCATCAGGGGGTCGTCGGTTTCCTCCCACGGTTCGATCCGGAATGGTCCCGGATCCACCCGGGGCGCCTCCAGACCCGGCACGATCAGCGTAGGTTCGCCCTCGGCGGCGAGTACTAGCATCGTGACCCGTTCCATCGGCATGGCCTGGTACCCAGTGAGATAGGGAAGGTCGGACCCGATCGAGAGGAGGAGACAGTCGATCCCGCGCTGTTCCATCCCGGCGCGAGCTCGCTCGATTCGGCCTTCGTAGGGTTTCAAGGGCGGGTGCCGATCGCGACCGACACGGAACTGGACGACGCTCGCTGAACGCCGGCGGTGGCGTCCTTGGCGTGATAGCTGGAGCGCACAAGCGGTCCCGACTCGACGTGAGGGATCCCGATCGACTCGCCATACGCCTTGTATTCGGCGAACTCGTCGGGGTGCACGTACCTGTGGATCGGTCGATGCCGGGCGGTCGGCCGGAGGTATTGGCCGATGGTGACGATGTCGATCCCGACCGCTCGGAGGTCGGCGAGGGCCCCGAGCACCTCCTGCCTGGTCTCCCCCATCCCCACGATGAGGCCGGACTTGGTCAAGCCTTCGGGGTTGAGCCACTTCGCCCGGGCGAGGAGCGCCAACGAGCGCCCGTAGCTGGCCGAGGTCCGGATCTCGCGCTGTAAGCGCAGGACGGTCTCGGTGTTGTGGTTCAGAACCTCGGGACGGGCCTCCATCAGCGTTCGCAGCGCTTCCTCGTCGCCCTTGAAATCGGGGATCAGGACCTCGATGTCGGTGCCGGGTGAGCGGAGGCGGCTCTGGCGAATCGTCTCGGCGAAGATCCCCGACCCGCCGTCGGCCAGGTCGTCTCGGTTGACGGAGGTGATCACCGCGTGTTTGAGCTTCATCGCACCCACCGCCTCGGCGGCCCGGAACGGCTCGAACACGTCGAACTCGGTCGGCTTGCCGGTGGCGACGTTGCAGAACCCGCAAGCTCGCGTGCACTTGTCGCCCAGGATCATCAGGGTCGCCGTGCCCATCCCCCAGCACTCGTAGATGTTGGGGCAACCCGCCTCCTCGCACACCGTGTTGAGCTCGAGACCCCGCATCAGCTTCTTCAACTCGAGGTAGTCGCCGTCCATGCGGGCAGTCACCCGCATCCACTCCGGCCGTTCGGGCTCGCCCGGAAGCCGGCCGTTGACAAGCACCGGGGCCTCGCTGCGCTTCTCCGCCGAGAACGTTCCTTCCGCCAGCAGCCGGTCGACCTCGAACAGGTCGGGACGGCCCTGTCCCCGGGCGAAGGCGGCCAGCTGGACATCGTTTGGGCCGGTTTCGAACACGTCTTCGAAGATCGGGACGACGACATCGACCGCTTCTTCAAGCGACACCTTCCTGCCGACGAGCGCCGACAGGGTGGTGACCGGGCGGTCGGTGATCCCGCAGGGGTTCATGCGGTCGAAGAAACTCAGGTCTGGGTCGAGGTTGAGGGCGAAACCGTGCATCGTCACACGTCGGGCGACCCGGACCCCGATGGCGGCCACCTTGCCCTGGTCCGTCCACACCCCGGTCAGACCGGGCTCGCGCCATCCTTCGACTCCGAAGTCGGCGAGGGTGCGGATCAGGACGTCTTCGAGCCGGCGCACATACGGGACGATCTGCTTTGGGTCGTCGATCTCGAGGATCGGATACCCGACCAGTTGACCGGGGCCATGGAACGTGATGTCCCCACCCCGGTCGACGTGGTGGAGTTCGGCCCCGATCTGCTCGACGAGGTCAGGGCTGATCAGCAGATTCGACCCGTCACCGTTCCGCCCGACGGTGTAGACCGGCGGGTGCTCCACCAGCAGCAGGTAGTCGTCGGCGGTGCGCCCGGCGACCTTGCCCTCGTGGATCGCCCGCTGGAGGTCCCAGGCCTCGACATACGGCAGCCGGCCGAGCCATCGGGTCCGGAGTGTCCGTTCCGAGGTCATCGAGCCTCCGGCCCGGTCATGTCAGTTCTTGCTCCCAATCCCAGTTCTCCAGGTTCTGCTTGATCCGCTGGAGGAACAGGACTGCCGTCGATCCATCGAACGCCCGGTGATCCCACGAGAGGCCGAGATATCCGATGTGCCGGATGGCGATCACATCCTCACCGTCGGCGCCCGTGACCACCGCCGGCCGCTTGGTGACGGTGTCGGTGGAGAGGATCCCGACGTTCGGCACGTTGATCACCGGTGCAGACATGAATGAGCCGAACGGGCCGGGATTCGTGATCGTGAACGTGGACCCGGCGATGTCATCTGGTTCGAGTTTCCCGGCGCGGGCCTTGTCGGCGAGGGCTTTCACCTGCCGCGCCAGTCCCACCAGCCGGAGCCCATCGGCGTGCTTGATCGAAGCGACGACCAGTCCCTTCTGCTCGAGATCGATCGCGATCCCGAGATTCACCGATTTGTGGAAGACCGCCTTCTTCTCTTCGAGATAGAAGCTGGAGTTCACAACCGGGTACTCGCTGAGGGCATCGATGGTGGCCCGAGCGATGAATGGAAGATACGTCAGGGAGAAGCCCTCCTCGCCCTTGAAACGCTCCTTGTGCTTCTGCCGGACCCGCTCCACCCGCTCGTAGTCCACCTCGACCGACGTCCACACATGAGCGGCCGTCTGCTTGGCCTTGATCATGTTCTCGCCGATGCGCACCCGCAACCTGTCGAGAGCAACCTCCTCGTCTCCGCCTGCGGCCGCCACCGGGACAGGTGGAGCCTGCCGGACCGGGGTCGTGGTCGGAGCAGCGGACGGGGCCGGCGCAGGCGCCGGTGAGGCGGGAGCAGGCGCGGCTGGTGCGGTCGGGGCGGGCGCTCCCGGGGCGGGCGCAGCTGGGGCAGGCTCCGCCGGGGCGGTGGCCGGGCCGGCAGCGATCACCGCTTCCACGTCGCGCCGGGTGATGCGACCACCCTCGCCGGTTCCGGTGATGGCGTCCACGTCGAGTTCGTGTTCACGAATGAGCTTGCGAACCACCGGCGACAACACCCGACCCTGAAGATCCGGACCGCCCCCGGCTGTCGCCGCCGGCACCTCCACCGCGGAGGGAGAAGCGACTTCTTCCGCCGCCGCAGGCGGCGCGCTCGCGACTCGTGACTCGGGACTCGCGACCTCGCCGGCTCCGCCGGCGGACTCGGGACCCGGGACGCCGCCGGCCTCGCCGGCGGCAATCACACACATCGCAGTGCCAACCGCCACCGTCGCCCCTTCGGGAACCAGGATCTCGGTCACCACCCCCGACACCGGAGCCGGGACCTCGGTATCGACCTTGTCCGTCGAAATCTCGACCAACACCTCATCGGCCGAAACCGAATCACCGACCTGCTTCGCCCACCGAAGAATCGTCCCCTCGGTGACCGTCTCACCCAACTGCGGCATCGACACGGTCGTCGCATCGCTCGAGGAGGGAGGACTGGCCGGTGGCGCAGCCGCT
>JBFHRE010000071.1:0-13966 GCA_041591895.1 Acidimicrobiia bacterium
CAAGGTCGAAGACATCATCGACTTCCTCGAGATCGAGCAGTGGCGCAAGTATCCGGTGGGGCTTCTCCCGTATGGAGTTCAGAAGCGGGTCGAGTTGGGCCGCGCCCTGGCGATGGATCCCAAGCTCCTGTTGCTCGATGAGCCGGTAGCAGGCATGAATCTCGAGGAGACCGAGGACATGGCCCGCTTCATCCTCGACATCCGCGATGAACTCGGGATCGCCATGATCCTCGTCGAGCATGACATGGGACTGGTGATGGACATCGCCGACCGGGTGATGGTGGTGGACTTCGGCGTCAAGATCGCGGAGGGGACGCCGGACGTCGTTCAGCGCAACCCAGACGTCATCCGGGCGTATCTCGGCCAGGAATTCACCGCCTCGGAGTGAGCTGGTATCCCCGAACCCTGGGTTCGTGGACACCGCCACGGTGTTGGACAGCCCACAGTTCGCATCGCGCAGTCAACCCTGGGCTCCTGAACACCGTCAGGGTGTTGGTGAACCCAGGGTTCGACGATGAGCGTCAGGCTCGTTTGGTGAGTTTCCAGGCGGCGGGGGTCAGCACTCCGGCGGCGCCCGCCTTGATCAGATCGCCGACCACGAACGGATAGACGCCCAATTCCAACGCAGTCGAGAACTCCAGTCCGGCGTTGAGCATCAGCCCCGCCACCCCGAATGCGTAGATCACCAGCGATCCGGCCAGGAAGGCCGTGACCATGGTCGAGAACGCCCGGTCGGCCCGATTCTCGGCCAGTTTCCCGATCAGGCCGGCCGCAAAGAAGAAGCCGACGATGTAGCCGGCCGAGGGCGCGGAGAACGTGTCCAAACCCGATTCTCCTCCGGCGAAGAACGGGAGTCCGGCGGCGCCCATGATGATGTAGAGCAGCGTCGAGGCCGCCCCCGCCTTCATCCCGAGAACGGCTCCGCCCAACAGCACCGTGAGCGTCTGGCCGGTGATAGGAACGGGATTGCCAGGGAGGTAGACGACCCACTGGGCCGAGAGCCCCATCAACACCGCGAAGGCCACCACCAGCAACGCCGTGGTCACCTTTGCGTAGGGGAGACGGGCGGCGAGCACGTTGGGGGCGGTGGTGAGCACGTGTTTCTCCTGATCGACGGACGGCGATTGTATCGGCCATCGGAGGACGGCGGAGCCTGGTACCGGCGGGCACCGGATACCATCGCCCCCCGATGGAGCGACCAGGGACGCCTCGCTGGGTCATGTTCTTCGCCGCCGCGCTGCTGGTGCTGGCCGGCGGGTCGGTTCGCGCCTGGTCGAACGAACTGCCCTACTACGCCTACTCGCCTGGACCCGTGGGTGACGCTCTCGGCTCGGTGATCGTTGCCGACGGTGTGACGACATACCCGAGTAGAGACGGCCTGTTCCTCCTGACGGTCTCGGCCCAGGAGATAAACCTCTTCGAGCTGCTTGCGGCCGCCGCCGATCCGGCGGTGGACGTCGTTCGGCGCGAGAGGGTTCGGCCTCCCGATGTCAGCGACGAGGAGTTTCGCCAGCGGGGGCTCTCCCAGATGGACCAGGCAATCGAGATTGCAGTCTCTGAGGCTCTCGCCCGAGTAGGCGGCGCTACGGACGCCGTGCCCGCCGGCGTGGAGGTAGTCGATCTGTTGCGTGACGACACCGACCTGTCCGCCGGTGACACAGTCGTCGGGATCGACGGGCTGGATGTGGTGGCTCTCGATGACATTCGCGTGGCCCTCGAGGGAAGGAAGGTGGGCGACGCTGTGACCGTCGAACTCCTGCGGGCCGGTGAGCGGATCGCTGTCGAAGTCGAGCTCATGCCGAGTCCCGACGACGAGAGCAGACCTCTGCTCGGGATCGTGGCGCGTACCGTGTTCCCGATCGACATCGAGACGAGGAACATCGGTGGACCTTCGGCCGGGATGATGTACACCCTGGCGATCATCGACCTGCTCACCCCTGGCGATCTCGCCGGGGGCCTGGTGGTGGCTGGGACCGGCACAATCCAGCCGGGTGGGGCAGTCGGGGCGATCGGGGGCGTTCGTCAGAAGGTGGTGGCAGCCGAGGCCGCGGGTGCCGAGGTGATGTTGGTTCCCCAGGCGAACTACGACGAGGCGCTCAGCGCGCCGAGGCGGGCGATGGAATTGGTTCCCATAGAGAATCTGGATGACGCTCTCGCCTACTTCGAAAGCCGTTCCGGCTCCGATGCATGACCCGGAATTGAACGGCGCAAGGGTTATCTTGGAGGGATGCCCGACCTGACCCCGGCCGAGATCGCGTCCCGATCATTTCGGCTGCGTATGCGTGGATACGACCCCGACGAGGTCCACGCCTACCTGTCCGAGTTGGCCTCGGCGCTCGGGGAGATCACCGCTGAGCGGGAACAGCTCCGGCTTCAGGCCGGAGCGCCCAAGGACCTAGGGAGCGAGTTCGAACAGATCGGGCGTGAGGTCACCGCCGTGCTCGAGGCCGCCCGAGAAGCAGCCGAGTCGATGCGGACCCGTGCCTCCGCTGACGCGTCCAGGTGGCGCTCGGAGGCTGTGGCCGAGGCCGAGAGTGAACGTCGCCAGGCTCGGTCCGACGCCGAGAATCTTCGTGGGGATGCGTGGACGACCGCCGCAGAGCTTCTCGAGCAGGCCCAGGCCGAGGCAACCCGGATTCGTACCGAGGCCGAGAAGGAGGCGATGCGGCTCGTCGGCGAGGCCGAGTTGGAAACCCACCGGGGGCAGGCCCAGTCGAGGCGGGAGGCCGAGGAAATCGTGCGGGCGGCGAAGATGGACGCCGAGAAGCTGGTCCTGGAGGCTCAGGCTCGCCACGAGCAGCTTATCGAAGCCGCCCAGCGTCAGGCCGAAGCTGCTCAGGAGCGCGCCCGGGCGCTCGAGTCCAGGCGGCAGGAGCTGGGCCGGGAACTGGAATCGCTCCGGGACGCTCTCAGTGCGGCTGAGATCGAACTCGACGAAAAGCGGGAGGCCCTGAATCTCTCGCCACCAACCGTGGACGCGCCGGAGGAACAAGCCCCGACCTGGGAGGGCGGTGAAACGGTTCGGGTAGTGCGTTCCCGACCGGCTGAAGGAACCGACGATGTGCCTCGGCGTGTCGGCGCCGCGCCGATCGCTCCGCAACCCCAGATCCGTGTGATCCCGGCATCGGAGTTGGCCCGTCGGAGTGGAGCCGAGCCGGAACTGCCGGAGCCGCCTCTCGAGCCGGCGGCCGAGGAAACCCGGCCCGAGGCGACGGAGGCAGAAGCAGTCGATGACGCCGGGGCCGAGCCGGCTGCCGGGAGCGAAGAGGCCGTTGAGAAATCGGAGTCTGCTGTCCACGAGGTGGGTCGCGAAATCAGCGACGAACCGGCTGTTTTGGAACCCGCGCAGTCGGATGGTGACGCAGTCGACGCCGTCGCGGGTGCCCCATCACCCCCGGGCGATTCCGTGATGGGCGGCGATGAGGCTCCAGCCGCTCCGGATCAGTCCGAACCGCTCGACCTCGCCGGCGACACGGTTTCGGTCGAGTCCGGAGCCGAGGACGACGTCGTCGAGTTGTTCGCCCGGTTGCGAGAGGCTCGCCAGCAGAATGCCGGCGAGCGTGCGTTGATCGAGCCCATCCCAACCGCATCCAGCGGAATCGGCGAATCAGACGACGTGACTGCGCCGATGCCGTCACGCCCGGATGCCAGACGGCCTGGCGCCGTTGATCACGTCGCGGCACGGGACATGCGGCTGTTGCCGATAACCAACCGATCGCTCCGCAACCTGAAGCGTCAGCTGACCGATGAGGCAAACGTCGCGCTCGACGAGCTGCGATCCACCGAGGGAGGCTGGAGTCCGAACCGGGAGGCCCTGGCGGAGGGACTGCGGGCCGACCTGGTCGTACTGACAGCCGAGTCTTTCGGAGCGGGTCACGCCACCGCGGAGGAGCTCCTGGGAGAGCACCTCACCAGACCGGCCACCCCCAAGTTCGATGGAGCGGAGGAGTTCGCCGGGGATCTCGCCGATGAGATCGAACACATGCTGGAGGAAACCCGGGCATCCGGAGCCGGACCTCAACAGGTCGGGTCGGCCGTGTCCCGTGTGTTCAGGGCGTGGCGGACGGACGAAACCGAGCGCCGGGTTCGCTCGATGGCGATCACGGCCTACAACCGTGGTCTGGCGACATCGTTGACCGCCGCCGGTCGCAGCCTGTCGATCGTGGTCGCGGGGAGGGGATGCGCCACCTGTCGCGCGGCCGCCGAGGTGGCGGAAGTCGACGTGGAGCATCTCCCGTCCTTTCACCCGGGGTGCGAGTGCCTCGTGGTTCCGGGTTGACGCCGACAGGTCACCCGAAGAACGTGAACAGCTTCTCCTCGAGGTCGGACTCGTCCATCTCGCCGTAGGTAGTCCCGACGATTTCGCCCTGTGGAGAGACGAACACAGTCATAGGCAACCCGGGGATTCGAAACAATGCCTCGACGGCCTGGTCTCGGTCGACCGCGAGTGGGTAGCCGACACCGATTTCACGAGCGAAACGCGCGGCCTTCTCGGGCCGGTCCTGGACTGCGACGCCGATGATGGTGACATCCGGGTGAGAGCGAGCGACCCGATCGATGGCCGGCATCTCCTTCCTGCATGGCACGCACCACGATGCCCACAGGTTGATGACGACTGGATTGCCCGTCTCCTCCTGATGGGTGGCTAGATCGAACGTCGAGCCATCGACCAACTCGACGGTGAAGGACAGCGAACCATGAGTCGGTGGCGTGGTCTGCGGTGCTCCGCACGCCGCCGTCAAGAGCAGCGCCAGCCCCACGATGGCGGGCGTGGTTCCTTTCAACCCGAGGCCCCGATCACCGGGGCCATACGACCGGGGTGCGGGCGAGTTCTCCAGCCATGGCTGCCCGAGCCCTCGACCATGGCTCGTGCAACGAACAGAATGCGGACTCCCCGCATGGTCCGCCGCGGAGAACGCAGTGCCCGGTCTCGACCGGGCCTTCGATCGCCTCGATCACGTCCAGGATCGATACGCCGGAGAGATCAACGGCAAGCTCATACCCGCCCGACGGTCCGGTCTGAGAACCGACCCATCCCTGCCGGATGAGGGGCGACAGCGCCTGCGGAAGGAAGGCCCGGGTGGTCGAGATCGACTCGGCGAGCTCGGAGGCAGCCATCCGGCGCCCCGTCCGGTAGAGGGAACGGAGCGCCAGAAGGGCGAGGTCGGTCTTGCGGGTGAGTTCGAGCCGCATGATCGCTGTCCGGGTCGGCGAGCGGTCGAGGTTACGACAGCGTCCGGAGATAGGCCACGATGTCGACCAGATCGGCGTCGGTGAGGGCCGGGTTGCCTCCCTTGGGCGGCATCGCGATTCCTGTGCTGTTCGCCGGGTCCGAACCGTCGCGTCCGACTTTGATGAACGCCACCAGGTCGGCGTCCGAGGTCGAGGCCATGAAGTCGCCAGCGGTCAGGTCCTTTCCGAGGTTGGGAAGACCCTTGGCGTCCGGCCCATGGCAACTGGCACAAGTGGCGGTGTACAACTCCGCGCCGTGGGCGGCGTCGCCACCGGATCCGGTTGCGGTGTCGGGGGCGGGGTCGTTGGTCGCCCCGCCGCCTCCGCAGGCGGCCAATGCAATCGTTGTCACGACCGCAGTCATCCAGAGGGATCGTTTCATCGTGTTCCTTTCTTCTCATCCACCGTGGTGGTGCGCGTCATCGCCAATGTCCGGGTTGGGAACTATTTCGTGTGCCTTCGCCATCGCCACCAGCTGATCCCAACTGTGCTGGATCCCGCCGTTGAGGCGTGCGAACGCCTCGGCGGCGCCCGCCTCGGCGAAGGCGACGATCCGGAAGTCCATCGGGGTGGGGACCTCGGCCCCGTGGACGAAGAACGCAGCCGGCCCGGAGACCGCTTCCTCGGTGCCGTAGTCGTGGACCCAGAACTCTCCGGTGTCGAGATGCCCCAGCATGTCGGCGGTGACCAGCATGCCACCGACCTCGTCGAAAAGATGCTCGACCCCTTCGGCGTCCCGATAGGCGGCTGCCAGTCCCGGGTCGTCGATGATCATGCCGCACTGCTCGCAGAGATCGCGTCCGTACTCGATTTCGGGGGGGCCCTCGGCCGACCCGCAGGCGACCAACGATGTCGACAGCAATACGACCGCCATCAGCGGGACGATCATCGATACCAGGCGGTGTCTCATGCGTCGCATCTCCGGAATCTGCGCAGCCCGACCCATCCAGGGCCGACGATCCAGACCACGAGTACAACTGCCGCCAGCCAGCCGGATGCCGGGCCGAGGGTGTCGATGGCGTAGCTTCCGGCTGGACCGAGGATGTCGAGTGACGATCCGAAGGTGGGGACAGCCGCGATCCGGAATGCCTCGACCGGGTTGGCGATCACGCTGAACAGGAGTGCCGAGACCGGCATTCGGGTGGCCAGGGCGGTCCCCATGATCCCGAGGTCACCGGCGAACACGAGCAGCAGCCAGGCCAGCACCGAGAACCCCAGGGCCGAACTGGACCGGACCGAGCCCGCACCGATCGCCATCCCGACCGCCACCATCGAAACGGCAAGCAGGGCGGCCAGTCCCGTCAAGGCCAGGAGCGACATTGGCGAGCCGGGGGCACCGGAAACGGCGCCGATCAGGCCCGCCACTCCGAACCCCGCCGCCACCGCGCCGAAGAGGCCTCCTGCCAGTCCGAGGAACGTCCCGACGAGGACCTCGGTGCGACTCACGGGATGGGCCAGCACGAACCTCAACGCCCCGCGTTCGCGAGCGCCCGCCAGGGTGAGGGCACCCAGGGTGAGACCCATGAGCGGGACCATCGTCTGGGCCAGCGCCACGAGAGAGGCAGCGGTCCTGCCGTAGCCCCCGGTTCCGCTGAGCCGGTTCCCGGCGAGGCCCGACAGAGTGAGGGCCGAGGCAAGCACTCCGAAGGCTCCGGCATAGATCCACAGAAGGCGAGCGCGAACAGTGTCGTGCAGCTCTCTGCGGGCCACCGTCAGCACCAGGTCCCATTCGAATGTCATCGCCACACCTCGAAGTCGACCACCGGGTAACCGGCGTCGTCGAACGCTCGGAGGGCGTCGCCCTTCCGCTGGCTGGGCACCTCGACCAGCACTCCCTGCCGGTTCGGCCAGGCTCTGATGCCGCGGGCGGAGAGTGCCAGGGCGGCTTCGTCGAGGGTCCCGGCGGATATCCGCACGTGGAGCCATGACCGCAGGCCCATTCGCTCGCTCAACTCGTGGGGTCCGCATTCGAGGACCACCCGGCCGGTCTCGAAAACGATCACCCTGTCGGCGAGTAACCCGATCTCCTCGATGTGGTGGGACGTCAGCACCATCGATCGCTCGGGCGATTTGAGGTCATGGAGCAGCGACACCACAGACTCCCGGGAGCCGGCGTCGAGATTCGAGGTCGGTTCGTCGAGTAGCAAGATCGGTGGGTTGCCGAGCAGTGCGAGCCCGATCGCCAGGCGCTGCTTCAGGCCGCCCGACAGTGAGCCGATCGGCTTGTAGGCGTGGCTCGTGACTCCGACCAGTTCGAGAGTCGCTTCCAAGGTGTCCGTGTCTACTCGCTTTAGTCGAGCAGAGAAATCGGCGGCTTCGATCACGGTCTGATCGTTGTAGAACGCGAGTTCCTGGGGCACGTGGCCTATCAACGAACGCACCCGCTTGGGTTGACATGCGGCATCCATCCCCGCCACCTCGATCTGTCCGTCATATGAGGAGAGGCCGAGGATGCAGCGGACCACGGTGGTCTTGCCGGCTCCGTTCGGGCCCCAGAGGGCCACGGATTCACCGGTCGAGACCCGGAGGTCGACGGAGTCGAGCGCAACGAAATCCCCGTACCGCTTGGTCAGGCCCCGGGTCACGATCATGGCGCCACCCATGGCAGCCGACGTCTCCTGGCAGGCAACCAGGCGACGACCGTGGCCGCCAGCAGTCCGAGCCCGGTGAGGAGGAGCGGGATGGCAGTCTTGTGTCCGTCACCCGCCGAGTTCATCGGGGGAGCGATCAACGGGGCGTCGTCGATGACCTTGGGCTCGGGTTTCATGGTCGGGAATGCTTTGGCGGCAGCGTCGACCACTCGGGCGGCCGGGGTTCCTGACAGGAGGCGTAAGTCCGGTCGCTGGTCGGTCACCTGGGCAAAGAGGTCGTCGATCCGGTAGGCGATGTCGCCCTTCCCATCGTCGTCGGCGTCGAAGCCGGCGTAGTCGCTCCAGTAGTTGCCGGTGCCGTCGACGGTCCAGATGTTGTCCCGGAGCACACCGTCTCCCTGGCGGGCGACCTGTTCCCGGTTGTCGACGAAGGCGTTCTCCCAGAAGACATTGCGCCGAACCGAGGGGAGGAGGGCGATGCCGATGTCGTTGTAGGCGAAGACGTTTCCGCTGAAATGTTGCTCGACGTCGGGGGACACCGGCGAGTTGTCGATGTAGATCCCTATCCGGTTCTCCACGAATGTGTTGTCGTGGATCGCGGCGCCGTCCACGTCCTTGAGGCCGAGTCCGTACCCGCTAGGACCGTTGTTCGATTCGAGGTGGTTGCCGGTGAAGACCAGGCGCGCCCCGTACATGAGGAACGCCCCCACCGAGTTGTCGACCAGTCGATTGGAGTCGACCGTCACGTCATCCGAGTACATGAAGTGCAACCCGTACCGACCGTTCGTCACCGTGTTGTCGCGGATCACCAGGCCGTCCGAGTACCAGAGCACGAGGTCGCGCCCTCCGTCGATGACGTTGGATTCGAGCAACACCCCGTTGCTCTCCCACACCTTGATCCCGTCGCCTCTCCGACCTTGTTCCAGATCCTGGGCACCGATCCAATTGCCACGGACGACGGCGTCGGGTGACTGGCGCAAGAGGACCCCGAAGAGGACGTTCTCGAGCCGGTTGTCTTCGATCACGATTCCCGACCCGGTGGCTGTGATTCCCGAATCCTCGCGATCGTTGGTCGATCCGGAGTTCCGGATGACGAGTCCTTGCACCGTCACCGCGTTCGACTCGATCGTGACCACGGTGCCGGTGCCGTTGCCGTCGATGACGGCCCCGTCCTCCCCGCGCAGGGTGAGGGGCTTGTCGATTCGAATCGGCCCGGGATGGACGCCCGCGGGGACGCTCACGACTGCACCGGAGGGCGCGGCGTCGATCGACGCCTGAAGGTCGACGGAGGCGACGGCCGGAGCGGCCGGAATCAGGCTGGAGACCAGGAGAGGGAGCAAGACGGCGTGCAGGAGGCGTGTCATGCCGGCTTGTACACCTTCCTGTGAAACCAGAGGCCGGACGCCACCAGTGCCGAGGCGGTGAATGCGAGTACCAACCCGACATGGGGGAGGGCCAGGGTGTCGAAGTTGGCGATCTCAGAAGCGCCCAGCACGGGTGGGGTGAACTCACCAACCGCGGATGCGAGTGGAGCCAGTGGATCGAGATCATGCCCGTATCGCCACAGCCAGTACTGGAGATCGGCGAGAAAGACGAACGGAAAGGACAGGGCGGGCAGTGCAAAGAGCACGACCCACCGGTTGTGGACCAGCACGCCGGCCGCGAGCAATCCGACGATGGCCGAGATGCCCGCGACCGCTATCTGACGCTCGGCCTGCGCACCTTCGTCGAATCCCGGTAGCCCCACGTAGTGGTTCAAGCCCTCGAGCTCGCGGACGTCGCCTTCCATCCGGTTGACGAACACGTTGACCCTGAGCCCGTCGGGATACTGAGGCGCGGTCAGGTTGAGACGCCAGTAGGGCAGGAAGATGGAGATCACCAAGAGGATGCCGGCGGCTGCGAACAGCCATACAGGCTTGCGGTAGTCAGCACGAGTCGCCCGCTGCGTGCTGTCCGTCTCGCTTGCTCCAGTCATCATGGTGACCTCCATCTCCTCCTGAAATCGGCTACTACTCCGGTGCGACCGTCATGTAGCCGACCATTTCGAGGTGGAGCGCCGAGCAGAACTCGGTGCAGTAGAAGGTGAACACCCCGTCGTCCCTCGCATCGAACTCGAAGGTCGACGTCTCACCCGGCTCCAGACTCAGATTGATGTTGTGCTCGGGGATCGCGAACCCGTGGGTTGCGTCCTTGGACGTCTCGAGGCTCGTGATGTGCCAGATGACGTGATCGCCCTTCTTGATCTCCACCCGGTCGGGCGTGAAGTGCGAGCGAATCGCCGTCATGTACACGTGAACCTCGTTGCCGTTCCGTTCCACCCGCTCGTCGCCGGCCAGCGGCGCGTCGGGGTCGACCGCCATCCGACCTGGATCCCAGCCGAGCTCTGGGTACACCTCGAACGGTGCCAGCTTGTCAGCCTTGATGATCTGGGCGTAGTGGGGCTCGGCAGCCGTGATCGGCATGTCGTAGAGCACCGTCATATCGGCGCCTTGGCCGCTGATGTCCACCAACTGGAAGTTCTGCGGAAGCAGCGGTCCCGGATTGAAGAAGCGGTCGATCGACCACTTGTTCAGCGCCACCAGGTAGTTCCCGTCCGGCGACACCGTGTCGCCTTCGGCTGTCACCAGGTGACCGATGTTGTACTGGACCGGCACCGTGCCCTGTAGCTTCCAGCCGTCCTCGTGGTAACCGCCACCCATGCTCCAGCGCGCCACGGCGCTGTCCAGGAAGAGCGAGGTGTAGGCGTATCCCTGATCGTCGAATTGGGTGTGCAATGGGCCGAGGCCCAACTCGACTTGAGCCTCCATGGTGGCGTCGAAGTCGAGCACCGGAACCCCGTAACTGTCGGTGGTCCAGTTCTCGTCGGCGATCGCCTGCTGGATCTTCTCGAAGCTGTAGACCGTCACGTGCGGGTCGAGTTTTCCGGAGACGACGATGTAGTCGCCCTTGGGGGCGATGTCGACGCCGTGCGGGCTCTTGGGCTCGGGAACGAAGTACAGCAATCCCTCGTCGATGGCGGTGTCCAAAGACACCACGTCGAACCCGTTGATCTGCGTGGTGTTACCCGCTGCGGCCACTTCGGCAGCCTTGTCCAGGTTGATGACGTGGAGGTAGTCCATGTCACCGGCACTGGCGCCTGCCTCGAACGGCGGGTTGCCGTCCTCGATGCCGCCCGTCGCCATCTCGGTGTTCAGCGAACCGCAGAACACCCAACCGTCCGACACGAGCTTCCCGGCATCGCACAGGTCCTGCCAGTACGGGGGCAATTCCATTGCAAACGAGTTGTCGACGTCGATCCGTCCGGCTGCCCGGTCGAACTTCCAGAACGTGATCATTCCCCGGTACTTCTCTTCGTACTCCGAGATCGGCGCGTACTCGCCGCCCAGCGGGGTGGCGTACTGGCCGCCCTCGATCACCCAGTCGGTGTCGGGTGTGACCATCGTTGCGCCGTGGTCGTTCGACGCGATCGGGTTCTTGACGATCTGCTTGGTTTCGAAATCTCTGAGGTCGATCGTTGCCACCCGGGCGTTGGCCTTGTCGTTGATGAACACGAACTGGCCGTCGTATTCACCTCCGGTCTCCGAGAGGGCCGGGTGGTGTGTGTCGGCCCAGCCCAGGGCTGTGGTCTCGGTCCCACCGTCTTCGAGGATCTTCATCGTGTTGTGATCGCCGTACCCGTATCCCTGCCACGGCTCGGGCGTGAACACGGCCACGGTCTTGAGCAGGCGCATCGACGGAACCCCGATCACGAGCATCTGACCGCCCTGGCCGCCGGAGGCGAACAGGACGTACTCGTCCCAGGTGCCGGATGGGGTGTAGGTCTTGACAGCTGCTTCGACCTGTTCTGGCGTGAGCCCGCGCGCTTCGATGATCTCGTCCAGGTCTGCCGATCCGCTGTTGGAACAGGCGGCTGCGATCAAGCCCAGCGCGAGAACGATCGAAGCCATCGAGCGCCACTCGAAGCGGCTCTGCATCGGCTTTTTGGGTGTCTTCATACCCAGTGCTCCTTTCGGGTGCGACGTCCTGACTGGGTGCCGTCTGCCGACCCGGCACGCGCCCGCCAGGACGTTGCGGGCGTGGCCGGGGGGAGGGGCAGACGGGGTCGATTCCGTTGACTGGCACGCCCCGGGCGACTGGGTGCAGAGCTTCTGTCTCTCATCTGACGCGCTTTGCCGTCCGAATTCTTTAGTCGATGACTACAGAATTGAACGTATGGTTTTGCGTGAGCTCCGTCAATCTGGTTGGGGTCACATCGCGCTGGGACTTTGTGCCCTATGTGGCCCCGTAGAGACCGGCCGGAACGGCCCGAGGTGGCGTTGGCGTCCGGCCCTCATACAATCGGCCGCCGATGTTCGCTCGCGAGACATACCGAACCCAAGAGCGCCGTCGCTATCTCGTGCTGGTGGCGGCGGTGGTCGGAGGGCTGTATCTGCTGCTGAGTTACCTGTCGGATTTGTGGACCGACTATCTGTGGTTCGACTCGGTCGGGTACGTCGACACCTTCCGGACGAACCTGCTCGCAACGATCGCCATCGGGGTCGCAGGCTTTGCGGTCGTGTTCCTGTTCGTGCTCGTGAACCTGATCGTGGCGAACCGGCTGGCGCCGAGGTTCGGACTGCTCGATCTCGGACCCGACGAGGAGGTGATCGAGCGGTTCCGGCAATGGGCGGAGCCATACGGGAGGCGGCTGTGGATGGGGATCGCCCTCATCATCGGCCTGCTGTTGGGGACCGGCCTCATCGCCCGCCGCGAGGTGATCCTTCTGTTCTTCCATTCGGTTCCGTTCGACATCGCTGACGCCCAGTTCGGCACCGACCTCTCGTTCTATGTCTTCCGCTTGCCCTTCTGGCACCTGTTGGTGTCGTTCGCCACCAACCTCGTGTTGTTCTCCGGCATCCTCGTGGTGGCCGTTCATTTTCTCAATGGCGGGGTGCGGGTGGGGGCGGGCGGCAGACCGGCCGTGAGGAGCGGTGTCAAGGCGCACGTATCGGTACTGGCCGCAGTCTTTGCCCTGGTGCGGGCTGCCTCATATCACCTCGATCGGTATGACCTCCTGTTCCGGCGCAACGAAGGGTTCTACGGCGCGGGGTTCACCGATATCGAGGCGAGGCTTCCTGCCCTCAACCTGCTGGTTCTGGTCGCGATCGTCGCGGCCGGCCTCTTGATCTGGAACATTCGCCGCCCGGGCTGGACGCTGGCCTGGGTGTCGATCGGCGGGTGGATCCTGGTCTCGATCGTGGCCGGTGCGGTCTACCCCGAGGTCGTCCAGCGGCTGCGGGTGGACAACGACCCGTTCGCCCGGGAGCAGCCGTACTTCGAGAGGAACATCGAAGCCACCCGGCTGGCCTATGACATCGACGGCATCGAGGTGCGTGCGTGGGAGCCGAGTCCGACTCTCGAGCCGGCCGACATCGAGGCCAACTCCACCACATTCGACAACCTGCGGCTGTGGGACCCCGACGTCCTCACCCGGACCTACCAGAAGAACCAGGAGATCCGTCCGTACTACCGGATCGACCAGGTAGACACCGATCGGTACATGGTCGACGGAAAGCCCCGCCAGGTGATGATCGCAATTCGGGAACTCGAGGATGGCAATCCGGACATCCCGACGGACTGGCAGAACCAGCGGCTCATCTACACCCATGGTTTTGGGGCGGTCGTGAACGAGGCGGCGGTGGTCGGGGAGGACGGCCAGCCCGAGTTCGTGATCAAGGACGTCCCTCCGGTGGCGACAGTCGTTGAGTTCGAACTGGAGCAGCCCCGGATCTACTTCGGAGAGACCTACGACCCGAATCGGCCGGTGATCGTGCGGACAGGTACGCGGCCTCAGGAGATCGACTTTCCTCTTGCCCAAGGCTCCGCCGAGACCGAGTACGACGGTGAGGGTGGGGTTGAGATCTCCTCGCTGGCCCACAAGGTGGCGTTCGCCCTCCGGTATCGGGACCTCAACCTCCTCATCTCGCCCCAGATCCGATCGGACTCCCGGGTGCTGATTCACCGCAACATCCGAACCATCGTCGAGGAACTCGGGCACGAAATCGCAACACCGCAGGAAGCGCGCGAAATACTAGACCTCAAGGGCGCCGACAAGGTCAATTTCTAATCAGGGGTCGGATCCATATCCGCTGGGAAACGGATCC
>JBFHRE010000072.1:0-13843 GCA_041591895.1 Acidimicrobiia bacterium
ATCGGGGGATCGAGCGCTCGGCTGGTCGAGTCGAGCGGGTCCACGGCCGGGTAGATGCCGAGCGCGGTCAGCGGCCGCGAGAGCACCGTGGTGGCGTCGAGGTGGGCAAAAGCGGTGTGCGGGGCCGGATCGGTGATGTCGTCGGCCGGCACGTAGATCGCCTGGAGCGAGGTGATGGACCGGCCCTTGAGCGAAGTGATCCGCTCCTGGAGAACGCCCATCTCTCCGGCCAGCGTCGGCTGGTAACCCACGGCCGATGGCATCCGGCCCAAAAGGGTAGAGACCTCCGAGCCGGCCTGAGTGACCCGGAAGATGTTGTCGACGAAGAGCAGCACGTCTTGGCGCTGCTCGTCACGAAAGTATTCGGCCATGGTCAGCGCCGACAAGGCCACCCGGAGACGAACGCCTGGCGGCTCGTCCATCTGGCCGAACACCAGCGCCGCCTTCTCGATGACGCCCGACTCGGTCATCTCCAAGAAGAGGTCGTTTCCCTCGCGGGTCCGCTCCCCCACCCCGGCGAACACCGACACACCCCCGTGTTGGGTGGCGACCCGGTTGATCATCTCCTGGATGAGAACCGTCTTGCCGACACCGGCGCCGCCAAACAAGCCGATCTTGCCACCCCGAAGGTACGGGCAGACCAGATCGAGAACCTTGATCCCGGTTTCGAAGACCTCCTTCTGCGGCTCGACGTCCTCGAATGCCGGTGGCTCGCGGTGGATCGACCACCGAGGCTCGGAGAAGTCCAGGTCAGGCGCGTCGAGGCAGTCGCCCCACATGTTGAAGATGTGACCAAGCGTCTGATTGCCCACCGGCACCATGATCGGCGCCCCCGTGTTGCGAACCTCGGCGCCCCGGGTGAGGCCGTCGGTCGGTGCCATGGCGACGGCCCGGACCTTGTTGTTGCCGAGGTGCTGAGCCGTCTCGGCGAGGACCGTCCGGGTCTGGCCGGCGACGGTGACGTCGAACTCGAGAGCAAAAAGGACCTCGGGCAGCTCCTCCGGCGGGAATTCCACGTCGACCACCGGTCCGGCCACCTTGACGATTCTGCCCACACTCTTGGTTTCTGCCATCTATTCGCTCTCCTTGGAATCAGCCTTCGGCCAGCGCCTCGGCGCCGCCGACGATTTCGGAAATCTCGGTCGTGATCTCGGCCTGTCTGGCCCGGTTCGCCGCCACCGTGAGGGTCTTGATCAGCTCCTCGGCGTTGTCGGTCGCCGCCTTCATCGCCCGCCGCCGCGCCGAATGCTCCGATGCCGACGACTCCAGCAGCATGTTGAACGTGAGTGCCTCCACATAACGGGGCAGCAACCGGTCGAGGATCAGGGCCGGCGACGGTTCGAAGCTGTAGGAGATGGTGCCACTGCTCTCCCCGGAGGCCGGGGGTTCGATCGGAAGGAACTCGAAGCGGGAGGCCACCTGGGTCATCGCCGACTGGAACCGGGTGTAAAACGCTTCCACCGAGTCGACGTCGCCCGAGGCATACGACTCCATGATCGAGTTGGCGATCGCCCTTGCGTCCCCGTACCCAGGAGTATCGGTGATCCCGACGAACGCCCGCTCGATCCGGTAACCGCGGTAGCGGAAATACGACTGGGCTTTCTTGCCGACTGCGAAGATCCGCACATCGACACCGGCCTTCTTGAGATCGATGATCCGCTGCTCCGCCATGCGAATGATCGTCGACGCATACGCCCCGGCCAGACCCCGGTCGGCCGAGACGATCAACATCCCGGCGGTCTTGACCTCGCGCCGCTCCAGCAGCATGTGCGATGCTCCGCCGGCGGCTCCCCCGACGTTTTGGATCACCTCGACCAGCTTGGCGGTGTAGGGCTTGCTTGCAAGGACCCGGGCCGACGCCTTCGGGATACGAGCGGCAGCGATCAACTCCATGGCGCGAGTGATCTTCTGCGTCGCCTGGACGCTCTTGATCCGCCGCCTGGTGTCACGAAGTTCAGCGCTCGCCACGAATCATCACTCCGAGGCTTCGAAGGTTTCCTTGAACGAGGTGATTGCGCCATCGAGCTCCCCGGTATCGGGCAACTCGCCCGTAGACCGGATCTGCTCGAGCAGGTCGTCGTGTCGCACCCTCACGTAGTCCCGCAACCCGTCTTCGAAGCGCTTGATGTCACCCACGGCGATGGAATCCATGTGGCCATTGGTGACGGCGTAGATCACCAGCACCTGTTCCTCGACCGGGACCGGAACAAACTGACCCTGCTTCAGCACCTCCGTGACCCGACGGCCTCGCTCCAGCTGGGCGAGCGATGTGGCGTCGAGCTCCGAGCCGAACTCGGCGAACGCCGCCAGCTCACGGAACTGAGCCAGGTTGAGCCGCAGCGGTCCGGCGATCTTCTTCATCGCCTTGATCTGGGCGTTGCCACCCACCCGAGACACCGAGATGCCGGCGTTCATCGCGGGACGGATGCCCTGGTAGAAGAGATCGGTCTCGAGGAAGCACTGCCCGTCGGTGATCGAGATCACGTTGGTGGGGATGTAGGCCGAAACGTCGTTCGCCTTGGTCTCGATCACCGGTAACCCGGTCAATGAACCGGCCCCCAGCTCGTCGGAGAGCTTGGCGCAGCGCTCGAGGAGACGGCTGTGGAGGTAGAACACGTCGCCCGGATACGCCTCACGACCGGGAGGCCGGCGAAGCAACAGCGAGATCTCGCGGTAGGCGACGGCCTGCTTGGAGAGGTCGTCGAACATCACCAGCGCATGTTCCCCCTTGTACATCCAGTACTGACCGAGGGCCGAACCGGAGTAAGGGGCATACATCTGAAGAGCCGCCGGGGCCGACGCCGGAGCGCTGACCACGACCGTGTAGTCCATGGCTCCCGCTTTCTCGAGGGCGTCCACCACCTCGGCGACAGTCGATGCCTTCTGTCCGACGGCCACGTAGATGCACTTGACCTCTTTGGCGGTGCCCTGATACTGCTTCTGGTTGATGATCGTGTCGATCAGGAGAGCGGTCTTGCCGGTCTGGCGGTCCCCGATGATCAACTGTCGCTGACCACGGCCGATCGGGGTCATGGCGTCGATGGTCTTGATACCTGTCTGGAGTGGTTCGGTCACCGGCTGCCGCTGGACGACGGACGGGGCCTGCACTTCGAGAAGCCGGCGCTCGGTCGTGTTGATCGGGCCTTTGCCATCGATCGGGTTGCCGAGCGGGTCGATGACCCGGCCCAGCATCGCGTCGCCCACCGGAACCGAGAGCACGTTCCCGGTCTGACGGACGGCGGCGCCCTCCTCGATGTGGGAGGACTCGCCCATCAGCACGACGCCCAGGTCGTTCTCGTCGATGTTGAGCGCCACCCCTTGGAGGCCACCGGGAAACTCGAGGAGCTCAGACGCCATCACGTTCGGAAGACCCTTGACTCGGGCCACGCCGTCGGCGATCGAGGTGACATAACCGATGGTGTCTCGTTCGGTCACCGGCGACCAGCCCTCGAGGTTCTTGCGCAGGGCGGCCGTGATGTCTTGTGTTGTGATCGTCAAATCAGCCATTTCTCTCCTCAACCGGCCCTGGCGGCCGTACGCAACGACTCGATGCGCCGCTTGACGGTGCCATCGATGACGGTGTCACCGACGGTGGCGACGATGCCGCCCAGCACCGATGGGTCGACCACGGTCCGCACCTCGACTTCGGTGCCGACGGCTCGCGACAGTGCAGCTGTCAGACGGGCGACGGTGGCTTCGTCGAGCTCGATCGCCGATCGCACCTCTGCCAGCTGCTTGCCGGCCGAGGCGGCGGCGCGACCGGCCAACCGCTCGGCGATTGCGGGGATGTCTGCTGCCCGCCCCTGGCTCACCACCAGGTTGAGCATGGCGACGGTCACCCCCGACACTCGACCACCGACGAGGTCGTCGAGGATCGCCTGCTTGCGATCGGACGGGAGCTTCGGATCCGAGAGTGTGTCCCTCAGCTCGGTAGACGAGGCGAACGTCCTCCCGATTGAGTAGAACTCCCGTTCCACCTTGGAGAGCTCACCTTCGGCCTGTGCGAGCTCGAAGAGGGCTGCGGCGTATCCGTCGATGCGATCTGCCACTTACTTCTCCAAATCGGCCAGGTACCGCTCGACGAGACCCATCTGGGCGGTGCGGTCGAGGTTCTGACCCACCACCTTCTCGGCCAGGTCGATCGACAGGTTGGCCACCTCGCTCCGGGCCTCGGTGAGAACCCTCGACTTCTCGGCGGACGCCTCGTCGCGGGCCTTGGCCACGATCTGCTCGGCCTCGCCCTGAGCCTTGGCGATGATGTCGGCCTTCACCGACTCCGCCTCGACTCGGGCGGCTTCGATCATCTCGTTCTGCTTCGCCTTGGCGTCTGCCAACTGCGCCTTGTAATCGGCCAGCAGGCTCTCCGCCTCCGCCTTCGCCTTCTCGGCCTCCGACAGCTGACCGCCGATGGCGGCCTGGCGGGCCTCGAGGGTGCGGTTGAGGGCCGGGACCGCCCACTTCCAGACGAAGAAGAAGACGATGACGAAGGCGATGATCCCGGCGATCAGCTCGTTGGTGGCCGGAAGCAGGATGTCGAGCGGGTCGCTCTTCTCCCCCTCCTCCACTGCGAGGATCGCGATCTGTGCCAGTGTCATCTCGGTATCAGCCCAGGAAGAAGAGCACGAAGCCGATGAGGGCGAGCGCCTCGGTGAAGGCGATACCCAGGAACATGGTGGTGCGCACCATGCCGGCTGCCTCCGGCTGACGGGCCATCGCCTGGACGGCGTTGCCGGCAACCAGACCCACGCCGATGCCGGGGCCGATGGCGGCGAGGCCGTACCCGACCACGCTCAGGTTTCCGGTGATACCGCCGGTGGCCTCCTGTGCGAGCACCTGCGCAGCGGTGAGAACTGCGAGCACTGTGTTCATGCTGGCTTGTTTCCTTTCTTCCTGTTGGGGACTTCAGTGATGGTCGTCGTGGGCGACGACGATCGAAGATTCGATGTAGACGGCGGACAGGAGCGTGAAGATGTACGCCTGCAGGACTGCCACGAGCAGCTCGAAAACGAAGATGCCGAGGCCAAGGGCGAACCAGAGCGGACCAGCAACCCCCTTCCACCCGATCTCGCCGAAGTTGGTGAGAAGGTTGAGTGTGAACACGTAGCCGGTGACGAGGAGAAGGCTGAGCATCACGTGGCCGGCGACCAGGTTGGCGAACAACCGCACCGCCAGCGAGAACGGGCGGACCAGCAGCGTCGAGATCAATTCGATCAGGCCGACCAGCGGCTTGAGCGCCACCGGCACACCCGGCGGCCAGGCAAGGTGGCTCAAGTACCCGAGCCCCTGCTTCTTCAAGCCCACGAAAACGAAGATCACCCACGTGACCAGGGCCAGGAACGCTGGGATGGCCATCCGGGAGGTGATCGGGAAGTTGACCAGTGGTGTGACCTCGAACAGGTTCCCGACCAGGATGAACAGGAAGATCGAGAGCAGGTACGGGAAGTACTTGATGCCGTCCGGCCCGATGATGCCGATGGCGATGTCGTCACGTACGAGGCGCACGAGCGACTCGACGGCGGCTCCGAACTTGGAGGGGATCAAACGGGGCTTGCGGAAGGCGAACCACAGCAGCGCGACCACGATCAAGGCGGCCAGGAACATGAGGATCACGGTGCGGTTGATCTGCGTACCTTCGAACGCCTTGAAGATGAAGAGCTCTCCGACATCCTCCGGTGCGCATACCGGGTCGTTGACGAAGTCACACTCTGAGAGGGCGAGGATCAACGGCTCCAATCCAAGTTCCTTTCTTTCCCGCGGGAAACTGCGACCGCCTCCAGGGTCAGCAGCACCATATACGAAATCACCGTCGCGATCCCAAACGAGAGCCGGTGGACGTCGATCAGGCGTGCGATCAGCAGCATCGACCCCATGATCAGCCCCAGTCGGAGGAAGAATCCGAACAGAGCGGCGGCGTGATAGAAGGCGAGCGAGATCCGAATGGCGATTGTCAGCAGCAAACCGGCCAGGAGGAAGTTGCCCACCACGACCGCCACTCCGAGCGCCGATGAGTACGCCCCTGTCCATCCGTAGATGAGCCCGAACACCAACACGATCGGTGGAGCCACGTAGACGGCCCGCTTCACCGTGTGCCGGGCGATGATCGCCTCCACCGGCGTCTCGGCCGGGATGCGGGTGGTCAGGCTGGAGGTTTCCCGCTCGTTCACGAGAAGTCGTCCTCGTCGAGCAGCGTCGAAGACCGTCCGATGCCGTCATCGAGCTTCTTGGCGTAGTGCCATATCCGCAGAAACCCCGAATAAGAGCCGACGACGATGCCGAGAGTCACCAGCCAGGGCTCGGTCCCAAGCCAGCGATCGGCGAAATACCCGAGCAGGGTTCCGGAGATGATGGAGCCGAAGAAGGAGCCGCCGACGTTCCAGCCCTCGTCGACGGCAGAGGTGACCTGCCGGTGAACGCTGTCGGATTTCATGGGGCTAGAAGGGTAGCCAGCCTCCAGCGACCAGCTACCAGCCACCAGCTACCAGCCGCCAGCTACCAGCTTCCAGCCACCAGCTACCAGCCGCCAGCTACCAGCTTCCAGCCACCGGTTACCGGTTACCGGCTACCAGGTACCAGCCGTATTCCTCCCCCAGCGGGCGAAACGAGCGTTGGGGGAGGTGCCCCCCAGTAAGTCGACACAGGGGCGGAGGGGGCATGCCGGGCGACCCGCGACTGGAGGCGCCGAGGCCGAAGGCCTCGGCATTAGGGGGTCGCCCCCGGAGGGCATCACCGGCCCTCTCACGGGGACCCGAGCGGTCGGAACCACGCTGCCCCGAACGGCCGGGCGACGACCGAGACCCCGCCGTCAGGACCGATCGGGGGTGTGGGGGTCGCCCCCCACAGGAAATCAGGAGCGGAGCAGGCGGACGCAGTCTCGGCCCGCGACCCGCGGCGGGCCCGAAGGCCCAAAGGGCCCTACACGTGCCCGGCGAAGTCCGCCGGATACGGCGGGTGGGAGGCGGCCAGCTCGCCGATCCGACCGGCGGCGTTGGACACGACTGCCTTGTCGGCGCGGTTCTTCAGCACGTCCACGATCAGCCGCGCCACCTCGGCCGAGCCCTCCTCGTCGAACCCTTGGGTGGTCATCGCCGGTGTTCCGATCCGCAACCCACTGGTGCGGTACGGCGGACGTGGGTCATCGGGTATCGAATTGAAGTTCAGGGTGATCCCGACCGCATCCAGCAGTTTGGCGGCGTCCCGACCGGTCAGATCCTCGTCGATCGAGCGCAGATCCATGAGAAACAGGTGGTTGTCGGTGCCGCCGGTGATGAGCCGAACATCCGCGTCCACCATCGTCTGCGCCATCGACCGAGCATTGGCCACGATCTGGTCGGTATAGGTGTGGAATGAGGGCTGGGCGGCCTCGTGGAAGCACACCGCCTTGGCCGCGATCTGACTGATGATCGGACCGCCCTGACCACCGGGGAACACGGCTTTGTCGATCGCGGCGGCGTACTGCTCGTTGCTGAGGATCATCCCGCCCCGTGGGCCACGAAGAGCCTTGTGAGTGGTGGCGGTGACGATGTCGGCATGAGGGGTGGGGTTGGGATAGGACTTTCCGGCCACCAGACCGATGAAGTGGGCGGCGTCGACCATGAATACCGCCCCGATCTCGTCGGCAATCGAGCGGAATGCCTCGTAGTCGAGGTGGCGCGGGTAAGCGGAGTATCCGGCCAGAACGATCTTCGGCTGATGCTTGAGCGCCAACCGGCGAACGTTGTCCATGTCGATTCGCTCGGTCTCGGGGTCGAGCCCGTAGGCGATGAAGTCGTAGTACTGCCCGGAGAAGTTGACCGGTGAGCCGTGGGTGAGGTGACCGCCCTGGTCGAGCCGCATCCCGAGGACCTTCTCGCCTGGCTTGAGAAGCGCCAGGTAGACGCCCATGTTCGCCTGCGCACCCGAGTGAGGCTGAACGTTGGCGTGGGCGGCGCCGAACAAGTCCTTGGCTCGCTCGATCGCGAGATCCTCGATCTCGTCGACGACCTGGCAGCCCTCGTAATAGCGCTTTCCGGGATACCCCTCGGCGTATTTGTTGGTGAAAACCGAACCGGAGGCGGCCATCACCGCCGGCGAAGCGAAATTCTCGCTCGCGATCAGATGGATGTGGGTGTTCTGCCGGACGAGGTCCGACCTGATCAGCCCGGCCACCGCCGGGTCGACGTCGGCGAGCTGGTTCATCGAGATCATGAGAGTGGAATGTAGGTGGCGCGCACGACGGGCGGCGAATCAAAGGGGCCACCGGCTGCCGGCCACCAGTCGCCGGCCAGAACCGGGCATACCGGCTGGAGCCGGGCCGGAGGCCGGAAGCTGGCGACCGGAATTCGACGGCCGGAAGCTGGCGGCTGGAAGCTGGCGGACGGAGGCTGGGCCTCCGTCAGGTGATCGATTCGCCCGTGTCCTTGTCGAAGAAGTGCACCTTCGAGGTGTCGACCACCAGGGTGGCATCCTGACCACTGCGAGGAGCATGGTCTGGGTTTACCCGGGCGGTGAACTTGACCTCGTTACCCAGGCTGGCCACGTCGGTGCCCTCGTCCTCCATCAACTCGCGCAATTCCGGAGTGATGACCGGCGGGGTCGCCTTGGTGAAATGCACGAATGCCTCCGAGCCGAGCTGCTCGGTCAGGTCGACATGTACCCCGATCGTCCGATCGGTCGTGTCACCCCCGGCCGCAGCCAGAATCTCGAACGACTCGGGACGAAGCCCCAATACGACTTCCTTTCCCTTGTAATCGACCAGACCCTTCTTCTCGTTCAACCGGGCCGGATCCACGAGGATCTTCTCTCCGGCGAACTTGGCGTACACCCGATCACCTTCGGCCTCGACCGTCCCGTACGCGAAATTCATCGCCGGCGACCCGATGAAACCGGCCACGAACAGATTGGCCGGCTCGTCATACAGATGACGGGGGCTGTCGATCTGCTGCAGATTCGACTCGGTACCCGAGATCTTCCGCAGCACGGCCACCCGGTCACCCATCGTCATCGCTTCGACCTGGTCATGGGTCACATACAACGTGGTGGTCGCCAGCCGGGTATGCAACAAGCCCAGCTCCGACCGCATCTGAACCCGGAGCTTGGCGTCGAGGTTCGACAACGGCTCGTCCATCAAGAACGCAGACGGCTCCCGAACGATTGCCCGGCCCATCGCCACCCGCTGCCGCTGACCACCCGACAACGCCTTCGGCTTGCGATCCAGATACTCGGTGATCTCCAAGACCTTGGCCGCCTCCTCCACCCGCCGTTTGATCTCGTCCTTGGGCATCTTCCGCAGCTTGAGACCAAACGCCATGTTGTCGAACACCGACATGTGCGGGTACAGGGCGTAGTTCTGGAACACCATCGCGATGTCCCGATCCTTCGGCGACACGTCGTTGACGACCCTGTCACCGATCTTGAGGTCGCCCTCTGTGACCTCCTCGAGGCCGGCAACCATTCGCAACAGTGTGGACTTGCCACACCCGGAAGGACCGACCAGGACGACGAACTCTCCATCCTCGACGTGAATGTTCACATCAGCGATTGCTCGTGTCCCGCCGGGGTAGACCTTCCCGATTCCGTCAAACGTGATCGAGGCCACAGCCAAAACCTCCTGAAGTCGACCAGCGGACCTGCGGGAATTTACCATGGGGTGAGCAACTGCGCCCGGGCGGCACGATCTGAAGACGAGACTCCCGGGCAGAGATACATCGAGAGGATATTCGTGGGCAGGACCATCGTCATCACCGGAGGAACCGGAGGGCTGGGGACCGCGCTGTCGCGCCGTCTGCTGGCGGCTGGAGATCGACTCGCGATCACCTACCTGCTCCCGGAGGAAGCTGCACGCTTCGAGGAGACCTTTGGCATCGACGAGGCCAACGTGATGCTCCGGCGGGTGGACGGAGCAGATCCCGAGGCGATGCGGCGCTTCCTCCAGGAAGCAGCCGACACCTTCGGCGCTGTCGAGGGACTCGCCTGTCTGATCGGCGGATGGGCGGGCGGCCGGGACGTGGAGGAGACCGATGACGTCCGCTTCGAGCGGATGCTGGATCTGAATCTCAAGTCCAGCTTCGTCTCCACGAGGGCC
The DNA here is from genome assembly GCA_041591895.1 of Acidimicrobiia bacterium. Taxonomy (GTDB): domain Bacteria; phylum Actinomycetota; class Acidimicrobiia; order Spongiisociales; family ZC4RG35; genus JBFHRE01. The sequence continues at coordinate 10,061 of JBFHRE010000072.1, forward strand.
GCCCTCCCCCACCTCAAGAAGGCGGAGTACGGGCGAATCGTGCTGGTCGGCAGCCGGGCGGCGATCGAGAACCCTCCGGGACAGGCTGCATTCAACATGTCGAAGGCGGGTGTCATGGCGCTGGGTCTCAGCCTCGCCTCGGAGCTGGAAGCGACAGAGGTGACTACGACGGTGCTGGTCCCGAGTGTCATCGACACGCCCGCCACCCGAGCCACGCTCCCGTACGCCGACTACGTCAACTGGCCGACGCCCGACGAGATCGCCGGCGTGGCCCAGTTCCTGCTGTCTCGGGAAGCCGGCGTCATGAACGGCGCCATGGTTCCGGTCTACGGACGGGCCTGACACGCCGATCGCCCCACAGACGATCTCCACCGAACGGCTGATCCTGACCCCGCTTGCGGTCTCCGACGCCGTCGAGATGGTGTCCGTCCTCTCCTCAGACGATCTCTACCAGTTCACCGGTGGCTCGGCTCCTTCGCTCGCTCAGTTGTCTGACCGTTACCGGGATCAGGTCGAAGGCTCAGGCGATCCGGGTGCGGTGTGGCTCAACTGGATCGTCCGAATCCAACCAGACGGACAGGCGACCGGTTTCGTGCAGGCAACCGTCACCGGCGCGCTGGCCGACCTGGCCTGGGTGATAGGAATCGAGTGGCAGGGGCAAGGGCATGCGACGGAGGCTGCCACCGCGATGCGGACCTGGCTGGCGGACCAAGGGGTGACCCGGTTCACCGCTCACATCCATCCAGCGCACCGGGCCTCGGAAGGCGTGGCCTCGGCGGTCGGCCTGGTTGCGACCGGTACGTTCGACGAGGACGGCGAGCAGGTTTGGGTCTCCCGTCCTGCGTCGCCCGTCAACCGTCAACGGTCAAACAGTGGTTCGTGATCCGACCAGGTCGCAGCCGCATCGGTCACTCATCGCTCGCCACAAGACGCAGCCGACCGCCGAGTCGGCGGCGTCCGAGCAGCGTCCCGGCCGGACGCGTAGAAACCCCCGCTGGCGCGGAGGTTTCTCGATGGCAGCCCCGACCAGATTCGAACTGGCGTTACCGGCTTGAGAGGCCGGCGTCCTAGGCCACTAGACGACGGGGCCGTTTTCTTCGGGCTGATCATACGATCCGCCCACATCACCCAGGCGACTACCTGGATGGCTCGGGGGGAAGGACTCGAACCCTCAATAACAGGGCCAGAACCTGTCGTGTTGCCGATTACACCACCCCCGAATGCGCACTCGCACGAAGCGGTGTGCAGGAGCGCCGACAGGTTACCGCAGGGGTGCCACGCCGTCACATTCGGTACCCCACTGCGCCACGTAAGCTCGCGGCATGCTCGAGTTCATCTTCGGATACGTGATGGGAGAAAAGAGCGCCACCCGGGCGGCGTCATTCGCCAGAGGTGCAGGCGCTGCGGACGCCGCCGCGCTGGGGTTGGAGATCGACGACCTGAACGAGCGGGTGGACCGCCTGCTGCTCGTGGTCGAGTCGATGTGGTCACTCCTCCGGGAGCACGGATACACCGACGAGCAGCTGGCATCGAGGATCAGGCACATCGATGGCGAAGACGGCACCGCCGATGGGCGCCGCACGCTCCGACCGACCCGCTGTCCCAAATGCGACTCGATGGTGGAGCCCGGCAGGTCCACCTGCACCTATTGCGGCGCCGCGATCGCAACAACGACCGGTCCGATGGACCACGTCTGACCGGGCAGGGTCACATCTGTTCGATCGCGTCCGCCCGTTCCTGGATGCGCAGTGCCTCGACGAACTCTTCCAGATCGCCGTCCAAGACTCCGTCCAACCGGTACAACGTCAGCTCGGCTCGGTGGTCCGTCACCCGACCTTCCTTGAAGTTGTAGGTGCGGATCTTCTCCGACCGATCGCCGGTCCCGACCTGTGAGCGACGGGCACCCGCCTGCTCAGCGTGCGCCCGTTCCATCTCGCGCTGATAGAGACGGGCTCTCAGAATTCTGAACGCTTTCTCCTTGTTCTGGAGCTGACTCTTCTCGTCCTGGCAGGTGACCACCTCGCCGGTCGGGACGTGCGTGAGCCGCACGGCAGAGTCGGTCGTGTTGACCGATTGACCGCCGGGACCGCTGGAGCGAAAGACGTCGATTCTCACGTCGGCGGGGTCGAGCGCAACGTCGACCTCATCCGCCTCGGGCAGCACCGCCACTGTGGCAGTCGACGTGTGGATCCTGCCCTGCGACTCCGTCTTGGGCACCCTCTGAACCCGGTGTACCCCGGCCTCGAACTTGAACCTGGAGTAGGCTCCCCTGCCCTTGATGCCGGCGGTGACTTTGGTGAAACCGCCCGCCTCGGACGGGGACGACTCGAGCACCTCGAACCGGAACCCGGAACGATCCGCCCATCTCTCGTACATCCGGAGCAGATCCCCGGCCCACAGCGCCGCTTCGTCGCCCCCGGCCGCCGCCCTGACCTCGACCAGCACGTCTTTGGAGTCATTGGGGTCGGACGGTGCAAGAGCGTCACGGAGGCGCTCCTCGAGCCCAGCCGAGAGCCGCTTGCGATCGGCCGCCATCTCCAGGAGCTCTGAGGCCAGCTCGGGGTCGGCCTTCGCCAATTCTTCGGCGTCCCGGCGGTCTTCCTCCGAGCGGCGCCAGTCCCGCACCAGATCGACGATCGTCCGCAGTTCGGCATGACGGCGACCCAATTCGGCGTAATCCGAGGGGTCGAGGTCCGGAGCCGCCAGCTGAGTCTCGACCGCGGCGAAGTCCGCTTCGGCCTGCTCGAGCCGGGAAAGGAGACTCCTATCCATCAGGTATTGGCGGGCCGGGCGGTGACCGCGTCAACCGGCAGGACCCCGGTCGCAACGAGGCGATCTGCCTCGTTGTCGTCCACCGCCGCCAGGAGACTCGCCACCGCAACCTCGACCATCGACTCGTCCGGTACCGAGGTCGTGAGACGCTGGAGCCACATCCCCGGCGCCGCCAGGATCCGCCCCATCAGCGACGACCGGTGCCCCCCGGACCACTTCAGGATCTCGTACGAGATACCGGCCACCACCGGGATCCCGATGATGCGGCTCGCGATCAGCAGCGGCCAATCCGGCTTGCCCAAGAATGTGAAGAGAACGATGGCGATCAGCACGACCAGCATCAAGAAGGATGTGCCACACCGCGGATGCTCAGGCCGGTACTTCGATATCGACGGCACGTCCAGCGGATCGCCCGCCTCGTAGGCGTGGATGGTCATGTGCTCGGCGCCGTGATATCGGAACACCCGGCGCAGCTCTTCAGAACGCCCGAGCAACCACAGATAGCCGACGAAGACCACCAGTCGGATCACGGCTTCGACCGCCGCAAACACCAACTCGGAGTCACCCACTGCCAGCCCGGCCAACCATGCCGGAGCAACGACGAAGAGCCCTACGAACAAGAGGAGCGCCAGGGTGATGGAAAGCCCCATCTCCCGCTTGGTTATCGGCTCCTCGTCCTCGTCGAGAGACTTCTGCACAGACCAGGAAAGAGCCCGGTAACCGAGGGTCAGCGACTCACCCAGGACCATGATGCCTCGGACGAACGGGATCTTCGCTGCCCTCGATCGCGAGGAGAGCCGGGGCAAATGGTGCCGGATTGCTTCGATGTTCCCGTCGGGGCGGCGAACGGCCACTGCCCAACCCGCAGGAGCGCGCATCATCACGCCCTCGATGACGGCCTGACCGCCGACGGAGAGTTGAGGATCAGCCGCCAAGAGTGACTAGTGCTCGCCGCCGATCACTCGGCGGGGGCTTCTTCGGTCTCGGCCTTCTGGGCCTTCTTCGACTTGA
>JBFHRE010000073.1:0-13726 GCA_041591895.1 Acidimicrobiia bacterium
TGGAGTGACGGCGAACCGGTGACACCGGCTGATGTGGCGTTCACGTTCGACACGGTGCGCCGACTCGAGCTGGGCGACACGTGGGCACAGTGGTTCCCCGCCATCGTCACGTCGATCGTGGCCGACGGGGATGTGCTCACGATCTCTTTCGAAGAGCGGCCGGGCCTGAGCGTGTGGCCATTCGCGGTGGGCATGGCGCCGATCATCCCGGCTCACCACTGGGAGCCATTGGTCGAGGATCTCGAAGACTCGGAAGCCATGTTCGGACTCGACGGATCCGACGCTCCCACCGGCGGACCGTTCCGGCTCGTCGAGCGAGTGCCGGGAGAAGAGACCCGGATGGAGCCTCATGAGGGTTGGCCCGGCTGGGAGGCGCCACCGGCGATCGCATCGTTGACCTACGCCGCATACGAGGACGAGGACGACGCCATCGACGCCCTCGAGATCGGCGAGGTCGATGCTGTCATCGATTCCGACGGCATCGCGGTCGAACTGGCCAACTCTTTCTCGGACCCCAACATCGGCCGCCTCGTAGGCCCCAGCAACGGGTTCCGATTCATCGCCTTCAACTTCGAGAAGAGCGTCACCAATCGACGCGCCTTCCGTGAGGCGGTTGCGCTCGCAGCAGGCGGTGCGGTGGGCCCGCCCGCATCGCTCGAAGGGGGAGGGGTCACGATCTCCTCCGGCAACCTGCCGTGGTACGACGGCGAGCGAGCAGGCGACCTGACCGCCGTCCCGGAGGACTGGGTGGCCGAGGCGGTCACGACGCTCGGAGAGGCCGGCTTCGCCTGGGAGCAGGAACCCGACGCCGGGACGCCGGGATCGGGGTTGAGCTTCAACGAGAAGCCGGTGCGCAGCCTGGAGATCCTGGTGCCAGAGGAGGACGCCGACCGCCGCGAGTACGTGGCCGCCATCGCGGAGAACATGGCGCATCTCGGATTCGATATCACCGAGACGGTGCTGCCACTGGAGGAGGTCGTCCAGCGGGTGTTCACTCCAAACGGAGACGGCTTCGATTTCGACATGTTCGCCGCCGGCTGGACCCTGGGTGCACCAGAGTTCCCTCGCCATTATTCGGCGTTCTTCGGCACTCCGTCGGCCACCTCCGGCCAGAACAACAACACCGGATTCTCCGACGAGGAGCTGGAATCCCTGATCGAAGAACTCGACGCCACCCGGGACACCGAGCGTGCCCTCGAAATCGTGTGGGACATCGAGGCAATACTCCGGAACCAGCGCCCGTATGTGATCTTGTATTCGGAGTCGGTGATCGAGGTGTACCGCTTGGATCGGGTCAGGTTTCCGTTAGCGACGGTTCTCGGTGGGCTCCAGGCGATGGGCGGGGCGCCGGAGTTCGTGGAGCCGGCCCGGTGAACGACCGGATCCTGACCGTTCCCAACCTGATCAGCTTCATTCGTTTGTTGACGGTGCCGGTGTTCTGGTGGGCGATCCTCACCGACCGGTTCGTCGTGGCGACCGTGATCGTGGCCGTGGTCGGATCAACCGACTGGCTCGACGGCTTCCTGGCGCGGAAACTGAACCAGGTCTCGAAGCTGGGGGCGTTCCTCGACCCGCTGGCCGATCGGTTGATGATCGCCTCTGCGGTCGTCGGCGGTCTGATCGTCGGGGTCGTCCCGGGGCTGATCGGATACCCGCTCATCGTTCGCGAGGTGCTCGTCGGTTTCGGAGCGGCGTACCTCGCCCGGCGCGGCGGCGGCACGCTCGAGGTCCGGTATCGGGGCAAAGTCGCGACCCTGCTCGTCTATTGGTCGATCCCTTCCTTCTTCCTCGCTGCGGCTACCTCGTGGACGACCTTCTTCACCTGGTTCGGCTGGTTGGCCGGGCTCGTCGGTCTGGTCCTGTATTGGTGGGTTGGTTTCGAATACATCGGCGACGCCCGGCACAAGCTCACCGCGGGCGAGTCGTCCCCATTAGGCTGACGATCCCGACCCCGGAGAGGCATGGACATACCGGCCCAGTTGCAATACACCCCCGACCACGAGTGGCTGGCCCACCTCGGCGACGATCACTATCGGCTCGGCATCACCGACTACGCCCAGGATCAGCTCGGGGACGTGGTGTTCGTGGAGACGGGGACCGCCGGTCGGACGGTCGAAGCCGGTGCGGTGATCGCAGAGGTCGAGTCCACGAAATCGGTCGGGGAGATCTACGCCCCCACCAGGGTCGAGGTACTCGCCGTGAACGAGGCCGTCCACGACCGACCCGAGTTGGTCAACACCGACCCGTACGGTGAAGGGTGGCTGGTCGAGGTGCGGGCGCTCGATCTCTTGCCCGACTCTCTTCTCGACGCGGATGGATACCGGGCCCTGACCGACTGATCGCCTCGTCCGGCCACTGGTAACATCCGGGCCTCTGATGCTTTGCCCGAACTGCGGAACCGAGCTCGACGACGCCTCCACCTGCCCTGATTGTGGGACCCATGTCGAGACCGATCCAACGGTCGCGTACGTCCCGTTGCCGGAACAGAACCATCCGGCACTGAACCCGGAGGAGGCGGGGTCTCTGGAAGGTATCGCTGGATTCGCTCTCGTCATCGAGAAGGGACCGCGAGCGGGGATGACGTTCCTGCTCCCAGCGGGGACCGTCACCGTCGGCCGGCATCCCGATTCGTCCATCTTCCTCGACGACGTCACCGTCTCTCGCCACCACTGCAGGTTCTCGGTCGACGACAGCGGCCTGGTCGTCGAAGATTCCGGCTCCACCAACGGCACTTACGTCAACGGCGGCCGGGTAGACCGAGCGTCGCTGTCGCCCGGCGACGAGGTCCTCATCGGGAGGTTCCATCTCATCGTCGCCCACGGCGATGCCTGACGAATCGCTCAGTATCGGAGAGGTGATCAACCTCCTGCGTGAAGACTTCCCGGATGTTTCGGTTTCCAAGGTGAGATTTCTCGAGTCTCAGGGCCTTCTCGCTCCGGGGAGGACCGACGGGGGCTACCGGCAGTTCGACGACCACGACCTCGACCGCCTTCGCTTCATCCTCCGCCAGCAGCGAGATCACTTTCTGCCTCTCAAAGTCATCAAATCCAAACTCACACTGTGGGAACGAGGTGAAGACCCCGACGCGGACGCCGACGGTCCTGCAAGAGACCTTCTGGAGGAAGAGGTCACAGTCAATCGCACCGAGCTGTTGAGACGCAGCGGTATCACCGAGCCCCAACTCACGAGCCTCATCGAGCACGGTTTGATCTCAACCGACGATGGGGAGGTTTTCCAGGGCGATGCCCTGATCGTCGCCAGCGAATCACGGAGACTGTTCGGACTCGGCCTCGAGCCCCGCCACCTACGGACGATCCGCCACTCGGCGGACCGGGAGGCCGATGTACTCGCCCAACTGACCGCCGGCTTGCTCAGGGCCCGGAACCCGGAGGCCAGGGAACAGGCCAGAGATGTGCTCACGGCAGCCGGGGAGGCGGTCGTCGCAATGCATCGCGCTCTCTTCGCCGCCGAGCTCAAGGCCCTCCTGGACCGCTGATGAGGCGGCTCATCGCAACCCTGGCGGTTGTGGCCACGTTGGCGCCTGCCCTCCCGGCGGTGGCAATTCCCGTCACGCTCCCGATACGCCCCGTAGAAGGCGTCCCGGTTCCCACACCGCCCCAGGTGACAGCCAAGAGCTACATCCTCTACGACGACACGTACGGGGTCGTCCTCGCATCTCTCGAGCCAGACACACAACGAGCCCTCGCATCGACCACCAAGATCATGACCGCCCTGGTGGCGCTCGAAGCCCAAGGGCCGGACCGGGTCGTCACGGTGACTGCGGACGCGGCGGCAGTAGGCGAGTCCGAGATCGGGCTGGTTGCTGGTGAGCAGTTCACACTCGAACGCCTGATCGAAGCCATGATGGTCAAGTCCGCCAACGACGCCGCCGTCGCGGTGGCGGAGGCAGTCGGTGGGACGATCGAAGGATTCGCCGCCCGCATGAACCGCCTCGCCTCCGATCTCGGGCTGACGAACTCCAATTTCGCGAATCCGCACGGTCTCGATGACCCCCAGCAGTATTCGAGTGCCGCCGACCTCCTCACACTCGCCCGGGCCGCAATGGAATGGCCCGAGTTTGCAGCGATCGTCCAGGAGACCGAGGTGAGGTTCCCTCCGACACCCGACGGCACCGAACGGGTGGCGGAAGGGACGAACAAGTTGCTCGTCGAGTACCAAGGGGCGATCGGGGTCAAGACCGGCTTCACCAACCGGGCCGGCCTGGTGCTGGTAGCCGCTGCCGAGCGCAACGACCGCCGCCTGTACGCAGTGGTCATGGGGTCAGAGGGTGTCGGCGGGCACTTCGCGGACGCTTCGGCTCTCCTCGATTACGGATTCGACGAGTATGGACTGGTGTCGCTCGTCACCGCCGGGCGCAGCTACGGGGTCATCCGGTCGGGCGACGAAACGGAGGATCTGGTCGCCACCGAAGCGGTTGACAGTCTGCTCCCTCTCGAGTCCGCCGATCTGGTGTCGCCGTCGCTCGGAGTCGAAACCGGCGAGCCCGTGATCGACGCCGGAGATGCGATCGTGGCGGTGGTGCCGGTTGAACTGGATCCGCTGCCGGATGTCGAGTCGGCGTGGGCGTGGTTCGTCCGATATCTCGACTGGTTCGTGGCCGCCCGATGAGCGTCGTCGAGGTGATCGACCAGGAGATGATCCTCAACCGGGTGCGGGAACTCGGGCGGATCATGTCCGAGGACTACGCCGATCGCGTGCCGGTCCTGGTGACGGTGATGACCGGAGCGATGTGGTTCGTCGCCGACCTCGTCCGCCGCATCGAATCCGACATCGAAGTGGATTTCCTGGCGCTGAACCGATTCGGAGAGGGCGGTCGGATCCGCATCGCCACCGACTGCGCCACCCCCTTATACGAACGAGATGTCGTCCTGGTCGAGGACATCGTCGATACCGGTCTCTCACTCACCGTCCTCCAACGGCTCTTGCGTGAGCGGGAGCCCCGCTCACTCCAAACGGCAGCCTTGCTGGACAAATCCACCCGGCGTCTCGTGGACGTCGACCTCGACTATCGCGGATTCGAGGTGGGTGACGAGTACCTGATCGGATACGGCCTGGACCATCGCGGCTGGTTCCGGAACCTGCCCTCGATCTGGTCCGTTCTCGACATGGATCGGCTCGAGAACGACCCCGGCGCGATCGCAGAGACGGTGTACGCGGGCCGCTGATAATCTGACGTCATGGACGCCGTCCCGATGACCGTGAAGGGAGTTCGTGTCGAACTCCCCAACAACGCCCCTGTGGTGCTCCTTCGGGAAACGGAGGGTGTGCTCACAGTGCCGATCTGGGTTGGCGCTACCGAGGCGATTGCGATCAGTTCGGCAATGGAAGGCTTCGTTCCGCCACGGCCGTTGACACATGACCTCCTCACGACGGTGATCGCGTCACTTGGCGCCCGCATCGTGCGGGTGGTCGTCACCCACATTCACGACAACGTCTTCTTTGCCGACCTCGTTCTGGCAACCGACCAGGGTGAAGTCGTGGTCTCGTCGCGACCAAGCGATGCCATCGCGCTCGCGGTCCGTAACGGGGTCGATGTCTTTGCATCGCGAGAGGTCGTCGACGAAGTGGGCGTCGTGCTCGAGGAGGACGCCGAGGACGAGACGGTGGCGCAATTCCGTGAGTTGCTCGAAGACCTGACCGTCGAGGACTTCATCGACCCCGGCGAAGACCCCCATACCAGTTGAGCCCCGAGAAACGGCTGCGAGCCGGCCTGCTCGGCCTGGTCGTGATCACTGTGGCGGGCACGACCGGCTATGTAGTCATAGAAGGTGCCACCCCATTCGACGCCTTGTTCATGGTGATGATCACCATCTCCACTGTCGGGTTCGGCGAGCAGTTTCCGCTCAGTCGCAACGGTGAGGTCTTCACTATCGCCATCATGCTGGCAGGAGTCGGCCTCGGTCTCTACACGGCAACGGCGATCATCGAGCAGGCCTTCGTGTACGGTGCTGTCCGTCGCAACACGCGACTGATGAAACGGATCGGTGAGATGAACGACCATGTGATCCTGTGTGGATTCGGACGGGTCGGAAGGGGTACTTGGGAAGCCCTGCGGAGGCGCGAAGTCGACGTGGTGGTCGTCGAGGCGAATCCGACTCGAGCCGACCGCGCCCGCGCCGTCGGTGCCCGGGTGGTCGAGGGCGATGCCACCGACAACCAGACCCTCCGTCTCGCCGGGATCGAACGCGCCAGTGCACTGATCGCCTGCGTGACCGACGACGCCGACAACCTCGTGGTGGTCCTCTCGGCCAAATCGCTCGTATCGACCCTCCACGTGGTTTCTCGCGCCAGCGAGGTTTCGTGGGAGTCGAAGCTCCGCTTGGCCGGAGCCGACCGAGTCGTCGCGCCTCAAGTAGTTGGCAGCGAGCGTCTGGCGGCGATGGCTACCGAGCAGACCATCTCAGACATGTTCGATGTGGTCGTAGGAGGCCGAGCGATCGAGTTCACCGTCGAAGAGGTCGTAGTGGGGGAGAAGAGTGACGTCGTCGGCAGGACCATCCGTGAGTCCGGGATCCGTGAGGTATCGGGAGCATTGGTGCTGGCGATGGAAGACACCTCCCGGTCTACTCTCACCGCACCGTCACCGGACGAACTCCTCAACGCCGGGACCGCTCTCATCATCGTCGGAACCTCGCAGCAGGTCGACAAAGCGATCGACCTGCTCGACCCGTCGAGCGATTGACAGCCCGAGACGAGTTATCCACAGGGGTTGTTGACAACGGTCCAGCCCGCTGGCTAGGTTGCTCACGCGCTGGGAATTACGATGTTGTAATCGTCGGAGGCCCTATGAGCCAGCAGGCTGTCCAAATGCCCGAAAAAGAGTACGACTCGACCGAGTTGGGATACCGCGCCCCACAGGTCTGCCGTTTGGTCGGTATCACCTATCGCCAGCTCGACTACTGGGCGCGCACCGATCTTCTCAAGCCGTCCCTGGTGGAAGCCCACGGTTCCGGCAGCCAGCGGCAGTACTCGTTCAGTGACATCGTCCAGCTGAAGGTCATCAAGCGTCTGCTCGACGCCGGCATGAGCCTGAAGCGAATCAGGAACGCGGTCGAGATCCTTCAAGAACAGCTCGACAGCGACCGCCCGCTCGGCGACGTCACCCTCCTGAGCGACGGTCAGACCATCTACGCCGCAACCAGCCCCGACGAGGTGGTGGACGTGTTCCGCCGAGGCCAGGGGGTGTTCGGGATCGCCGTCGGACCGGTCCAGGCCGAGCTGGAGGGCGACCTCCACGAGCTCTTCCCCGAACAGCCGCCGGCGACGCCTGCCGCGGAGGCGCTCTGAGTTCCGACCTGCTTCGGGCTTCGGCCAGGAACGTTCAGTTTGCCCACCCCAGCGAACGGCAGTTCGCCCTCCTCCTCGACTTCTACGGGATCGAGTGGTACTACGAGCCTCGCTCGTTCCCGATCGTCTGGGACGGCGAAGGCCGACCGAGCCAGTACTTCACGCCCGACTTCTACCTGCCGGAAGAAGAAACCTACATCGAGATCACGACGATGAGCCAGAAACTCGTGACCAAGAAGAATGCCAAGGTACGCCGGCTGAGAGAGCTCTATCCCGAGATCTCATGCAAGGTGCTCTACCAGCGCGACTACCTGCATCTGGTCGTGAAGTACGGCCTCGAGGAGCCGGAGCATCTCGACAGTGCCATCCCAACCCGGATTCCGGTTCCGCCGCAGGTGATAGCACTCGACGGTCGAGGCTCGGTCAGAGGCGCCTGATGCCCAACCGGTCGGCGCTTCACGGGGCCCACGAGGCCCGGGGCGCGAGATTCGTGGACTTCGGTGGCTGGGAGATGCCGGTTCAATACGAATCGGTGCTGGCCGAGCACGCCACGGTCCGAGAGTCGTGCGGATGGTTCGACGTCTCCCACCTCGGACGGTGTGTCCTCGCCGGGTCAGCGGTTGATGCCATCGACTTCGTGTTCTCGAACGACATCCGGTCCCTGGAGCCATACCGAACCCAATACACATTTGCGCTCAACGCCTCAGCGGGAATCATCGACGACGTCATCGTGTGGCGGCGCGCCGACGACTTCGTGGTCCTGCCAAACGCCGGAAACCACCATCGGGTCATGGACCTGCTGCGCGAAGCCGGAGGCGAACCCGAGGATTGGCGGCCCCGGACCTCCACCATCGCCGTTCAAGGACCCGCGGCACCGGACGTCATGGAACGGGTCCTGGGGGTGCGGCCAAGGAGATCCCGGGTCGAGGAGGCTCGATTCGGTGACTCAGAGGTGCTGGTTGGTGGCAGCGGGTACACCGGTGAGGCCGGGGGAGAGATCGTGGTCGACAACGAGAGCGCGGCAGCGGTGCTGGATGCGCTCGAGCAGGCCGGGGCGAAGCCGTGCGGTCTGGGTGCTCGCGACACGCTGCGCCTAGAAGCCGGATTACCACTCTGGGGCCAGGACATCGACGAATCCACCACGCCCGTAGAGGCCGGGCTCGACTTCGCCGTCTCGTACGCTCACGAGTTCCGGGGCCGCGAGGCACTCCTCGCCGACGTCGATCGGCCCCCGGCGAAGCGTCTGGTTGCGTTCCGCACCGAAGGCCGGCTGATCCCTCGCCATGGCTACAGGCTCCGAGCCGGAGCAGCCGACGGAGAGGTGACGAGCGGCAACTTCTCGCCAACGCTCCAGTACGGCATCGGGCTCGGATACGTCTCTTCGCCCGAACCGCACGACCTGGAACTGGAGGTGCGAGGGACCTGGCATCCGGTCGAGATCGTCCAGCTTCCGTTCTACCGCCGTAGGTGAACCCGCTCGACTATCGCCGGGCCTTGGTGGCTCCCGGAACCGAAACGTCCGTCGTGGATTGGATCAGGGCACAACAGTTCGAAATCGAATGGGCCCCGGCCCCCGGAGGGCTGGCCTGGTGGGGATCGATCACCGAGGACCAGATCGTTGTTGCTTCGATGCCGAACCGGATCGGACTCGCGGAGTCGTTGCCCGCCGGTCGTCCGGCGCTGGTCGGAGCGGCGACGCGCTGGCACTCACTGCTCGAGGGCGGGTCGCACACCGCGGTCCTGTCGGACGGGGAATTGCAGCATCACGGCTGGACTGCGGCACCCACCGCCGAGGTAGAAGCCCTCGCCCAAGCAGCCGACTTCGTGCGCAGGAGACTCGATTCACTCCCATCGGTGACGGTCCTCGGCCCCGGTCCATGGCTGGGCATGGTGCCCTTCCTGGGTGGCCCACCGGACCTCCGAGTCAACCCACCTATACCTGGACTTCCCGGCCTAAACGTCGTCGACGTCCCCTCGACAGATCCACCTGTCTTGCGCGCCCTGGTCGACCAGGTATCGGGCGCTGCGAGCCCTCCGGGAGGCGGCAGCCTTCCCAGGCGGCGGCTGAAGGACCTCACGCTTCGCATACCATGAGCCACCACCGCGAGAGAAGGACACCGTGATCGAAAGCACCGCCACACCGGCCACGACTCCGGCAGGGCTGCCCGAGCTGCGCCGGGTCTGGAATCCTGAGGGTGAACCGTGGGCCGAGCTACTCGTCGTTCATGGTTTGGGGGAGCATTCAGGCAGGTACGAGCGAACCGGCCGGCTCATGGCCGAGGCGGGGCTCAGGGTCCGGTCGTTCGATCTGGTGGGATTCGGTGCGACAGGCGGACCGCGAGGCCATGTGGATTCGTGGGATGTCTTCCTCGACCAGGTGGAGGCCCACGTCGGCGGTTCCGGCCGCCCGCTGGTACTCATGGGGCACTCCATGGGTGGTCAGATCGCACTCGAATACGCGCTGTCCACTCGGGCCCGCCCCGACCTGCTCGTGCTCAGCGCGCCCGCCCTGGGTGGTGGAGCCGGATGGCAGCGAAAGGCAGCCCCGGTAATCGCCGCACTCGCCGGCCGGCTCCCGGTGCCCAATGCCTTGAAGGGTGAGCAGCTGTCCCGGGACCCGGCAGTCGGAGAGGCCTACTTCTCCGATCCGCTGGTGCTGACCAAGAGCACCGCCAAGCTGGGTGCCGAGCTGTTCGCAGCCATGGACCGAGCTCGTGCATCGCTTCACCAACTCGACCTTCCTGCGCTGGTCATGCACGGCGGATCCGACACGATCGTGCCGCCTCAATCGACGGTCATACTCGAATCGGTAGCCGAGCGGAGGTTGCTGGTGGGGCTTCGACACGAGATCTTCAACGAGCCGGAGGGTCCCGAAGTCGTAGGCGAGGTCGTGGAGTGGATACGCGCCAGGCTCGCCGGCTGACGGCGATCGCAGCGGCCGGGCTGCTGATCGGCTCCTGTGCAGCTCAACGACCTCCCGACCGGACGCCCCTACCAGCGGTGGCCTCTGCGGTTCCCGAGGCCGAAGCGTGCCGCATCTGGCTTGGCACCGGATCCGGCGCCCGGATCCTCGAAGTGACGGCCGGCTCTGCGGCCGACGGTCGACTCGAGACCGGCGATGTGGTCGTCGGCGTCGACGGCACCCGACTCGAGTCGTTCGACGAGGTTCGCGATGCTGTCCTGGCTTCCTCTGTCGGAAGCCATCTCTCACTCGATGTCCTCCGCGAGGGCCGACCCATTGAGGTGGAGGTGACTCTGCAATCCTCGGGCGACGACCCGCCCCTCCCCCAACTCGGCGTGCGCGGCTCGACGGTCCTCGAGGAGAGCGATCTGCCGGCTCTCCCATCGTCGATCAACGAGGGCCCCCTGACGCGAACGATCTCGATCGCGGGCAACCTGTACCGCTACGACCCGCCCTCAGGAATGGCGGCCGCCCTGGGGATCGAGACGCCCCAGGAGCCGTGGACGTACCTCGGAGGCCGCCTGTTCTACGTCTCCCGGTCGACCGTTCCGCCGCAGTTGATCACCGATGGCGACATCGAAGCGCCCGACGAGCTGGAGGTGATTCTCGGTGTGATCGGAGACCGGCTTCTCGTTGCGGTCAACCGGGATGGAGCCAGGAGCGCGGTGCTGTTCGACCCGCGGACCGGGGACGTCGGGTTCGAGATCGCATTCGAGGACGTTCTGCCGTTTCTCGCATATCAGAGCCCGGACGGGTCCCGGGTGGTGATCGCCTCCGGAACCTCGACGTCGGATTTCGGCTTTTCCCTCCACGACGCCCGCAGCGGCCGGGAGCTGCCGGCGGAGCTGAGCGTGATCGATAATCAGGTCGTCACGGGTTGGTTCGACAACGAGCGCCTCCTGGTGGGGATCACCGGGCAGGGAGTGGGCCTCCTCGAGCCGACAACCGGTAGGTTCGAGTCCGTGACCATAAACACCCAATTCGACGAGGACGACAGCGTTTGGCCGGTCGGAGACGGGAGGACGGCCCTGGTGGTAGTCGACTCCGATCTGGTCCTCGCCGGCGTCGGCGGAGACCCCATCGAGGCTCGCCGGATCGTGACCGGATGTGCGGTCGAATCAGTCGGCCGGTTCGGAGGCTGAGTCGCCCGTGGGCTCCTGCATGACCGGCTCCGGGAGCTTGGCTCGCTCGGTGATGGAGCGCTCGATTCGCTGCCAGCCTTTCCCGGACCTCAACGTCCGCTCTCCAGGAGCCGAGCCCATGACCTCGGCCACATCATCCCCCGAGATCGTCTTCCGCTCTTCGAGAACAGCCGCCAGCTCGAGCACCTTCTCCTGGTACTCGACGAGAAGCTCATGGGTCCTCTCGTACAGGTCGTCGAGAATCCGCTGGATCTGGTCGGGACGCTCGGCCAGGGCCACGCTCACGGGGTGATCGGTCGTGCCGGCGGCGTTGACTCGGTTGTTGTAATACGAGAGCAGCCCTTCGCCCATGCCCCAAACCGACTCCATCATCGCCGCCAGCCTCGATGCGTTGGATAGATCCCCCGAGACGCCGGACGAGTTGTCTCCGTCGAAGAACAGCCGCTCGCCGGCGCGAGAGGCGAGCGACACCATGATGTCCACCTCGAACTCCGAGCGCCACTGGGTGTAGCGGTCCTCGAAGGCCAGGTTCTTGACCATGCCCAGGAACTCCGGGTGCTTCTCGATGGTGACGATGTCGATCAGCCTGTGGGCTCCGAGCACGTGCGCTACCACGGCGTGACAGGCCTCATGGACCGCAACCGCGTGCCGCTCCCGCTCGATGTATTCGACGTCCTCGGGTGGTCCGAGCTCCTTCAGGGTCTTGGCCCGCCAGATGTCCTGCCACTCGATGGCCTCGCGTTCGTTGCGGAGTGCGAGGATCAAGCCTTCGTTGACCATGTCCTTGATCTTGGCGCCCGAGTAGTACGGGGTCGCCAGGGCCAGCCGGTCCACCTGGGCCTCGCTCAGCGCGTGGGGAACCTTGTTCAGATAGCCCCGGATCGTCGCCATCCGACCCTCTCGAGAGGGATACCCCACCTTGTAGATCCGGTCGATCCGCCCCGGACGAAGCATCGCCGGGTCGAGGGCATCGGGTTGGTTGGTGGCCATGATGTGGAGAATCCGGTACTTGGGGGGCGGCTTGGGGCGGAAACCCAGGACCTTCCGCAACCGGTTCCAGATCCCGCGCGGTTTGGTGAGGCCGTTCATTTCGGTGAGGAGGGCTTGGATCGTGCCCATCCCGCCGCCACCACCCATTCCCGCACCAACAAAGATCCGGTCGACAAATCTACGCCTCGGCTCCGGCGCCTCGGACTGCCAGACCTCGGACAGCACGGCGTGCGAAGCAGGGGAGAGGTGGGTCATTCCGTTGCACCCCGACGTGAATGGACGCTCTGTGGCGGTGGTGACCACGCCTCCCCGGCTCCCGAGCGAATCGGCCTCGTCGAAGAAGACGATCACCCCGCCGTGCCGGAGGCTGAGCTTGCGGAGCTTCCGGTAGAGCGACTTGACCTTGAGGATGCCCACGCCCATGAACATGTTGATGAAGGCGCCGGGGTCTACGAACACGAAAGGTTTCCCCGTCTGGCCGGCTATTGCTTCGGCCATCATCGTCTTGCCGGTTCCGGGTGGGCCCCACAACAGGATCCCGCCCGGGATGTATCCGCCCTTGGCCTCGATCTCATCCGGGTTCTCGAGGAAGGCGATGTTCTCCTTGACGTGAGTGAGGACGTGGTCCTGTCCCCACACGTCTGAGAACCGGGTCCGGATCTCCTCGGGGAGCAATACGTCGACTCCGCCTCGAGAGAGGAACCAGAAGATGGCGACGAACTGCCCGACCACGATCGCCATGTAGAACACGAGCTGGAACGCAAGCGGCAGGATGTCGAGGAGGATCCTCGGAAACTGACGGACCGCATCGACGGGTCCGGAGATGTCCGGTCGCAGGCTGTCGGCGATGAACGCGTAGATCGCCACATACACGCCCCAGCGCACGAACCGGGATACCCGGAACCGGGTCCAGGGCCGGAACCGGGATGTGACGACTCGCTCGACGCCGCCGAACACTCTGTCGGACCAGAACCGGTGATAACCCTCGATCCGCTCCGACAACGCGTAGTGAAGCTGGCGCACCACCTCGAACGTCACCGCGAGCCCCATCGCCAAACCGAAGCCGGTTTCGAGGAAGTCGGCGATGGCCTCTCCCAGGGTCACAAACGGGGGATTGACCTCGGAACCGACGCTGACCACGATGATCAGACCCAGGAAGATCAGGATCTTCATCCGGTCCCAGGGGTCGGCCCTTCTTCGCAGCTGCCGGCCGAGCCGGTCGTTGCTCAGTCCTTCGTGCTGACGAGCCATGAATCCACCACTCTCTCGATCTCGGCCTGATTGGCCTCGAAGCAATCCCGGTCGCACCCCACGTAGACCCCAA
>JBFHRE010000074.1:0-13537 GCA_041591895.1 Acidimicrobiia bacterium
AGGTCAGCTGGCCCGGCGCAAATCCCTCAGCCAGAGGCGACGGAGACGTGCCCGCTCGGAGGCGGTGTGCCCTCCCCAGACCCCCTCGGACTGGTTGGTCTCGATCGCGAACGCCAGGCAGTCGTCCATCGCCACGCACCCGGCGCAGACCGCCTTGGCGCGCCCCACCGAGATCTCATCGTCGGCGAAGAAGTCGACGTCGTCGACCTTCGAGCAGGCGGCTGCCTCCCGCCAGGTCTCCCAGAAATCGAGTTCTTCCACCGTCGCTCCCCTGATCTGCATCTCGACCGATCTCACTCTGTTTCCCATCCGGGGCCCCCACTGTGGTTGAAACCGTCTAAACGGCGCGTCAAGCGTTCCTGTTCCCAAGTCAGACGGGTTTGAAACCAACAAAGTTCCGAATCAGGCGCCAAACGGGTACGGCTCCGGGACCTCTCCGGGTTCATATCGGGCCAGTTCCGCCCGGGCGACCGACCGCTTGTGGACCTCGTCGGGGCCGTCGGCGATCTGGAGCCACCGGCCCATGGCGTACATCTCTGCGACCGGAAAGTCCTCTGTGAATCCGGCTGCACCGAACACCTGGATCGCTCGATCCGCCACCTGCGTGAGCAGGCGGGGCGCCGCCACCTTGATGGCGGCGATCTCGATCCGGGCGCCCTTCACGCCGACCGTGTCGATCAGCCAGGCGGTCTTCAGCACCAACAACCGGACTTGCTCGATCTGGATTCGTGCCTCCGCCAGCCAGTCCTGCACCACACCCTGCTCGGCGATCGGCTTACCGAACGCCACCCTGGCCTTGGCACGACGGGCCATGAGGTCGAAACACCGCTCCGCGGCCCCGATCGCCCGCATGCAGTGGTGGATCCGACCCGGGCCCAAACGAGCCTGGGCGATGGCGAACCCGCCTCCCTCGTCGCCGAGGAGGTTGGTGGCGGGCACCCGGACCTGGTCGTAATGCACCACGGGGTGGGCGCCACGGTCTTCGTAGCCGAACACCTTTGGCTGTCGCTCGACGGTCACCCCCGGGGTGTCGAACGGCACCAGCACCATCGACTGCTGGCGGTAGGAATCGGCGTCCGGATCGGTGACACCCATCACGATCGCGATCTTGCACCGTTTGCTGGCGGCGCCCGACGAGAACCACTTGCGTCCCGTGATGATGTATTCGTCGCCGTCGCGCTCGATCCGGGTGCGGATGTTTCGCGCATCGGAGGAGGCGACATCGGGCTCGGTCATTCCGAAGCAGGACCGAATCTCGCCCTCGAGCAATGGGTGAAGCCACGCCTGGCGCTGCTCGTCGGTCCCGAACATGTGGAGGATCTCCATGTTGCCGGTATCCGGGGCAGAACAGTTGAGGGCCTCGGGCGCCAGGTTCGGACTGCGTCCGGTGATCTCCGCAAGCGGCGCGTATTCGAGCACCGACAGGCCACCCCCGTGTTCAGGGTCGGGAAGAAACAGGTTCCAGAGCCCGCGAGAACGGGCATGCTTCTTCAACTCCTCGATCACCGGCGGGTGAAAGTTGGGGTCCCCGGACTCCTCCATCTGGGCCCGATACACCGGTTCGGCCGGGTAGATGTGGCTGTCCATGAACTCGAGGAGCCGGCTGCGGTACTCCTCCACTTTGCTGCTGTAGGCGAACTCCATCAACTCAACCTAACGCGGGCGGAAGCCCCCCACCGCCGGTGGGCGGTTGCATTGGTGAAGGCCGCCGTGACTGCCAATTCCGGATCTCGTCGAGAAGGAGGAACGCGCAGAAGATGGCGGCGAACACGAACCCGACGCGGTAGGCGAAGATGCCGACCGCAACGGTGGTGAGCGGGAAGATGATGTCGGTGATGGTGCGAGCCCGGCGGCCGAGCGCCGCCTGGAGGACACCGAGCAGCATGTGACCGCCGTCGAGTGGGCGGATCGGGAGCCAGTTGATGATCCCCCACAGCACGTTCACGAAGACGAAGGCCGACGCAAGGGCGGCGAGGAGCTCGCTCCGGATCTCGATCCCCAGTCCGCGAATGGTGAGGAAGGTGATGCCTGCCATGACGAAGCCGACGGTCGAACCGGCGGCCGCCACCACCACTCGACGCCCGGGCGAGATCGGCTCCGGCGTGGACCAGGTGGTGTAGCCCCCCATGATGTGGAGGGTGATGTCGACCTCGGCCCCAAACCGGCGGGCGGTGAGGGCGTGACCCAGCTCGTGGGCGAGCACCGACACCAGTACCACGCCGATCCAGCCGGCCATGTAAGCGACCGGCTGGTTCGAGAGGGCCTGTGGGATCGGAAGACCGAGGATGACGGCGATGATCCAGAACGACGGCTTGATGGATACCGGCAGGGCTCCGAGACGGAAACGAATCACCGGCGGCAGGGTAGGCGAGCCGGGACCCTTACCCCTCCCGCAGAGGACGGGCGCGGGCACGGGTAGCCTCGCCGTCATGCATTCCGATCTCCGAACCCGCGTCACCGAGCAGTTCTCGTCGATGGTCGAGCATCTGTCGGATCTGGTCCGAATTCCCTCCGTGAGCGCCACCGGATACCCCCCGGAGCCGATGCGCCAGTCCGCCGAGGCGGTGGCCGGTCTGTTGACGAAGTCCGGGTTCGGGGACGTTCGGCTGCTCGAACTCGAGGGCGCCCACCCGGCGGTGTTCGGCCATATCCCCGCCCCCGACGGCGCACCCACCGTCCTGCTGTATGCCCATCACGACGTGCAACCTCCCGGCCCGGCCGAGGAGTGGACCACAGGGCCGTTCGAACCGTTCGTGGCCGACGGGCGCCTATACGGACGAGGGACGTCGGACGACAAGGGTGGTCTGATCATGCACCTCGGAGCGATCAGGGCCCACGACGGTCGGCCCCCGGTCGGCGTCAAGGTGTTCGTAGAAGGCGAGGAAGAGGTGGGGTCGTCGCACCTCGGCGAGTTCCTCGACCGCTATTCGGACCTCCTCGCCGCCGATGTGATCGTGATCGGGGATTCCGACAACTGGAAGGTCGGCCAACCAGCCATCACCACCTCGCTCCGCGGTCTGGTCGCGGTGAAGGTCGAGGTGCGCACGGCCCGCAGCGCCAGCCACTCGGGCCAGTTCGGGGGGCCGATCCCGGACGCCCTCACCGTGCTCGCCCGTCTGCTGGCCACACTCCACACACCGGACGGCGAGGTGGCGGTCGAAGGCCTGCATCACGGCGACGCCGATCCACTGGACCTCACCGAAGAGGATCTGCGCGCCCAGGCTCAAACCGTCGAGGGGCTGAGCTTGATCGGCTCCGGATCGCTCACCGCCCGGCTCTGGCGCAAGCCGGCGATCTCGGTGCTGGCGATCGATGCCCCGCCCCTCCGCGAAGCGATCAACCAGTTGGTCCCGGTGGCGAGGGCGAAGGTGAGCATGAGGATCCCGCCCGGCCAGGACACCGGCGCCGCCATGACCGCCCTTCGCACCCACCTCCTCGAGCGGATCGAGTGGGGTGCCGAGCTCACCGTCACCGGAATCGAAGGGGGAGATGCGTTCGAGATGACCGCGGTAGGTCCGGCTGCCGACGCCTGGCGAGCCGCGATGGAGGAGGCCTGGGGGGTCGCTCCGATCGAGATGGGGGTCGGCGGGTCGATCCCGTTCGTCGCCGACTTCCAATCACGCTTCCCCGAGGCGGCGATCCTGCTCACCGGGCCGGGAGACCCGACCTCGGCAGCCCACGCCCCGAACGAGAGTCAGGACCTGGGCGACCTCGAAAAATCCATCCTTGCCGAGGCCATCGCCCTCCGCCTCCTGGCCGGCTGAATCCGACGTTTTTATCAGTCCAGCGGGCGCTGAGCGCCCGCAGGACGCGCGAGAACGGTGACCGCCGAGGAGATTCGAGCACCTCGATCGGTAGTGTCACCCTGATGCGCCTGCTGATCGCCGACTGCACCGTCGACTACCAAGGACGCCTTGCGGCCCATCTCCCGCGAGCAATCCGGCTGATCATGGTCAAGGCCGACGGGTGCGTCGCCATTCACTCCGATGGTGGGGCGTACAAGCCGCTCAACTGGATGAATGCCCCCAACACCGTGGTCGAGGAGGCCGACCGCTGGCTGGTCACCAACCCAAAGGGCGAACAGCTGACCATCGTCCTTCACGAGGTCATCGACGACCGCCGCCACGAGTTCGGTCTCGATCCCGGTCTCCAGAAGGATGGGGTGGAGGCCCATCTTCAACGTTTGCTCGCCGAGCGTCCGTGGGTGATCGAGGAGGGGCTGGAATTGATCCGGCGCGAGTTCCAGACCGACATCGGGCCGGTCGATCTGCTCTGCGCCGATATCGAGAATCGCACCGTCGCGGTGGAGATCAAGCGGCGGGGCGAGATCGACGGTGTCGAGCAACTCGCCCGCTATGTCGAGCGTCTCGACAACGATCCGCGCCTTGCCCCGGTCCGCGGGATCTTCGTCGCCCAATCGATCACCCCTCAAGCCAAGACCCTGGCCTTGGCCCGCGGTTTGGAGACGATCGAGGTGGATTACGACGGCCTGCGAGAGATCGAATCCAACGAGCTCACCCTGTTCTGACCCCGTGCAGGCTGCCTCATAACCCGTTTTCGCGCGTCCAGCGGGCGCTCAGCGCCCGCTGGACTGATAAAAACGAGAATTCATGTTCGATGTTGTGTTGTTTCGGCCGGAGATTCCTCCCAACACGGGAAACGCGATGCGGCTGTGCGCCAACACCGGTTGCACGCTCCATCTGATCGAGCCGCTCGGATTCGACCTCGACGATGCCAAGCTCCGGCGGGCGGGCATGGACTACCGGGACAAAGCGACCATTCGTGTCCACCCCGACCTCGACGATTGGCGGGACGCCACCACACCTCCCCGCGTGTTCGCTCTAGCCAAGGCCGGAACAACCAGATTCACCGACGTCGACTACCGGCCGGGCGACGCGTTGCTGTTCGGACCGGAGTCGGTCGGCCTGCCGGACGCGGTGCTCGCCGCCCCCTGGATCACGGCCACCCTTCACATTCCCATGCGTCCCGGAGTCAGGAGCCTGAACCTCTCCAACTCGGTGGCGGTGGTCGTCTTCGAGGCCTGGCGCCAAAACGGACACCAGGGTGCAGAAGACCGCACCTGACACCGCTGAACCGGACAACTTCAAGTCACACAGAACTCGTTGCCCTCCGGATCGGCCATGACCACCCAGCCACCCCCATATTCCGAATGCCGTCCGAGCTCGGTCGCCCCGAGAGCGGTCAGCCGGGCAACGTGCTCCTCGATTCGGGCATCGGCCACCTCCCGGTCGACGGCTCGCCCGCCGCTGACTCGGATGTCGAGGTGGACCCGGTTCTTGGCGGTCTTCCCCTCCGGCACCTTCTGGAACAGAATCCGCTTGGTCTGGTCGTCCGGATCCACCACCGCCCCGTACTTGGTGCGGTCCTCCGCGGACATGTCGAGCGAGTCGGCGAATTCGTCCCACGATGAAAAGCCCTCCGGCGGTGGCTGCTCGATCCAGTCAAGGGCCACAGCCCAGAAACGAGCCAGCCCGGCCGGATCGGCGGCGTCGAAAGTGACCTGATAGTCGTATCCCATGAGGCCAATCTAGAGAAGGCCCCTCGGCCGCCGTCCGACGAGATGGCCTAGCAACCGCGGACCCCTACCCTCTCCGAAATGTCGTCCACTCACGCCGCCCGAACCGTCGCCGCCCAGACCAGAGACGCCACAAAGATCTATCGAACCGCAGCCGATGAGGTCAGGGCGCTCGACGGCGTGTCTGTGGAGTTCGAGGTCGCTCGGTTCACGGCCATCATGGGGCCCTCGGGTTCGGGGAAGTCAACGCTCCTCCATTGCCTGGCCGGACTCGACACGGTCACATCGGGTCAGGTGTTCATCGGCGATGTCGACCTCGGCACCCTCTCCGACAAGGACCTCACACTCCTGCGCCGCAAGCGGGTCGGATTCATCTTCCAGGCGTTCAACCTCATTCCGACTCTGAATGCCTCGGAAAACATCACGCTTCCACTCGACATCGCCGGCGCCAGCCCCGAGAACGGCTGGTTCGAACGCGTGGTTGACGTGCTCGGCCTCGCCGACCGCCTCACCCACCGTCCGTCCGAACTCTCGGGCGGGCAGCAGCAGCGAGTCGCGGTGGCCCGGGCGCTCACCTCTCGACCCGACATCGTCTTCGCCGACGAGCCCTCCGGCAACCTCGACTCGAAGTCGGGAGCCCAGCTACTCGAGTTTCTCCGTCGGGCCGTCGATGAACTCGACCAGACGATCATCATGGTCACCCACGACCCGATCGCCGCCGCCTATGCCGACCGGGCGATCTTCCTCAACGACGGCCGCATCGTGGACGAGTTGATGTCTCCCACCGCCGAGGGCGTGCTCGACCGGATCAAGGCGCTCGAGGTCTGACATGTGGCGCGCCACCTGGAAGGGGCTGATCGGCCACAAGCTGCGGCTGATCCTGACCGCCCTGGCAATCGTTCTGGGAACCGGCTTCGTGGCCGGCTCCTATGTGTTCACCGACACCCTCGACGGCGCCTTCACCGATCTGTTCGCAGACGCGTTCGCAGGCACCGACGTCATCGTGCGACCCGAGGTGGAAGACGACCTCTCCTTCGTCATCGGCGACCGAATGGATGCCTCGATCGTCGAAACGATCCGCGAGGTCGATGGGGTGGCGGGCGCAGAGGGAACCATCGGCGGGTTGCTGTTGCTGGCGGTCGATGGAGAGCCGGTGGGTGGCCAGGGTCCACCGACCTTCGGTTCGGCGTGGATCGACACCGGAAACCCCCTCGAAATCCGGGATGGCCGCAAGCCCGAGAATCCGGGGGAGGCCGTGATCGATCAGAGCTCGGCCCGTCGTTTCGGTCTCGAGGTCGGATCCGAGGTTCAGATCGTGGGCATCGGTGGACCCGTGGACATGGAGATCGTGGGCCTGGTCGGACTCGGAACGAGCGACGGATTCGGCGGCGCCACCGCTCTGGCATTCACCCGGCCACAGGCCGAGGAACTGTTCGATGCTGAAGGCAAGGTCGATGCGGTCAATGTGGTTGCCGCCTCGGGGGTCACGCCGGCGCAGCTGGTCGAGCGTCTCACCCCGCTGCTGCCGGAACGAGTCGAGGCCATCGATTCGAGGACCGCCACCGAGGAGCAACTCACCGGGTTCAAGGAGGCATTGGGGTTCATCAACACCTTCCTCCTCGTGTTCGGTTTCGTCTCCCTGTTCGTCGGCTCCTTCATCATCCAGAACACGTTCCGGATCATCGTCGCCCAACGGGCCAGAGAGCTGGCGATGATGCGGGCCATCGGCAGCACGCGCGGACAGATCGTCCGCATGGTGCTCACCGAGGCCCTCCTGGTGAGCTCGGTGGCGTCGCTCGCAGGGGTGGTCGCCGGCGTGGGACTGGCATTCGCGATCAAGGCGATATTCGAAGCGTTCGGCGGATCCCTGCCTGATTCTGCACTCGTCATCCGGCCTCGCACATTCATGGTCGCCCTGGCAGCTGGAGTCGTCGTCACGTTGATCTCGGCCCTGCTCCCCGCACTGGCTGCATCCCGGATCCCCCCGGTGGCGGCCATGCGAGAACTGGCAGCCCTTCCCCGCCGCAAGAGTCTTCGCCTCAGGGGGGCAATCGGATCAGTTCTCACGGCCGGCGGTGTCGCCCTCCTGTGGTATGGCTTGGTCGGCGAGACCCCCGAAGCGCTGGCGCCGGCGGCGGTGGTGGGAGCCGCAGCCGGGACGATCTTCATCGGTGTCGCAGTCCTGACCCCGCTCGTGGTTCGACCTGTCGGCCGCACGATCGGAGCCCCGGTTGCGGCGTCGGGCCTGGTCGGGACGATCGCCAGGGAAAACGCCGTCCGCAGTCCACGTCGCACCTCGGCGACCTCGGCCGCAATCATGATCGGGACCGCGCTCGCCGGACTGGCACTGATCCTCGGATCGAGCTTGAGCGCCACCACGGATGCGCTCATCGCCGACAGGTTCCGGTCGGACCTCATCGTCCAACCATCGGGGTTCGGCGGCGCGGAGCTGAGCCCCGAGATCGCCGACCGACTGGCCGGCCTCGTGGAGGTCGAAGAACTGGTGTCGGTCAGACGAAACGCCGCCAAGGTGGGCGATGAGCGCGTGTTCCTGGGCTCAGCAGACCTCGACGCCTTGTCACGCCTGGTCCTGATCGAGGAGCTCGAAGGAGACCTCGGATCGATCGGGGATCGGGAGGTGGCGCTGTCCGTGGACGCAGCCAAGGAGCGCTCGCTGTCCGTCGGAGACGATGTGACGATGACCTTCGCTCGGACGGGCGAGCAGCAGTTCACGGTCGGCGCGATCTTCACTCAGGACGGACCCGGGGCGGAGGCCTACATCAACGACGCCGCCTGGGAAGCGAACTTCTCCGAACGTTTCGACTCGTCGGTCTTCGTCAAGCTGGCCGACGGCGTCGACCTCGAAACCGGCCGCACCGCCCTCGAGGGAATCACCGAAACCTATCCCGGGGCGGAGATCCTCGATCAGAACCAGTTCGCGGAGCAGGCCAAGACCCAGATCCGCCAGTTCGTGGGGCTGGTGTTCGCCCTCCTCGGCCTGACATTGCTGATCGGCTTCTTCGGGATCCTCAACACCCTGCTGCTCTCGATCATCGAGCGAACCCGGGAGATCGGGCTGCTGAGGGCAGTGGGCACGACTCGCCGGCAGCTCTCGGCGATGGTCACGTGGGAGGCAGTGATCGTGGCGGTGTTCGGGTCGATGCTGGGGATCGTGCTCGGGATCTTCTTCGGCTGGGCGCTCATCACCGCGCTCCAACAGGATTCGGAACTGGTGCTTTCGATTCCTGCCGGAGCCATGTTCGCCTCGGTGGTCGTGGCCGCCCTCGCCGGGGTGGTGGCCGCGGTCTATCCCGCCTGGCGGGCGAGCCGGCTCAACGTGCTGGCGGCAATCGCCTACGAGTAGACGCGCCGTCGAGCGTCGGCTCGTCGCTTGTCACACGACGGCCCGGTCGGCCCCCGGAGTCCGCAGCCGGTCCATCACATCGACCAGCAGAAGACGCTCTTCATCGCTGAGACGGCCGGTCAGCTCCCGCTCGAGATCGTCGAGGTGGACATCGACCGCTTCCTCGAGCTTGGCCGTCCCCGCATCGGTGATGGCGACGTACTGGACTCGCCGGTCCGACTCGCATGCGCGCCGCTCGACAAATCCCTCCCCGGCCAACCGGTCTACCAGTCGGGTGACTCCGCCCGAGGTCAGGGCAACCTGGTCCGCCAGCTCCCCCATGGTCATCTGTCCGCCCGACCGGGACACACGCAACAGCGCCTCGAACCAGCTCTGGCTTATCCCGGCCTTGGCCTTCAGTGAGTGATCGAACACGTGGTTGAGCCGGTTCAGGGCCTCGAGGAACACCCCGAAGGTGTGGATGCGGAAGTCGTCACAGTCGCCCATCGAGAACATCTTACTGCGCAACACTTGACAGCTCAACTACTTGTGGTTACAGTATCTGAGTAGTCAGACATTGCTATAGAGATGAAGGAGAGACAATGTCCGTTCAGACGCTCCCACAAACCGGTACCTGGGTCATCGACCCGACGCACACCCAGATCGAGATCACTGCCCGTCACCTGATGGTCACCAAGGTCCGGGGTGCGTTCAAGGAGTTCTCCGGCTCGATCAACATCGCCGAAGCCCCCGAGGACAGCTCGGTCGAGGTCTCGATCGTCGCCGGTTCCATCGACACCGGCACAGCGGATCGTGACGGCCATCTCCGATCCCCCGACTTCCTCGACGTCGAGAGCTTCCCGACCATCAGCTTCAAGTCGACCTCTGTCGAGCGGGACGGTTCGAAGTACAACCTGGCCGGTGACCTGACGATCAAGGGCGTCACCAAGCCGATCACACTCGAGATGGACTATCTCGGGACCACAGTGGACCCGTGGGGCAACGAGAAGGCCGCCTTCACCGCCCAGGGCACGTTCGACCGCGAGAACTGGGGCCTCAATTGGAACGTGGCTCTGGAAGCCGGCGGCTGGCTGGTCAGCAAGACGTTCAGCATCGAGATCGCCGTTCAAGCCGCCAAGGCCTGAACCGGGCCTGACGAGGTTGGGTACCTCATGGAGGGGCGGAGGAGACTCCGCCCCTCCATCGCGTCTCGACCGTCTCATGCGCCTCTCGAATTGCGACTTCGTCAATCGCGGGCGAGGCGCATCGTGAGCCACCCGGCGGCAAAGACGGCCATAACGATCAGCCATCCCGACCGGTAGTCGCCGACTCGATCAACCAGGTAGCCGAACAGCGGCGCCCCGATTCCAAGCCCGAGCAGGAATCCGGTCAACACCACCCCCGATCCCCTGCCGGCCTCGCCGGCGGATGTCTTCTGGATGACCGCCAGCATCCCCACCGAGTTCCAGGCCGAGGCGCTGAGCCCCGTGATGAGCGCCGCCGGCCAGACGACCCAACCACCCACCACCGGAGAGATCCACAGCACCGCTCCCGCGAGCACGGCGAGTCCGGCGATGATCTCCAAGGCCGGTCCGGTCTCGAGTCGGTGCTCGGCGACCCGCGCCCAACCCACCCGGGCAACGATCCCTGCGAGGCCCATCACGGCCACCACCTGTCCCGCGGTCCGGGGAGTCATGCCGAGAACCTCCTGGGAGAACAACGACAGGAACGCGAATATCGCCGAACCGCCGGCGCCGATCAGGAACCCGTAGATGGCCAGAACGCGGATGTAGCGGTCGAGCTTCGCCTGCCGTGCTCCTCCACCGGGCCGAGTCAGACCCGCCGGCGGATCGGCCGGGATGACGCGGCCGGTTGCGGCCGCCATGACGAGGGGGATCAGCCCGCAGATGGCGACCGTCGGTCTCCACCCGAGCGCGGCCGCTCCGACCGGGAGGAAGAGTCCTCCGAGAAAGGTGCCGACCTGAACGCCTGACTGCTTGATCCCGGTGACCACCCCCTGCCGCCCTGCGGGGACGTACAACGAGATCAGCTTGTTGGTCGACGGATTCCCCCCTGCCTGGCCGATCCCTGTCAGGGCGGCGGCGGCGAACACGAGTCCGATCGCCGGAGCCGATGCCACCGCCAGCAGGGCAGCGCCACCGATCACGAGCGTCAGGACGGTGGCCGGCCGGGCACCGATGCGGTCCGCCAACCGGCCGATGGGTTGAGAAGCCAGCGCCCCCATCACCGACGAGGCCGTACCCAGTAACCCCAATTCGGTTCTGGTCAGGCCGAACTCGGCGATCAATTCGTTGGGCAGCACTCCGAACACCGTGAGAGCGAACGTGGCGGCGGCCATCGTTGTCACCAGAACGAGATTCAGGCCGGCAGGCCGAGGCATGCGGGCGAGGCTAACCCCCCGGTACTGTCGATAAGGCTCCAGGTTTGGCAGACTGCCACCGGATGATCTCCGGTCTCGCCTTCACCTACGGCTTCCTGGCGCTGTTCCTCTCCGTCAACGCCTTGCGAAAGCCGGCACCGCCGACCTCCCGGTTCCCGCCGCTGTGGCTTCCGGCAATGATCACAGCCGAGCTTGCTCCGGCCGCGGTGGTGATCCGGCTCGGCCTGGCGGCGCTCGCCTACTCACTGGGTGCTTGGGACAATCCGGTCGGACGATTCGGCATCGGGCTGATCCTCACATCGATCGTGCTGTTGATCCCGGTGTTCCGACTCCGGGCGAGGGCGGTTCGACAACTGATGGACGCACCGCTCCCCCGCCGAACGCCCGCGGAGCTCTTTCTCGGCCGGCACAGAAAACCCGAATCGATAGCGGTGGAATCACATGTCGAGTACGCCCCGGGCTTGACGCTCGACCTGTATCGCCCGCGAGACACCGGTGATGAGCTCCCACTGCTGATGTACATCCACGGTGGAAGCTGGACGGGCGGCAGGCCCGACCGCCAGGCGCTGGCGATGTATCACCACTTCGCGGAGTCCGGCTGGCTGGTGGCCGCAATCCGGTATCCACTCTCCCCGGCGGCCACGTTCCCCGAACACCTCGTCGGCGTGAAGCAGGCGATCGTGTGGGCGAAGCACCATCCCGGGGTGGATCCGGCGCGAGTCGTGCTGGCGGGTGGATCGGCCGGCGCCCACCTCGCCGCGCTCGCAGCCCTCACGGCCAACAGGTCCGAGTACCAGCCGGGGTTCGAGGACAGGGACACGGAGGTGGCCGGCTGCGTGCCGATCTATGGCGTGTACGACTTCTTCAACCGGAACCGGACCCGATGGGACTGGCCTGTCATTCCTCGCCACGTGATGAAGACGACGCCCACCGAGGCTCCGGACCTATACCGAGCAGCGTCCCCGCTCGATCAGGTAGGGCCCAAAGCTCCACCGTTCCTGGTGGTTCACGGCGAGTACGACTCCCTGGTTCCGCCGGTAGAGGCAACCCAGTTCGTGACCGAGCTCGCCCGCCACGGCAAGGTCGACTATCTGGAGGTGATCGGCGGACAGCATGCATTCGACGTGTTCAACACGCCCCGCAGTCGCGGTGTTGCCCAACGGGTCCACCAGCATCTGGAAGCAGTGCTGCTCAACGCCTGACGGTTCCGACTCCGTGTCAGAAATCGTTTGTTTTACCGTGTGGATGTGGATACGGCGCCCGTCGAAGTGGTGGCTCCAGCGCGTAGCCTCCTTGCACGCGCGGTGTACTTCACCCTCGGAACAATCAGCCTGATCCTGCTGTTTTTCTCCTTCTTGCCTGGCATACCCACTGCCGATCTGGTGGTGCTCTCGCTTTTCTTCTACGCCCGTTCGTCGCCCCGCTTCGAGGCCTGGCTCAGGAGCCGCCCCTTCGTACAGCGAACCCTCGAGCGATACGAAGGCGGCCTGACCCGCAAGACCAAGATGCAGGCGACGGTGGGGATCGTGTTGTCGATCGGACTCTCGGCCGGCTGGCTCACCGACAACACCACCATTCGCACGCTGCTCGGCTTCGTCGGGATCTATGCCCTGTGGTTCGTGTGGTCCCGTCCGTTGAAGGAATCCAACCACTGAACGGGGGAAGCTGCGCGATCGAGTAATTTTCTCGTATTCGCCGAAGGAGGGATCCCCTGCCCATTGCCAGCCCCGAGACGTACCGAGCGATGCTCGACGCCGCCCGCGAGGGTGGCTACGCCTTTCCCGCCATCAACGTGACCTCCAGCGAGACGCTCCATGCGGCGCTGGGCGGATTCGCGGAAGCGGAATCCGACGGCATCGTTCAGGTGTCCACCGGCGGCGCCGAGTTCCTCTCCGGGATCAGGAACAAATCGATGCCGATGGGTGCGGCCGCACTGGCCGAGTTTGCTCACGTCGCCGCAGACGCCTACCCCGTGACCATCGCGCTCCACACGGACCACTGCCAGCCGGAGAAGGTGGACTCTTACATTCGCCCCCTGTTGGCCATGTCTCGGGCACGGAAGGAAGCCGGCATGGGTCCGCTGTTCCAGTCTCACATGCTCGACGCATCCGAGTTGCCCCTCGAGGAGAACCTTGCCCTGGCGTCGGCGCTTCTGGATGAGTGCGCCGCGGTCGACGTCGTTCTCGAGCTCGAGATCGGAATCGTCGGCGGAGTCGAGGATGCGATCGACCACGAGGACATCGATCGCGCCAAGCTG
>JBFHRE010000075.1:0-13127 GCA_041591895.1 Acidimicrobiia bacterium
CCCAGCTGGTTGCCCAGTCGGCGGATGTCCGCTCGGAGAAGGTCGTCACGCTCGGTCATGTCGGGCGAGAAGGCTACCAACGGGGGCGTGGGTGCAGATCGGCGAGCCCGATCGTGGACCCAGATGATCGTGGCCCCAGATGATCGTGCCAGATGATCGTCCCGGAGGATCGTCCCGGATCACCCTCGCAGCCGGCCCAACCGGCCGGCTGGGCTGAATAGGGCCCAGATCGGTTGAACCGAATTGACTTCGGGTGACCCGGTTCGAGTCCGATGAAGAGTCCATGCATCGAGAGATGGAGAAGGTTCTGGGCCCGTGGCTCGTCATGCTCGTGGCGAGGGCGCTGGCCGCGGTGGCGCTGGCTGTGGTGATCACAGACCTGACGCTCGGTGATTCCGGCTGGTCAAAACTGGTGGTCGTTGCGGTCGCCCTGGCTTCCATCGCGTTGGTCGGTCTTCGAGTCGCCGCCAAAGCTCGGTCGGTGGCCGAAAGGGTCGACGGTCTGCGGCTCGCGGCGCTCGATGAGCTGTTGGCGGACCTGCCGGAGGGCCCGATCCGCACGGAGCTCGAATGTCAGCGACGAATGGTCGATTCCGATGTCGGCATGACGGTTGCCGTGGACACGGTGCTCGAGCGGGTCAGGTCACGGCATCCGGACCTGGAGTTGCGTTCCGCCGAAGGCAACGTCGAGGTGGCGTCGGGCGTCGAATCGATGGTCGAGCGCCTCGTCTGGGACGCTCGTGAGGCCGGTGCGTGCCGGTTGCTGGCTGGTTGGCGACTGGTGGGCGACCGACTCGCCATCGTGGTCATCGACGACGGTGCCCACCGACCTGGGCCCGCGTCCCTGGCCGGGCTGGCTCGGATCGGCGTCGCCGGCTTCGACCGAAGGTACGAGGGTGGCTGGGTCGCCTCCACGGTCGATCTTGCTTTCAACGAGAACATCTCGACGCTCCGGGCGCTCCCCTCGGCGGTCATGGCCCGCTGAAGGTGGGCGTGGCTCGGGGCTTGGTCCCCGAGCGTGTACGGCGGTACGGTTCGCCCCGAATGTTCGACACTCTGTCCCAGCGTTTTGAGGGCGTCTTCTCGCGACTCCGCGGCAAAGGCCGTCTCGGGGAGGCCGACGTCGATGCCGCGTTGCGAGAGGTGCGCTTGGCATTGCTCGAGGCCGACGTCAACGTCTCGGTGGTCAAGTCCCTCCTCGCCCGGATTCGGGAGCGGGCGGTAGGCAGCGAGGTGGCGGTCAGCCTCACTCCCGGACAGCAGGTCATCAAGATCGTCCATGAGGAGCTGATCACCACTCTCGGTGGCTCGATCGCCGCCTTGAACAAGGGGAGCTCGCCGTTCACCATCCTCATGGTCGGCCTCCAGGGCTCCGGAAAGACCACGTCCGCCGGGAAGTTGGCCAAGCACCTGAAGCAGAACGGTCGCCGCCCGATGCTCGTTGCAGCCGACCTCCAACGACCGGCAGCGATCGACCAGCTCGAGACGCTCGGGGGGCGGATCGATGTGCCCGTCTACACCGAACGCGACGGAAAGCCGCGCAAGCTGGTCAAGGCGGCGATGAAGGAAGCCGTTCGGTGGGGCCACGACACCGTGATCATCGATACTGCAGGGCGACTCCAAATCGACCGTGAGTTGATGGACGAATTGGCGGACATCAGGAAAGAGGTGTCGCCTCACGAGGTGTTGCTGGTGGTGGACGCCATGACCGGTCAGGACGCCGTGAACGTCGCCCGCGGCTTTGCAGATGCCACCCAGATCACCGGCGTGGTGCTGTCGAAACTCGACGGTGATGCCCGGGGCGGGGCGGCGATCTCGGTGCGGGAGGTCACGGGAGTCCCGATCAAATTCGCCGGTGTCGGTGAGAGTCTCGATGACTTCGAGCCCTTCCATCCGGATCGCATGGCCGGCCGAATCCTCGGTATGGGCGACGTCCTCGGCCTGATCGAGAAGGCCGAGCAGAACTTCGACGAGGTGGAGGCCGAGAAGACGGTCAAGAAGATGCGCAAGGGAAGCTTCGACCTGGAGGATTTCCTCGAGCAGTTCCAGATGGTGAAG
This sequence comes from Acidimicrobiia bacterium, assembly GCA_041591895.1. Lineage (GTDB taxonomy): Bacteria > Actinomycetota > Acidimicrobiia > Spongiisociales > ZC4RG35 > JBFHRE01. The sequence goes on from JBFHRE010000075.1 coordinate 2,059, forward strand.
CGGATGGGGCCACTCAAAGACATCCTTGCTATGCTCCCAGGCGCCGGATCCGCCCTCCGCGAGGTCGACATCGACGATCGCGACCTGGCGAGAGTGGAGGCGATCATCCGCTCGATGACGCCGAGGGAACGGCAAAACCCCAAGGTGATCGGCGGGAGCCGCAAGAAACGGATCGCAGCCGGGTCGGGCACCACCCCCCAGGATGTGAACCGCCTTCTCAAGCAGTTCGCCGACGCCCAACAGATGATGAAGGCGATGGCCGGGGGCCGGGGATTGGCCGGGCTTCCTGGGTTGGGACGTCCCGGTCGTCCACCCGGTCGCCGTTGATAGCCGGGACCGAGAACGAGAAGAAGGTGACTACATGGCCGTGAAGCTGCGACTGATCCGGATGGGGAAGAAGCGCACCGCCTATTACCGCGTCGTCGTGATGGACGGTCGTGCCCCTCGGGATGGCCGCTACATCGAGCAGATCGGCGTGTACGACCCGAACCAGCAGCCGTCCAAAGTCGAGATCGACAACGAGAAGGCGATCGACTGGATGAAGAAGGGTGCACAGCCGACCGGCCCCGTCCGCAAGCTCCTCGAGATCTCGGGAGCCATGTCGCGGTTCCAGGTCGCGTCCGGGAAGATCCACACCGTGGCTCCCAAGGCCGCCGCTCCCGCTGCCGTTGCCGAAGCTCCTCCCGCCGAGGTTCCGGTGGAAGACGCGCCGGTGGCGGAGTCGGCTGTCGAGGCCGAGGAGGCCCCCGTGGAGGATGCGCCCGCGGCGGATGCCGCAGAGACAGCTGTCGACGCCGACGGCGAGGAGGAATGATGCCCAAGGGTGACATCGTTGAGGACGTGGTGAGCTACCTCGTTTCCCAGATCGTCGACAACCCGGACGAGGTGGAAGTGACGTTGATCGAGCAGGGTCCGGAAGAGGTCCTTGCGGAGGTCAGGACTGCCAAGGGTGACATGGGCCGGGTGATCGGCCGGCACGGTCGTACCGCTCGCGCCATCCGGACCGTTGCCCAAGCCGCCGGCGACGAAGAGGGTCTGAGCACCGGAGTTGAGTTCGTCGACTGATCGCGTTTTGTGCGGCCGAATCGTCAGGCCGCACGGGGTCGATGGCACCGTGGTCGTGCGGTCCGAGTCAGATGATCCGACTCGCTTCGTCCGTGGGGCCAGCATCCTGTTTCCCGACGGTTCGCCGCGCGTCATCTCATCCGCCCGCACCACAGACAAGGGGTTGCTGGTGCGATTCGACGGCGTCGTGGATCGTGACGGAGCCGAGTCGCTCCGCGGAAGCGAACTATTCGTGGCTCCTGATGCGCGACGCCAACTCGAGATCGACGAGTACTGGCCCGACGAGTTGATAGGTCTCGAGGTGTTTTCCGCCGGCTCCGGTGAGAGGCTCGGCATCGTGGTCGACTATGTCGAGGGGGGTGCCCAGGACCGACTCGGAATCGAAGGCGCAGCCGGACGGTTCGAGGTGCCTTTCGTACGCGATCTGGTGCCGGAGGTGGACGTCGACGACCGACGGATCACGGTCAATGACATCGCCGGCCTCATCCCGTGATGTCGATCGATCCCATCTCCTGGTCTCCGATCACGATCTGGGCCGGTCCCGGCGGTGGATCGCCGAACACGTAGGCGAACGTCCTCCACAGCGGATCGTCGACCGGGTCGTCTTCGGCAGTGAGCGCGCTTCCGGTAGCCGTCACCAGGCGCGGCTCGAGAGACCCGGGTCCAAACCGGTATCCGCTGGCGATGATCGGTCCGTCGAGGACACCCGTGGTCGGCTCGATCAGGACTGCGCGGCCGGACCGCACCGGTGTCGAGGGGTACGGGTCACCTCCTTCGCGAAAATCGATCGACAGCAGACCGGGGGCCGTCGAAGACACGAGCCGTGCTTCGGCCGCTGCCGCCAGATGGATGTCTACGAACAGCGCTCCTGCCGGGTCGCGAACCACGTAGAGGGACTCGGCAAACTCAGTGTCGATCGCCTGGTCGAACACCGTTGAATCCACTACTGACGATCCGAGCGAGATCCGCACGATCCCAAGGCGCCGGATCATCACTGCGGCGGCCACCGGAGGATCCAGGGCCGGTGCGCCGCTGGCGGAGCTGAACGAGATCGACAACCGATCGCATTCGCCGGTCGAGAACCAGGTGATGCCGGCGAGTGTTGCTGCATCCGACTGGGAGCTGTCGACGGTGCCGGCATTGCCATCGAGAGCGAAACGGACGTCTTCGGTGGCGCAGATCGGAACCGGTCCCCCGCGTGCCGAGAGAGTGGTCGTCGGAATGGATCCGGTTGAGGCGGTCGAAGGTGAAGCAGTCGTCTGCGGCCCGTCGGACGGAGCGCAGGCCGCCGTCATCGTCAGCAGCAACAGGGGAACTCCGATCCGGCGGAAAGGCATGCTCACAGAACCCATCCTCGTGGGGCGATACTCACAGGGCGAGGCTAATTCCAATGGTCCGTCGTGCGTCCGGCGTCGTCCGTCCTGCGCAGGTTGTAGCCGGTTGAGGTTGACGGTTGGCGGCTGTTGTCTTGTGGGGGACGACCCCCACACCCCCGCCCGGTCCTGACGAGGGGTGGGTCGTGGTCCGGCCGTTCAGGGCGGGCCAGTCGTGACGGCTCTCGTCCCCGTGTTGGAGGCAGGTAACTGGTAGCTGGCAGCTGGTGGCGATGCGTAATCTGGCCGCCATGGTCCAGGCCGCCCGATTGCCGTCCCTCGAAGCGACTCTGCGCCGAGTGGCGGTCGGTTCCCGGTCGGTCGGCGTTGCATGGCTGGTGTTGCTGGGCTTGGTCGTCCTGGCCCGCAATCCGGGCGCCGGTGTGGCCTGGGTCGTGATGTCTGCCCTGCTCTGGGGGGTCGTGGCGACGATTCTCGCCCGGATGAAGCCGGCGTTCGTGACCTCGGCCGCCGCGATCGGAATCGATCTCGCCGTGTCATCTGCCGCGATCATCGTCAGCAACCTGGGCTCGGACCAGGATCGGTTCGCCGGCGGTCTGCCGCTTGTCTCGGTGGCAATCGCTGCGATCCGGGGTCGGAGAGCGGCATGGGCGGCTGCAACGGTGCTGTTGGCCGTGGTGATCGGTTCGGTCTCGGGCAACCCGACCGGGAACATCATCGTCGACAACCTCAGCCAGATCATCTTCTACACCGCCGGGGCATTCATCTTTGGCTGGGCGGTGTCGGTGTTGAGGCGCTTCGACCAGGAGCGGGCGGCGGCCGAATCGGCGCTCGGAGAGGCCGAGGCGCGCCGGGCTCGAGCCGAGGAACGGGCCGAGATTTCGCGCCACATCCATGACTCGGTGCTGCAGACGCTGGCTCTGATACAGCGACAGTCCGACAAGCCAGACGAAGTGGTGACGCTCGCCCGAGGGCAGGAGAGGGAGCTCAGGGACTGGCTGTTCGGCGATGAGAGCCGTCAACCGGGCGACTTTGCCGAGGTGTTGCGAGTACAGGCGGCGGAGATCGAGGACCGGTATCGAACCGTGATCGACGTGGTCGTAGTTGGCGACGCCCCCCTCACAGAGCCGGTGAGAGCGATGACCGCCGCGGCGCGGGAGGCGATGGTCAACGCCGCCGTCCACGCCCCCGGTTCACCTGTCGCCGTGTTCGCGGAAGTGGTCGACGGGCGCTGCCGGGTGTTCGTCCGCGATCGCGGCCCGGGCTTCGATCTCGACGCGGTCGCCCCAGACCGGGGAGGTGTGCGAGACTCGATCATCGGCCGGATGGAGGGCGTTGGGGGAACTGCCGAACTCAGGTCGACGCCCGCGCGAGGCACCGAATGGCAATTGGAGGTTCGAACGTGAATGAACCTATCGAGGTGATGGTCGTCGATGACCACGACCTTTTTCGAGCCGGCGTCAAAGCTGGTCTACCGGAGGACATAAAGGTGGTCGGGGAGGCTTCGGACACCGAGTCGGCGATCACGCTCATCCTGGAGCGGAGCCCGGACGTCGTGCTGCTCGACGTTCACTTGCCGGGAGGAGGGGGAGGTCAGGTCGTCAAGGCGGTCAAGCCAAAGTTGCCCGGTGTCGCGTTCCTGGCCCTCTCGGCCTCGGACGCTGCGACCGACGTCGTATCGGTGGTGCGGGCCGGGGCGCGGGGTTACGTCACCAAGACCATCGCAGCGGATGAACTGGCCGACGCGGTGCGGCGTGTCGCGGCAGGTGACGTGGTGTTCTCGCCCCGCCTGGCCGGGTTCGTGCTCGATGCTTTCTCCTCGATCCCAGTGGGCGACATCGACCCGGAGCTGGATCTCCTCACGGACCGGGAGCGGGAAGTTCTCCAGCTGATCGCTCGTGGGTACACCTATCGAGAGGCGGGCGAGGACCTGTTCATCTCGGTGAAAACCGTCGAGTCCCATGTCTCATCGGTATTGAGGAAGCTCCAGCTCTCGAATCGGAACGAGCTGACCCGCTGGGCTGCAGAGCGCAGACTCATCTGATCGGGCGGGCCCGCCCGACCGCGATCGCAACGACCGTGTTCTTTCGCCGCATCAGACTCACCTGGACGCCTGCCAGGTCTCCCAGGCCCCGGGCGTCGAGTTGAAGCCCCAAATCGCCGATTGCCTGGCGCGTAGCGTCGGCGGCCGCCAGCTCGAGGTCGCCACCATCGGCGGAACCGGAGCCGACGAGGAGCAACGGAAGATCGCTCTCGACCGGCGCTAGCCCCGGCGTCTCCGGCGGCGCGGAACGGGCTGATCCCGGGTTGGGGGCGTCGTTCCATTGAGGGAGCGTGAATGTCTCGTCGTCGGGCATCATCCGAGCCTAGAGACCTCGTATGGCCGGTCCGGGCCGGATCCGGTGATCGCCGCTCTACTCTCCGGCCGGTGAAGATCTCCGTGATCACCATCTTTCCGACCTTCTTCGACAGCACCGTCGTCGGGATCACAGCGCGTGCGGTTCAGACGGGCCTCCTCGAAATCGAAGTGGTCGATCTCCGACAGCAGGCCGAGGGTGCGCATCGCCAGACCGACGACGCCCCATTCGGGGGTGGCCCGGGAATGGTGATGATGCCTGAACCGCTGGCCCGCGCTCTCGAACCGCTCGAGGATTCGCATCGGGTCTTCCTTGGACCGGCGGGTACGCCGCTGACCCAGCACCATCTCGACCGGTGGGCGCAGGTCGACCACATCACGCTCCTCTGTGGACGGTATGAAGGCATAGACCAGCGAGTGATCGACCACTACATCGACGAGGAGGTCTCGCTGGGTGATTTCGTGATTGCCGGGGGAGAGGCGGCTGCCCTCGTGGTGATCGAAGGCGTATCACGGCTGATTCCCGGCGCGGTCGGGAATCCGCTCTCAACCGACCTCGAGTCGTTTCGGGATGGCCTCCTCGAGGAGCCGCATTACACCCGGCCGGCCGATTTCCGGGGGCTTACGGTCCCGGAAGTCCTGCTGTCGGGAGACCACGGGCGAATCGAGGAGTGGAGGCGTCAGGCGAGGATCGAACGAACCCGCCAGGTCCGGCCCGACCTCATCGACCCCACGGATCGACCATCGATCGATAGCTGATACAATGTTGGTTCCCGAGCGCGCCGCGTTCGGTCTTCTTCTACTCAGGAGTCTCCAGGTCATGAACAAACTCGACATGCTCGAAGCAGATCAGCTGCGCTCCGACGTGCCCGAGTTCCGGGCCGGCGACACCGTCAAAGTGCATGTCCGGGTGGTCGAGGGCGGCCGCGAACGAGTTCAGGTGTTTGAAGGTGTGGTCATCGCTCGGAACGGCGAGGGTCTCCGGGCATCGTTCACCGTTCGCAAAGTCAGCTTCGGCGTCGGCGTCGAGCGGGTGTTCCCGCTCCACGCACCGATCATCCAGAAGATCGAGGTGACCCGCCGCGGCGACGTCCGCAGGGCCAAGCTCTATTACCTGCGCGAGCGCTCGGGCAAGTCGGCGCGTATCAAGGAACTGCGGGACTGATCGGTGGCAACCACGACCTCCGGTCGTGCCATCGGGCGCCACGAGAAGCCTCAACGCTCCTTTCTCCTGGAGCTGCCCGGCCTGTTGCTCGTCGCCCTCACGGTGGCGGTGCTCATCAAGACGTTCCTGATCCAGCCGTTCTACATCCCGTCGCGGTCGATGGTTCCGGAGCTGCTGGTAAACGACCGGGTGATGGTGTCGAAGGTCAGCTACTGGTTCGACGAGCCGGAACAGGGCGACGTCATCGTGTTCGTGAACCCGGCGACGCCGATCGGAGACGAGTCGATCCCCGAGGCCGTGGTGCGCTCTGTCCTGGAGGCTCTCGGTATCCGATCCAACGGGACCGAGGACCTCATCAAACGGGTGATCGCAGTTGGCGGCCAGACCATCGAGATCAAGGAGAACCGGATCTTCGTGGACGGCGTCGCTCTCTCTGAGCCGTATCTGCCCGAGGGCGTCTTCATGTCCGACATGGCGCCGCGCCAGATCGGCGAGGGGGAGCTCTGGATGATGGGAGACAACCGCAACGAGAGCTCGGATTCTCGGGTGTTCGGCCCGGTCGATGCGGAATCCGTGGTCGGCAAGGCAGTCATCCGCATCTGGCCGGTGGACCGTTTAGGTTCGCTGTGATCTGGGCGGGCGAATTCGTCGTCCCCATGCGGTATCTCTGAGCGAGTAGGCGCGAGATGGAAGAGGATCTCGAGCGGTACGAGGCCGAGGCCGAACTCAGGCTGTACTCCGAGTACCGGGATGTGCTCAAGGTGTTCAGGTACGCCATCGACACCGAGCGCCGTTTCTACCTCGCAAACCAGGTGACGGTCGTTCCCCGCGACACGCCCGGTGGCACCTACCTGGACGTCGAAATCGAGGATGCATGGGTGTGGGACGTACACCGACCAAACCGATTCGTGAAGAAAGTGCGCGTCACGACCTTTGGCGACGTGAACATCGAAGAGCTCGAAGCCCAGAATCTCGAAGCCCAGAATCTCGAATCGCGGGAGCTTCCACCCCCGATCTGAGAAGAGCAGTCGGCCGGCTGGCTGAGCGCCTGGCTGCTTCGATGCTGGCCTCCAACGGGGTCACGATCACCGAGAGGAACGTGGCCGTGGGCGGTGGCGAGCTGGATATCGTCGGCCGGCGCGGCTCAACTCGGGTGGTGTTCGAGGTCAGGGCGATCACCGGTCCGGGCGACCCGGTCCATGCGTATGACTCGGTGAAGGCGGAACAAGTGGAGCGGCTGGCTGGTCTCATCCAGCCACCCTGTGACCGGATCGACCTGGTCGCCGTGGCATTTCGTTCGAGCGGGGTCGAGTTCACATGGCTGCGAGGGGTTGGGTGAACGTGTGGCCTCCGCTAACTGGCGTTGTGTCGGCCGAACCGGCGGCGCAGATCGCGGTGCCAGCAGCCGTGGTGCCAGTGGCGACGGAGGTCGGGGGTGTGCTCGGGTACCACCACGAGGTGAAACGTCCCTGGGGGGATGGTTCCTTCACAGCCCGGACAGATGTAGGTCTTGCGGGCGGCATACGGTTGGACCGGGGTGACGATGGCGTCGTCGAGGAGCACGTGTCAACCCCAGAAGGCCCAGGCGATCCCGGCCAGCGCGGCCACCACCGCCAGCCCCACCATCGCCAAATCGAACCGTGACCGCGTCCCCGGCCGGAACGGATTGAATCCCATGCCGAGAGGGTAGGCCGGCGAACGCCGAACCCCCCTCACACGGGGCGTAGTGACTGGGGTACGCTCGACCTCGATGAGCTGGATCCAGATCGACGATCGTGACCGCACCCGGTATCTGACGATCGACCGGCCGGAACGGCGCAACGCAATACCCCCTGGGGGCTGGGCCGACCTCAAGGAGGCGTTCGACGCCTTCGAATGGTCCGATCAGCGGGTCTTGGTCGTCGCGGGATCCGGTGAAGACTTCTGTTCGGGAGCCGACCTCGATCCCGAGCGTGGGTTCGGCTCGAGTGGCGTCGTCGACGGCAGAGACCGGATGAAGGTCGTGGCGGCAGCGGCGATTGCGCTCCACCGGTTGACCAAGCCGACCGTTGCCGCGGTCAGGGGGGTGGCGGTCGGGGCCGGCATGAACCTCGCTCTCGGCTGTGACGTGGTCCTCGCTGCACCGTCGGCCCGGTTCTCGGAGATCTTCGTTCGCCGGGGCCTCACGCTCGACTTCGGGGGGTCTTGGCTGTTGCCCCGGATAGTCGGTCTTCAGCGAGCCAAGGAACTGGCCCTCACCGGGAGGATCGTCGGTGCCGAGGAGGCCCTATCGCTCGGTCTGGTCATGGAAGTCGTCGAAGATCGGGAACTGGACGGCCGGGTGGCTGAGCTGGCCGCCGATCTGGCCGCGGGGGCCCCGATCGCCCAGATGCTCTCGAAGCAGGCCTTGGACAGGTCCAACGAGCTCTCCTTCGAAGAGGCTGTGGCGTGGGAAGGACAGTCGCAGGCGATCGCAATGGCGACTTCCGACGCCGCCGAAGGCGTCACCTCGTTCCTGAAGAAGAGAGCCCCGGACTTCTCGGGTCGCTGAACGGCGGCCACCCCGAAACTTGTCAGCCGCCCGCCGTACGTTGGCGGCATGTTCGCAGCAACCGCCTCAGCCACCCTCGTCGGCGTCGAGCCCCAACGCGTGTCCGTCGAAGCCCACATCGGTGGCGGACGGCCCGGATTCGCGGTGGTCGGTTTGCCCGACACAGCAGTGAGGGAAGCTCGGGACCGGGTGATGGCCGCCATCGCCGGCTCCTCGTTCCGGTTCCCCGGCCGCCGGGTCACCGTGAGTCTCGCCCCGGCCGAGTTGCCGAAGGCAGGATCCGCGTTCGACCTGCCGATAGCGATCGGCGTGCTGTCCGCCGCCGGATTCGTGCCGCCTGAGACCGGGAAGGTGGTGGCCGTCGGCGAGCTCGGGCTAGACGGATCCGTCCGGCCGGCCAGGGGTGTGCTCGCTGCCGCGCGAGTCGCGCGCGATGCCGGGGTTCCATGCCTGGTGCCGGCAGTCCTGGCCGAACACGCGCAGCAGGTCGAAGGGGTCGATGTGCGACCGGTTTCGAATCTGGTGGATGCGGTCAATCAGGCCATCTCGAACACCCCGCGCCGCCAACCTCGGTGCCCGGTCTCGCCGGTTCTCTCGACGGTCGATCTCGCCGACGTCAAGGGCCAACTGGTGGCCCGACGGGCGTTGGAGATCGCCGCGGCCGGCGGTCACCATCTGCTGCTGCATGGCCCGCCCGGATGCGGCAAGACGATGCTGGCCAAGCGGTTGCCCACCATCCTGCCTCCACTGACCCCTTCCGAGGCTCTCGAAGTCGCCCTCGTCTGGGAAGCCGCCGATCGGTATCGACCGGTGGCCGATCCGACGCCCCCGTTTCGCGCCCCGCACCACACCGCATCGGCCGCTGGGCTGATGGGGGGCGGAAGTGGTGTTGCAGTCCCCGGGGAGATCACCCTGGCTCATCGCGGAGTGCTGTTCCTCGACGAACTCGGGGAGTTCACAGCCAACCATCTGGACGCCCTCCGTCAGCCGATCGAAGACGGACAGATCGTGCTGTCGAGGAAGGGATCGAGCGTGGCCTATCCCGCCTCCACCCAGGTGATCGCAGCCACCAACCCGTGTCCCTGCGGATTCCATGGCGACCGTCTGGTTGGCTGTCGATGCTCCGACGCGTCCGTCGACAAGTACCGGCGGAGACTGTCGGGTCCGCTCATCGACAGGTTCGACCTTCGGGTGAGGGTCGACCGTCCTCGTCTCGAAGCTCCTGAGCAGGGCGAGTCGTCCTATCGGGTTCGAGCCCGAGTGTCCGCTGCGCGTGGCGCGCAGTTCACGCGGGGCGGGCTCAACCGGGACCTCGGACCGGCCGACCTCGACCGAATGCCGGTGACGGATGCGGCGAGTAGACGTCTCGCGCTCATCGCCGCCGATCCGGCTGTCGGACCGCGATCGTTCGACCGGATCCGCCGCTTGGCCAGGACCATCTCCGACCTCGACGGCCTCGAGTCTGTCTCGGATGGGGCGGTCGACGAAGCGGTTGCGCTGCGGGGTCGCTGGTGACTTCTCTTCGCCTGGCAGGGGCGGCCCTCAACCCAGCGACGGTGGACCGACTGCTCGGGAGCGAAACGGCCGCTGCCTTCGTGACCCGCACCGACGAAGGGCGCTCGACGCTGTCGTCGGAGGTACTCGGCCGCATCGCCGTCTCGGAGAAGGAGCGAGTGGCCGAACTGGACGACACGAACTCCCGTTTCGTGACGGCCGCGGACCCTGCATTTCCGATGGGACTGGATCCGATGACCCCCCGGGTTCGGTGGCTCTATCTGCGGGGAAGCAACCCCCGGCCAGGCGTCGCCGTGATCGGTTCGCGGCGCTGCACCACCTACGGCCGGCGGATCGCGCGGGTGATCGGGATGGCCGTGGCTCACGCCGGGCGGAGCCTGATCAGCGGCCTGGCTGCCGGAATCGACGGGGAGGCGCACCGAGGGGCGCTGGAGGGTCAGGGTCACACGACCGCCGTACTCGGATCGGGGATCGACGTCTGGTACCCCCGGTCGCACAGGGGATTGGGGGAGGAGATCCTGGCGACCGGCGGCACGGTGGTGAGTGAGTTCCCGCCGGGGACCTCGCCAGAGCCCTGGCGATTCCCGGCCCGCAACCGAATCATCGCCGGGCTGTCGGAAGCTGTGATCGTGGTCGAGGCCGCGGAGCGCTCCGGGGCCCTCATCACCGCCAGGCTGGCGTTGGAGGCGGGTCGGGAGGTGTTCGCGGTACCTGGCGACCTCGAGCGCCCGACGTCGGCCGGCTGCAACCGACTGATCGCCGACGGAGCCCATCCGATCGTGGATCTCGGCGAGTTGTCCGAAATGCTCGGCTGGGTCAGGGCGACGCAGGTCCAGCAGGGTTCCATCCTGGGAAAATCTCCCATAGATCTCGAGACCGCCGTCGCCGATGCCGGCCTCTCGGCCGTCGAGGTTCTCCGCCGGTTGGGACATGCAGAGCTGGGACCTGTTGGGCTGGGATTTGGTGGGCTGGGATTTGGTGGGCTGGGAACGCCTCCGTCCCGGGAGGCGGCCGGGTAGTGGGCTGCGGCGGCGCTACCGAACCGGGGTTCGTTGCTCAAGGTACCGGACCTATTTACACTCGGTAGGCCCGCCCCCGAACAAA
>JBFHRE010000076.1:0-13005 GCA_041591895.1 Acidimicrobiia bacterium
ACCCGTTCTCGCGCGTCCAGCGGTAGCTGAGCTACCGCTGGACTGATAAAAACGTCTCTAGCGCCGGAGGCGGAAGATCTCGTAGCAGGCGAGGGAGGCGGCGACCGATGCGTTGAGGCTCTCGGCGGCGGCCGACATCGGGATCGACGCCACCACGTCCACCCGGTCCCGAACCAGGCGAGCCAGACCCGTCTCACCCCCCACCACGACCACGACCGGCTCGCGCAGCAGGTCGAGGCCGAACAGCTCCCGGTCCCCGCCGGCGTCGAGGCCCACGCTCCAGACCCCCTCCTTGCCGAGGCGGGTGAGCGCCTCGGGAACCGAGGACACCATCGCCACCCGGCAATACTCGAGCGCTCCGGCGGCCGCTTTGAACGCCGCTCCGTCGAGCGGGGCCGAGCGCCGGTCCGGAACCACCAGCGAACGGACCCCTGCGGCCACCGCACTCCGGGCCATTGCCCCGAGATTGTGGGGATCTTCGACATGGTCGACGGCGAGGATTGCGGGCGTGGGCTCGGCTCCGACCAGTTCCGACAGCGACCACTGACGCAGCGGAGCGCATTCGGCCACGATGCCCTGAGGGGCGGTGGTCGCCGCCAGAGGCCGCACGTCGTCCACCATCTCCACCTGGACGTCCGGATTGGCCTGGATCATTCCGCCGAGCGGCTGACGCGACGCCCGGCCCGACTCGACGAAGAGCTTTCGCACCCGGCCGGCGGCCAGCGCGGCCGCCACGGCGTGGATGCCCTCGACCCTAACTCCGATGCCAGCGGGTGCCACCGGCGCCGTCCTCGATCACGATCCCCAGCCCGGCCAGTTCGTCACGAATCCGGTCCGCCTCGGCGAAGTTCCGGGCCGCTCGGGCTTCGTTGCGAGCTGCCACCAGCGCTTCGACGTCATCGTCCGAAGGGCCGCCGGCGAAGGACCGCACCTCGGGTCGGATGCCGAGCACCTCGACCATCTCATCCACCGCCGCCGCCATCCCGGCGGCCGGCTCGCCGGAATCGAGGCGACGGTTCACCTCCCGGACCGCGTCGAACAGCACGCCAATCGCGTTGGGAGTTCCGAAGTCGTCGTCCATCGCCGCCCGGAACCGATCGAGCACGGCTGCGTCGGGTTCGACACCCGGTTGCCGCGGCGCCCGCTCCAGGACCCGTCGGATCCTCTCCAGAGCGTCGTTTGCCTCGGCGACCAGTGCTTCCGAGAACTCGAGCGGGGATCGATAGTGAGCCCGCAAGTAGAGAAGGCGGACCGCGGTGCCCCCGTAGGCCTCGATCGCCTCGGCCAGGTCGACCAGGATCCCGGTGGACTTGGACATCTTCTCGCCTTCGAGGTTCACCATCCCGTTGTGAAGCCAGTAGCGCGAGAACCTTGCACCGTCGGCGCCTTCGCTCTGGGCGATCTCGTTCTCGTGATGGGGAAAGATGAGATCGGCCCCGCCACCGTGGATGTCGAAGTCGGACCCGAGATACCGGCTGGCCATCGCCGAGCACTCGATGTGCCAGCCGGGCCGGCCCGGAGCCCAGGGGGAGTCCCACGACGGCTCCCCCGGTTTGGCCGCCTTCCAGAGGGCAAAATCGAGCGGGTCGTCCTTGGCCTCGTTGACTTCGATCCGGGCTCCGGCCCGCATCTCGTCCACGTTGCGACCCGAGAGCTTGCCGTACGCCTTCTCCATCGCCCTGACCCTGAAATACACGTCGCCGTTGGCGGCCGGATAGGCGAGCCCGCGATCGATCAGCCGGGAGATCAGTTCGATCATCTCCGGGATGTGCTCGGTGGCACGGGGCTCGATGTCGGGGTCACGAACGCCGAGCGCCTCGAACGTCGCCTGGAACCTGGCCACCATCCGCTCGGCCCGCTCCGACATCGTCTCCCCTGCCTCGTGGGCGGCAGCGATGATCTTGTCCTCGACGTCGGTGATGTTGCGGACGAAGGTGACGTCGTACCCCCGCCACTCGAGGTAGCGCCGGATGGCGTCGAAGACGACTGCAAATCGGCCGTGGCCCAAATGAGGCTCCGACTGGACCGTCGGACCACACACGTACATGCCGACCTTGCCCGCATCCCTGGTTTCGAGCGGTTCGAGGCGGCGGCCGAGCGTGTTGTAGACCGAGATCATCGAGCGGCGATGTTACGCCTCGACCCGGGCAGTGAGAACCGCGGTGGCCGCAATCCCCTCGTCCCGGCCGACGAACCCGAGCCCATCGGTCGTAGTCGCCTTGACCGACACCCGATCGACGGACAGACCGAGCGCCTCGGCCAGTCCCGCCCGGATCTGGTCCCGGTGAGGGGCGATCCGGACCCATTGGAGCAGGACGGTCACATCTACGTACTCGGGAAAGACACCGACCTCGGCCGCCTTGGCCACCGCGGTGCGGAGCATCTCGGTGCTAGGGGCGCCATACCAGCGCTCGTCGGATGACGGGAAGTGCATGCCGATGTCGCCAAGACCCGCCGCGCCGAGCATGGCGTCGGTGACGGCATGGGAGGCAACGTCACCGTCGGAGGTCGCCGAGACGAGGACATCGTCGTCGATCAGGTGACCGCCGAGCACGAGCGGATGGGTTCCCCCGAACGGATGGACGTCGACACCCCATCCGACCCGCATCATGGTTCAGCTCTCGATCGGCTCGAACGTGGGGAGAGCCTTGTCGAGTCGCTTCACCGACTCCTCGTCGTCGATCTCGAGCGAAAAGGTGAGCTCCGAGGACAGGGTGAGCCGCGCCTTCGAAAGCATCCGCTTGAGCGCCGGGGAGATGCCCTTGGTCTGCTGGGCGAAGTTGAGATCGCGCACCACCTCCGCCACCTGGAAGATGTCACCGGAAGTCATCTTCTCGTTGAGCACCTTGTACCAACGGCTCCAGTTGGCTCCCGCCTCCTGCGGCTCGTCCTTCAGAACCCCCAACACCTTCCGGGCTTCGGTCTTCGAGATGATCGGTCGGATCACCTCTTCGATCTTCTCGACCGGGACCATGACGGTGAGTTGCTCGGTGGCGATTTCGAGGACGTAGTAGTCGCGCTTTTCGCCGGCGAACTCCTGCTTCACCTTTTTGGCGATGGTGGCCGCCCCGTGCTGGGGGTGGACCACCTTGTCGCCGACGGAGTACTTGGACTCCTTGGTCTTCTTCTTGGAAGCCGGCTTGGGCGCGGCCTTGGGCTCGGCTTTGGACTTTTGAGTGGCCATGAAGCAGGGATTGTACCTTGAGCTGCAAACCGATCCGCCGCCAGCCCGACGAGGCCCGCTTCAGAAGTATCGAGGTGACCAGTCGTCGACCGACGTCAACAGCCGGTCGAAGTAGTGGCGGATCTGGTTCGCTCGGGCGGTGCCGATCCCGTCCACCTGCTCGAGCTCGCCGGCGTCGGCTCGCAACATCTTCTGGAGCGAAGGGAACTGGACGATCATCTCTTCCCGCACTGCGTCGGGGAGCCGGCCGATCTTGCCCAGGATCCGGACCCCGCGCGGTTCGGCCGGGTCGTCGAGGTCTCCGAATCCAACCGCCCTGGCTACCCGGGTGGGGTCGACGAGGTCGTTCTCCCCGAGGTCCTCGAGCGCAGACAACGCCTGGTTGACGGCCCGCGCCCGCCGTGGTCGAACGTAGTCGCGGAGAGTCGCCTCCACCAGATACTCGACCCCTCGCTGGAGGTCGTTGAGCTGCACAGCCGCCAGATGGCCCTCTTCCCCGAGCGAGACGGTGAGCCGGCCAATGGCAGCTCCCACCCGCCGGATCATCTCTGCGCGCTGGATCAGCATCACCACACTCCGATGGGTCACAAGATCGGCCACTTCGAGCTGGGTCAGCATCGACTCGGCCTCGTCGAGCTGACGGCGAAGCCGGTCGAGAGTCAGCAGCTCCTGGTTGACCCGAGCGGCGACCGAGGTCGGGCTCGGCAGCTCGATCTTCTGGGCGTCTATGTAGAGCGTGGCTACGTGCCGGCCTTCGGAGACGGCCACCACAGACCTACCGGACTGGATGGCGATGCGCTGGGCGGTCCGGTGGCGGGAGCCGGTCTCGTCGGTGGGGATCTCCGGATCGGGCACGAAATGGACATTGGCCGCCATGATCACGGATGCATCGGCGTCGAGGATGATCCCCCCGTCCATCTTGGCGAGCTCGGCGAGGCGGGCCGAGGAGAACGGGCTCCGCTGAATCCGGAAGCCTCCGCTCGAGATCTGGTCGATGTCTTTGCCGGAACCGAGAACGATCAACGCCCCCTTCCCCATCTGAAGGATGCGTTCGATTCCCTGACGCAACGCGGTTCCGGGAGCGAGTCGTTGCATGGTTTCGACGATGAAGCTGCTCTGCCCGGCCACGAGCGGAGGGTATCAGCTCCCGGCGGCCGGGGGGGCCAACCCGAGACCAGCCAGCACCTCGGCAAGCCGGAGCCGGGTCTCGGGCCGAATGGTTTGCTTGACCCCGATCCGGACCGCCTCTTCGGCCCGCCGAGCGGCGAACGGGACCGGTCTCACCTCGCCGGACAGTCCGACCTCACCCCAGGCCGCCACCGAACCGATCGGTCGTTGGGTGGCCGAAGAGGCCAGCGCCAGCGCCACCGGCAAGTCGGCCGCCGGATCCTCGATCCGCCAGCCGCCGACCACGTTGACATAGACCTCCGCCTGCCCGAGCCGGATGCCGCAATGCCGGTCGAGCACCGCCAGCACCTGGTGGACCCGGCCCGGAGGAAGACCTCTCACCGACCGTCGCGGTTGAGGAGCCGAGGTGGGCACCACCAACCCCTGGACCTCGACCAGGATCGACCGGCGACCTTCCACCGTGGGAAACACCACTGTGCCGGGGACATCGTGACGCCAATCGCTCAGGAATGCCTGCGACGGATCGCCTACTTCGACCATGCCCTCCGACTGCATGTCGAACAGTGCCACGACATGAGTAGGACCGAACCGGTTCTTGAAGCTCCTCAGCGCCCGGAATCCCCGATCGGGGTCTCCTTCCAGCGAGAGCACGACGTCGACCATGTGCTCCAGGAGCTTCGGACCGGCGAGGCTGCCGTCCTTGGTGACGTGCCCTACGAGAATGACGGGGACCCCGCTTTGCTTGGCATGGCGCGCCAGTCGAGCGGCGCTCTCGCGCACCTGGCCGACCGAGCCCGGTGCCGAGTCGAGTTCCTCGACCTGGACCATCTGGATCGAATCGACGACCAGGAGATCAGGCCGATACTCGTCCACCGCCGCCAGAATGCGGTCAACGTCGTGCTCCGCCAGCAGCAGTACGTCATCGCCGCCCACACCGATGCGCTCGGCCCGCACCGCGACCTGCTGGGCCGACTCCTCGGCAGTCGCAATGAGCGCCCGGGCCCCCGACGCCGACAGTGCCCCGGCCAGTTGGAGCAGGAGAGTCGACTTTCCGATCCCAGGTTCACCCCCGAGCAAGATGACCGACCCGGGAACCAGACCGCCCCCCAGCACGCGGTCGAACTCGGCGATTCCCACGGGGTGACGGGGGGCGTCGGCGGTACGGAGCTTGCCGACCGGCAGCGCTTCGGGGGCGGGACCAACAGTCGCCTTTCTGCCCCGGTCGACCGTCTCGACGAGTGCGTCCTGGGTGCGGCATTGAGGGCAAAAGCCCATCCACTTGGGCGATCGGTAACCGCACGTCTCACAACGGAACATCGCCGGATCGTATCTCCTGGCACCGACGGAATCGACCGGCGAGATCAGGGTCTGGCGGCCCTGCGCACCGCCCACACCACGAGAGCAACCACGAGGACGGCGAGCAGAAGCGCCCCGATGACGCTCCCGACCGTCCATGGCTCGGCGATGCGGACCGGGTCGGCTGGCATTGTGTGGCACAATACCTTGCCCCCCGGGAGAGCGCGAGTGGCCGGCAACGTCTGCGACAACTGTGGAACCGTCGTCACCGACGACGAATTTTGTCCCAACTGTGGGAACTGGATCGACCCCATGACCGACAGTCCGGATTCCGGAACCGACGTCGAGGAATTTCGCCTCGGCGCCCCCCCTGCGTTTGAAGACGAGGCCCCGGCCCGCATCCCGCGCGCCGAGGTCCAATGCCCGTCCTGCGGATCTTCCAACCCGGCCAACAATCGCCATTGCGAGGAGTGCGGCGCCCGCCTGGGGCAAGGACAGCTGCCGGTCGCGCCTCGGCCGGCGGTTCAGGCCACCGCCGGAGTACGGGCGGCGATGGCCCTGGCGGCTCTGCTGTTCGGCATCGTGATCATCGCCCTCTTGTTCAACTCGTTTGGCGGCGATGACAGCACCACAACCATCGGGGCGACCGACAACAGCACCACGACCACCACGGCTCCGGCCCGGCCGGTGTCGATCATCAGCGCCACCTGCTCGGTCGAGGGATACAGCGGGTTCGACTGCGACAACCTGATCGACGCCGGGGACGGTGAATACCAGTTCAACTGGGACTCACTGGCCGGCACCGACCAGGAGGTCACCATCACGCTGACGTTCGATCAGCCCTATCGGGTCCAGAGCGTCGTATGGGAGAACCTCGCCGACAGTGATCGGTACTTCCAGAACTATCGCGCCAAGGCGATCACGGTCAGCGACAAGCAGCCCACCGGCTTCCCGGCTCCCATCGAACTGAAGGACCAGCCAGGACCCTCCACCTATACCTACATCGCCGTGAGCACGTCGCAGCTCGAGATCATCGTGACCAATGTCTACGCAGCCGAGGAACGTGGCGGACAGGTCTTCTCGGACTTCGCCGTCCAGCAAATCGAGGTCATTGGGTCCCCGGTGATTGCCGAGTCGACCCCGACCACCGGCGCTACTACCACCACCGAGGGCTGACCGGTCAGGCGGGGTTGACTGCCAGCGGCAGGCGCTTCACGCCCCGAAACACCAGGCTCGGGACTCGCTCCGGATGCTCCTCCACCAGTTCGAACGACTCGATTCTGGATGCGAATCGGTCGAGCGCCACCTCCATCTCGACCAGCGCCAGTGGGGCGCCGACGCAGTAGTGCACCCCAGCCCCGAATGAGACGTGCGGGTTCTCGGCCCGGTCGATCACGAGATCCTCAGCCCGCTCGAACACCGACGGATCGCGATTTGCGGAGCCAAACAGAAGCCCGACCTTTGACCCCCGACTCAGGTGGGTTCCCTGCCAATCCAGGTCCTCGAGCACCCAGCGTTCGAACATCTGGAGCGGGGTGTCGTATCGGAGCAATTCCGCAGCGGCGGTGGAGACCAACTGCCTATTCCCTCTGAGGGCGGCATACGCTCCCGGATTTCGGCCCAGAGCCAGCAGGGCGTTTCCGATCGCCTGGACCGTGGCTTCGTGACCGGCGTTGAGGGTGAGGATGCAGGTGGCGATCAGTTCCTCGTCCGACAGCCGGTCGCCATCGATCTCGGCCTCGACCAGCGCAGTCGTGAGGTTTTCCCGCGGCGACCGGCGGTGCTCCTCGAGCAGCGCTGCGACGTAGTCGGAGAAGGCCGTGATGGCGTGTTCGGCGTGGCGACCCTCCTCCTCGGTGCACGCCTCGTCGAAGACCCGGACGATGGCGTGGGACCAGCTCACGAGCTGAGGTTGATCCGCCGGCGGCACTCCGAGCAGTTCGGCGATCATGGTCAGGGGGATCGGGGTGGCGAAGTCGGCGATCGCCTCGACCTCGCCTCGATCGACCGCCCGGTCGAGGCAGGATTCTGCAGTCGCGAGCATCCGCGCCCGGTACGACTCCGACGCCCGCCGGGTGAACGCCGATTGCACGAGACGCCGGATCCGGGTGTGGCGGGGCGGTTCGAGGTCGATGAACGAGCCCCGGACCAGCCGGGTCCAGTTGGGGTAGGCAGGCGGGTAGATCCGGTCGTAGACGACCGGATCGATCTCTTCGCGGGTGGCGGCCTGGCGGACGTCCCGACCGAACCGCCGGTCCTTGAGGATCCGGGAGACATCCGAGTGCCGGGCGAAGAACGTCAGACCCCAGGTCGGGTCGTGAAAGACAGGGGTCTCGTCGCGCAGCCGGCGGTAGGTGGGATAGGGGTCCTGGACGAAATCGGGCGCGTAGGCATCGAAGTCGACATTGGCTGCGGTCTCGGCGTCGGTCACCCGGAGGATCGTACGCCAGGCAGACTCAGTACGCCCCGGCTAATGCTCGCCCTTGCTCCAGGGGATTCCCTCCGCGGCAGGAGGCCTCAGTTTGCGGGTGCCGAACATCAGGACCGCCAGCACGGTGAGATGCGGCGTGATCTTGGGCAGCTGGTCCGGCACTCCTTCGGAGGTGAAGTAGGCGAATCCGATGACCACCGCCGCCAGCGCCGAAACGCCGAGCGAAACCCAGTTGCGCTTCTGGGCCCCCCGTACTGCCAGGTAGATCAGAGCGATCACGACCAGGAGCAGGAGGGCGTGGGGAGCGTCGGGATCCCGAAGGCGGAGCGTCTCCGTGAAGCCGAACAGAAGAGCCCCGAAGAAAGTGAGGATCGGCCGCCAGTTACCGAAGATCAGCGTCGCCAGGCCGATGAAGCCCTTGCCCTGGGTCTGACCTTCCTTGTACAAGCCCGACAGCTCCACCGCCAGGAAGGCGCCGCCGAGACCGGCCAGCAGACCCGAGATCATGACGCCGTAGAACTTGTACAGGTAGACGTTGACGCCCAGCGAGTCGGCGGCATCCGGATGCTCGCCGCAGCTCCGGAGGCGCAGCCCGAACGAAGTCCTCCACAACAGCCAGACCGAGAAAGGCACGATCAGCAGCAGCGCCAGCGTCCACCAAGACATGTTCCAGAACAGGCCACGCACGACACCTGCGAGGTCGGACAGGACGATGATGTGCGCCCGTTCGACTGCTCCCAGCAGATCCGGCGACTTCCAGCCGAACAGATTCCCTCCCGATAGGAAGGGAACACTGAACCTCGACACGCCGACGATGGTGGGCGACTGGGTGATCGACCCGCCGCGATCGGAGAAGTGGACGTCGGAGAGGAACCGGGTGAGACCGGGCGCCATCAGGTTGATCGCCACGCCGGCGATGATCTGGTCGACCTTGAAGGTCACGGTGGCCAGCGCCATCACCGCCCCTGCGACCACCCCCGCCAGCCCGCCTGCGATGATCCCGACCCACGGGCCGGCGAGGAGCGTGTAGAACGCCCCCACCCAGGTTCCGATGATCATCATCCCCTCGAGACCAATGTTCACGATCCCGGCGCGCTCGGCGAACATGCCGCCGAGGGCCGCCATCAGGATCGGCACCGACCAGGCCACCGCTATCGACCAGGTGCCGCTCGAAGTGAGGTCCTCGGTCGGGAACCGGGCGAAATTCTGGACTGCCGAGACCGCCACCAGCATCGAGGCCAGCACGATCAACAGCCGGGCTTTGCTCGTTCCTTCCTTCACCATTGTCGTCACGATGGGGCCTCCTGAGTGGCCGCGGCCGCCTGGCGCACCATGTCTGCGAGGCGACGACGTTCAACAACGGCGAAGGCGATGACCGCACTCAGGATGATCACCCCGATCATGATCGTGACGATCTCCCGGGGCGCGTCCCCCTTGATGGCCAGTACGCCCGAAGCACGTTCCAGCCACCCGAACAGGTAGGCAGCAAAGGCGATACCCCAGGCGTTGTTGCGACCGAGCAATGCGACCGCGATGCCTGCAAAACCCAGCATCTGAGCGAAACGGAGGTTGTAGTTGTGATCCACGCCCAACAGTTGGCCGAGACCCACCAGTCCGGCGACGGCGCCCGACAGAAGCATGGCGACGATGATCGTGCGCTTGGGGGGGACGCCACTGGCCTCGGCGGCGAGTGGGTTGGCGCCCGTGGCCCGGAGATCGAACCCGAGGCGGGTCTTGTTGATCAACAAGTGATATCCGATCCCGACGGCGACGGCGACGAGCACGAATCCGTGCAGTTGGACTCGCTTGATGTCACGGGTGAACAGCTCGACCCAGGTGTTGAGGCTCGGCATCCAGCCGGACGCCGGGATGTCAGCAAGTTTGGTGTCGAGGTTGGCGTCCTCCACCTTCCAGCGGCTCAGAAGGTAGGAAACGATGCCGGCCACACCGATCACGTTGAGCATGATCGTCGAGATCACCTCGTGGATGTTCCGGGTGACCTTCATCACACCGGCGATGCCGGACCAGACCGCACCCACCGCCATGGCGGTGAGGATGATCACGAGGACGTGCAGGACCGGCGGGAGGGAGATCTGGGCTCCCACCGCGGCGGCCATGAAGGCGCCGAGCACGTACTGACCTTCGACTCCGATGTTGAACAGGCTCATCCGGAACCCGATAGCCACCGCTATCGCCGACAGGTACAGGGCGCTGGCCCTGTTGAGGGCCTCGATGTTCGTTTCGAGTTGGGTGCCATGCTCGATGACGGCCTGCAATGCCACCACCGGGTCGGACCCATTGATCAGCAGCACCACGGCCGAGAGCAGGATCGCGACCACGGCGGCGATGGTGGGGGCGGCGAGGGCGTAGCCGATCCGCTTGATCATCCCTGGCCCGATTCGGTCACGGCTCCGGTCATGTATCCACCGAGAATGCGCGGTGTCGCCTCGGCGGGATCGAGCTCTGCGGTAAAGGCTCCCCGCAGCATGACGAGCAGCCGATCCGAGAGGCCGATCAACTCGTCGAGATCGGCGGAGATGAGCAGCGTGGCAAGGCCCTGAGAGCGAGCAGTCCGCAGGCTCTCCCACACGGCGGCCTGGGCGCCGACGTCGATGCCACGAGTGGGATGGGCGGCGATCAGGACCCGGATGTCGGCCGACATCTCCCTGCCGATGATGAGCTTCTGCTGATTCCCGCCCGATAGCGCCTTGGCAGGCACGTCGATCGAAGGCGTCCGCACGTCGAAGTCGCTCACGACCATCGAGCTCCGCTCGCGAGCCGCCTTCTTGTCTATCCAGAGGCCCCCTTTCACGAACGGAACCCGACTCTGCTGTCCCAGCATCGTGTTCTCCCACAATGGCGAGGCCAGCAGCATGCCGCGTCGATGGCGGTCCTCGGGCACGTACCCGAAACCGGCCTCCCGGCGCTGACGCACCGACCACTTGGTGATGTCCTCGCCCTCGAGCAGGAGCGTGCCGGCCGAGACCGGGGCGATGCCGAGGATTGCCTCGACCAGTTCGCCCTGACCGTTGCCCTCCACGCCGGCGATTCCCACGATCTCTCCCCGGTGAACTGTGAGATCGACCCCGCGTACCCGGGGTGAACCGTCGGCAGCATCGACCGTCAAACCTCGCACCTCGAGGACCACGTGATCGGTGACCGTGGACTCGCGGGTCTCGGGGCTCGGGAGTTCTGAGCCGACCATCAACTCCGCGAGGTCGTGGGTCGTCACCTCCGACGGTTCGACGGTGGCCACCGTCTTGCCCCTCCGGAGCACTGTGATGCGGTCGGCGATCTCGAGAACCTCGTCCAGCTTGTGGTCGATGAAGATGATCGTGTGACCCTGGGCTTTGAGCTCCCGCATGTTGCGGAAGAGCTCTTCGACCTCCTGCGGCACCAAGACGGCCGTGGGCTCGTCGAGGATGAGGATCTTGGCGCCCCGGAACAAGACCTTGATGATCTCGACCCGCTGACGCTCACCCACCTCGAGCGTTTCTACGAGGTCGTTCGGGTCGATCGTGAGGCCGTAGGCCTCGCCGACCTCATCCAGATGCCGCCGGGCCTCGGCGAAGTCGATCGCACCGTGACCCGGCTCGGCACCGAGGATCACGTTCTCCAGCACCGTGAGGTTGTCGGCGAGCATGAAATGCTGGTGAACCATGCCGACGCCGCGAGCGATGGCGTCTTTGGGTGAATGGAAGTTCACCAACTCTCCATTGACTTTCATGGTGCCCTCATCGGCAGGCTGCATGCCGTAGAGGATCTTCATCAGGGTCGATTTTCCGGCCCCGTTCTCGCCACAGATGGCGTGGATCTCACCGTCGCGGACATCGAGGTTGACGTCCTGGTTGGCGATGACACCCGGGAACCGTTTCGTGATCCCGACCAGTTCGACTGCGAGCGTCTCGCTCAACCGAAACTCCTACCGATCGCCTGCCATATCGCCTGCCACGCGCCGCCCGGAGCGGGCGGATTCGACCGAAAACGGCCGAGGGCCCCGTCTCCGGGGCCCTCGGCACTGTAGCTGCGACGTTGTGTCGCTGCCGATCAGCTCTCGGGAGTCGTGGGAACCACGATCTCGCCGCTGACGATCTTCGCCTTGAGGTCGTCGAGCTCTGCAGCGATGTCGTCCACGAACCCACCGGAGGTGGAGTAGCCGACACCGTCGACCGAGAGGTCGAACACATTCACGCCGGCCGTGAACGTGCCCTCGACCTGGGCCTGGATCGTGTTGAACACGGCCACGTCGACTCGCTTGAGCATCGAGGTGAGGATGTACTCCTTCACGTCGTCGCCGGCGGTGTTGTACTGGTCGGAGTCCACACCGATCGCCCACACCTTGGTGTCATTGGCCTCGGAGTACTCCTTGGCGGCCTGGAACAGACCGGCCCCGGTTCCACCGGCGGCGTGATACACGATGTCTGCGCCACCCTCGTACATCGACTGGGCGATGACCTTGCCGGCGGCGGGGTCATTGAACCCGCCGAAGTCCGGCGGCTCGGTGACGTACTGGCTCACGATCTCGATGTCGGGGTTGACGGCCTTGGCCCCGGCGATGTAGCCGGCCTCGAACCGCTGGATCAGCTCGATGTTGACCCCACCGATGAACCCGATCTTGCCCGTGGTCGACTTGAGGGCGGCGGCGGCACCGACCAGGAACGAGCCCTGCTCTTCGGCGAACACCAAGCCTGCGACGTTCGGGGCATCGACGACAGAGTCGACGATGGCGAAGTTCACGTCCGGGTTGGCGGCGGCAGCCGCAGCCATCGGATCTGCGAACAGGAAGCCGATGCCGAACACGAGCTCGTTGCCGGCGGAGGCCAGCAGGTTGAGCAGCTCTTCACGGTCGGATCCATCGGCGTTGGCCGAAGCCTCCGAGGGTTCGATCCCGAGCTCGGCGGTCGCCTTGTCGAGACCGGCGGCGGCGGAGTCGTTGAACGACTGGTCGCCACGGCCACCGATGTCG
>JBFHRE010000077.1:0-12423 GCA_041591895.1 Acidimicrobiia bacterium
GGCCCGGCCCGGCATCAATCGCTTCGACGCCGTGGCGGCGTTCGCCGACGCCTACATCTCCGCCGCCACGGTCTCCCGGAACCTCGAGCGCCATGTCCGGGAACTGGCTTCCTGGTACCCGGACATGACGGCCCTGATCGAATATCCGCAGTTCACCGTCGAGCAGGTGCTGCTCGCCGCCGGATCCGGGCGCCTGCTCCCGGCTGGAGTGACCCGGTTCCTCATCCCGGGCCGGGTACTTCGTCTCGACATCCCGCTCGAGATGCTGTCGTCTGAGAAGAGCATCGACGACAAGAACCGCTGGCTGTCCGACTATCTCCAGGAGAAGGAGCGGAAGGGCAAGATCCGGTATTACCGCGAACCCGTGTATCTGCTCGACGAATGACACCAGACCCCGTCTCCAGCGCCGCCGCCGCCCTGACCGTCCTCATCGGACAGCGACTCGGCCCGTCGGGTTGGATCGAGATCACCCAGGCCCGGATCAACCGCTTCACAGAGGCGACCGACGACCCTCAGTGGATCCACATCGACGAGGAGGCGGCGGCTCAGGGTCCGTTCGGCGCCACCATCGCGCAGGGATACCTGACCATGTCGCTCATTGTCGCGCTCACCTCCGAGATCGACCTCCCCCTCCAACATCCGCCAACGATGACCATCAACTACGGGCTCAACCGACTCCGCTTTCCGTCGCCGGTGCCGGTCGGGTCACAGCTGAGAGCCTGGGTAGAGATCAGTGATGTCGAACGGATCGGAGATTGGGTCCAACTCACTCGACTGGTGACGATCGAACGCGAGAAGAGTGCCAAGCCGGCAGCCGTTGCCGAGACCGTCAGCCGTCTCCGATGGGGCACATCATGAGCCACGTCATCGGCATCGACAGCTCCACCACTGCCACCAAAGCCGTCGTCATCGACGGAGACGGCGCCGTGGTGGGGATCGGGGTCTCGAGCTACGAGTACCAGACTCCCCAGCCGCTGTGGTCGGAGCAATCTCCAGCGGCATGGTGGACGGCGACCATCGCCGCCATCGAGGCGGCCTTGGCCCAAGCGGGCATCCGGCCGGCGGCCGTCGAGGGAGTGGGGCTCACCGGGCAGATGCACGGTTCCGTCCTTCTGGATGAGCACCGGGAGCCGGTGCGTCCGGCGTTGCTGTGGAACGACCAGAGGACCGGCGCCGAGGCCGACGAGATCGCCTCGACCATCGGGCTCGATTCATTGGTGTCGATCACCGGCAACGCCTCCTTCACCGGGTTCACGGCCCCGAAGCTGTTGTGGGTCCGCCGCCACGAACCGGAGAACTGGGCCAGGGTCCGGCACATCTTGCTCCCGAAGGATGAGGTCCGACGGCGACTCACCGGAACCCTGGCAACCGACCCGTCGGACGGCTCCGGCACCGGACTCCTGGACCTCCGCACCCGGACCTGGTCCGACAGCGTCACGTCGATGCTCGGGATCGACCGGGCTCTCCTGCCTGACGTCGTCGAAGGTCCGGCCCCGTCCGGAGGGATCTCGTCCGAGGCGTCCATCGTGACCGGCATCCCCGAGGGAACTCCGGTGATCGGCGGGGCGGGCGACCAGGCCGGTAATGCGGTCGGCGTGGGTGCGGTGCGGCCGGGAATCGTGGCACTCTCGCTCGGAACCTCGGGTGTGGTGTTCGCTACCACAGATGGACCGGTGGTCGAGCCGGCCGGTCGGGTCCACGCCATGTGTCACGCCGTCCCCGACCGGTGGCACATGATGGGTGTGATGCTGTCGGCGGCGGGCAGCCTACGCTGGTTCCGTGACACGCTAGCCCCCGGTGTCGGATTCGAGGATCTGGGAACGGAAGCAGCTACCGCCGAACCGGGAGCAGGTGGCCTCATGTTCGCTCCGTACCTGACGGGCGAACGCACCCCCCACTCGGATCCCTATGCACGCGGGGGCTTCTTCGGACTCACCGTCCGTCACGGGCGAGGTGATCTGACCCGGGCTGTCATGGAGGGAGTGGCATTCGGGCTGGCCGACGGGCTCGATCTGATGACCGGCGCCGGGGTGCCACGGCCCGACCAGATCCGGGCGTCCGGCGGCGGAACCGATTCGCCTCTTTGGTCACAGATCCTGGCCGACGTCCTCGGCGCAGAGCTGGTCACTGTCTCCACTACCGAGGGCGCCGCCTATGGAGCGGGGATCCTGGCGGCAGTTGGAGCCGGCTGGTTCGAGTCGGTGGACGAAGGGGTCGACGCCTGGGTGGGGACCCGACCGCTCGCAGAGCCGTCGAGGCTGGCGGAGTTCTACCGGGAGCGACACGCCGCATTCAAGGAGCTCTATCCCGCCATGAAGTCCATTGCCCCTCCCTGGTGGTCCTGACCACCCGCGCCAAACTCGCGGCGCGTTAGCCTTGCCCGGCAATGCAGGTGCTGCCCACCAGGCTCGATCGGAAATCCGAGGAGTTCCAGGCCAACCACGCCGCGATGACCGAGAAGATCGCCGAACTGGAGGAACTCCAGGCGGAGGCGAGGATGGGTGGCGGCGTGAAGTATGTCGAGCGCCACCGCGAACGAGGCAAGCTCCTCGCCAGGGAGCGGATCGAGCTCCTCCTCGATCCAGGCAGCCCGTTCCTCGAGCTCTCCACACTCGCAGCGTGGGGGACGGAAAAGCCCCTCGGCGCCAACGCTGTCACCGGAATCGGAGTGGTGTCGGGAGTGGAATGCGTCATCTCGGCCAGTGACCCGACCAGCCAGGCAGGTTCGTCGAACAAGTACTCACTGGCAAAGACTCTCCGGGCGCAGGACATCGCCCGCCAGAACCGCCTCCCACTGGTCAACCTGGTGGAGTCGGGAGGCGCCGACCTGCCGGACCAGGCAGAAGTGTTCCTAACCGGCGGCAAGTGGTTCAGAAACCTGACCCAGCTGTCGAGCCTGGGCATCCCCACGATCGCGCTGGTGTTCGGCAACTCGACCGCCGGCGGCGCCTATATCCCGGCGATGTGCGATTACGCGGTCATGGTCAAGGAGCGCGCCAAGGTCTTCCTGGGCGGCCCACCACTGGTCAAGATGGCCACCGGCGAAGAGTCGACCGACGAAGAACTCGGCGGCGCCGACATGCACAGCCGCATCTCGGGACTGTCCGACTACTTCGCCCAGGACGAGCACGATGCAATACGGATGGGCCGCGAGATCGTCGCCCATCTCAACTGGCGTAAACAGGGGTACGGTCCAACCAAGCCGCCAGACGAGCCCGTCCACGACCCCGACGATTTGCTGGGGGTCGTGCCCACGGACCTCCGACGACCCTTCGACCAACGCGAGATATTCAACCGGGTGCTCGACGGTTCCCGCTTCGAGGAGTACAAGGCCACATACGGTACGTCGATGTTGTGCGGTTGGGGGTCGATCCATGGCTTCCCGGTCGGGGTGGTCGCCAATCAGCAAGGTGTCATATTCATGGAAGAGGCCAAGAAGGTCACAGAGTTCATCATGCTCTGCAACCGCTACGACACGCCGCTCGTGTTCGGCCACAACACCACTGGCTACATGGTCGGCAAGATGTACGAGCAGGCCGGGATCATCAAGGACGGCGCCAAGATGATCAACGCCGTCGCCAACTCCACCGTCCCTCACTTCTCGCTGATGATCGGATCCTCGTACGGCGCCGGGAACTACGGCATGAGTGGCCGGAGCTACGACCCGCGGTTCGTGTTCGGCTGGCCCGGCCACAAGGTGGCGGTCATGGGACCGAAGCAGCTCGCGGGCGTCATGTCGATCATCACTCGGGCCGCCGCCGAATCTCGTGGCGTCCCGTTCGACGACGAGGCCGACGCCCAGCGCACCGCCCTCATCGAAGCTCAGATCGAGTACGAGGAGCAGGCCTTCTTCTCGACCGCCCGAGTCCGCGACGACGGCATC
Organism: Acidimicrobiia bacterium; assembly: GCA_041591895.1. Classification (GTDB taxonomy): domain Bacteria; phylum Actinomycetota; class Acidimicrobiia; order Spongiisociales; family ZC4RG35; genus JBFHRE01. The sequence continues at coordinate 3,884 of JBFHRE010000077.1, forward strand.
ATCGACCCCCGCGACACCCGCCATGTTCTCGGCATGGCGATTTCGGCCGCCCACTCCGGCCCCGTGCAAGGGACCACCGACTTCGGCGTCTTCAGGATGTAGAGGGGTGGAACTCCTCGACAAGGTCGTGATCGTCACCGGCGCTGCCAACGGGATCGGCGCCGCCCTGGCCGAACGGTTCGTGTCCGAAGGCGCAGCCGAGGTGATCGCCGCAGACATCGACGCCAACGCCGTCACTCGAACCGCGAACCGGATCGGCGCCACCGCCGCCGCCCTGGACGTCACCGACCAACCATCCACCCGCCGCCTCGTCGAGGACGTCGAGGACCGCCACGGGCGCATCGACCTCTTTTGCGCCAACGCCGGCATCGCCTCGGCCCAGGGAATCGACATGCCTGACGACGAGTGGGACCGCACCTGGCGGGTCAACACGCTCTCCCACGTGTACGCCGCCCGTGCCGTGCTACCCGGCATGCTCGCTCGCGGTGAGGGCTACTTCCTGGCGACCGTATCGGCTGCCGGTCTCCTCACCAACATCGGGGCGGCCGCCTACTCGGTCACGAAGCACGCCGCTCTCGCTCACGCCGAGTGGCTGTCCGTGACCTATGGAGACCAGGGACTTCGGGTATCTGCACTGTGCCCACAGTTCGTGGCCACCGCGATGATCGACGATTTCTCCACCCTCGAGATGGACGACACCTTCATCCGTTCGGTGGCAATCGAACCCTCCGAGGTGGCAGGGGCGGTGGTCGATGGACTCCGAGAGGAGAGATTCCTCATCCTCCCCCATCCCGAGGTCGGCGGGTATTTCCAGTCCAAGGCGACCGATTACGACCGCTGGCTTGCCGGGATGCGGCGACTTCAGCGTCAATGGTTGCCGATCCCACCGGGACCACCCAGCGCCTGACGAGGGATGACACGATCAGATCAGAGGCAGGTCGACTACGAACTCGGCCCGTCGTCCTCGGTCCGCCGGTAGGTGATGTCTCTCCCCAACTTCGCAGCACCCTCCGGTTCCCAACCGCCGACGTGCACCAGGAGGATGAACGCGGACGGACGCTACCCAGGGCATCGGGTGCCGCCATCCGCCCGGGGACCTATCCTCCCGCAAATGACCGACGAGAAGAAGCCAGACGGGGACCAGGCCAAGCCGGACGCGAAAATCGAACCGCCGCCTCCACACCACGAAGAGGACTCGGTCTCCACCCACCACTCGGTTGTCATCGGCGGCCAGGAGGTGCCTTACCAGACGACCGCCGGCCGATTCATCCTCAAAGAGGAGGACGGAAAGAAGCTGGCGTCGTTCTTCTACACCGCCTACACCCGCTCGGACGTGGACGACGTGGCCGAACGTCCCATCGTGTTCGCGTTCAACGGCGGCCCCGGCAGCTCTTCGGTCTGGCTCCACCTCGGATTGTTCGGTCCCAAGAGAGTTGAACTCGATTCCGAAGGCATCGCCCCAGCGCTGCCCGGCCGTCTCATCTCGAACGAACACAGCCTCCTGGACAAAGCCGATCTGGTGTTCATCGACCCGGTCGGGACCGGATACAGCCGGGCGATTCCCAACGAAGACGGGAAGAAGTTCGCTCACTTCAAGAAGGACATCGAATCCGTGTCCGAGTTCATCCGGCTCTACCTGAGCCGCAACGGTCGCTGGGCCTCGCCGAAATACCTGGCCGGCGAGTCGTATGGCACCACCCGGGCGGGCGGCGTGGCCGCTCACCTCCTCGATCAGGCCGGAGTCGCCTTCAACGGCTTGATCCTGATCTCTGCGATCCTGAACTTCACGACCGCCCCGTTCGACTCTGCCACCTGGACGTTTCAGCAGGGCAACGACATTCCTTACATCGCTTTTCTCCCGACGTATGCCGCGACTGCCCGGTACCACGGCAAGCTCGACAAGAAGCACCAACGTAAGGAGCTCCGCACGTTCCTCGACGAGGTCGAAGCGTTCGCAGTCGGGGAATACGCCACCGCGCTCCTTCTCGGAGACGCGCTGCCTCAGGACCGGCTGGCGAAGGTGGCCGCCAAGGTCGCCGAGTACACCGGCCTCCCGGCTGCGTATGTGGAGTCGTACCGGTTGCGGATCGAGATCCTCCGCTTCTGCAAGGCACTGCGACGCGATGAAGGAATCACCGTCGGCCGTCTCGACTCGCGATACACCGGAGTGGGCCGATTCGACGACGGCGACTCGATGGAGACCGATCCCTCCGGCGACGCCATCAGTTCCCAGTATGCGGCGCTGTTCAACCACTACGTGCGCACCGAGCTGGGCTACTCCACCGACCTCGCCTACGAGGTCTTGAGCCTCAAGGTGCACGAGGCCTGGGACTACGAGGACTTCAAGGGTGCTCAGGTCGACGTTTCCGAGAAGCTTCGATCGACTCTCACCCGGAACGCCCATATGAGGGTGTTCGTGGCAAACGGTTACTACGACCTGGCGACTCCCCATTTCGCCACCGAATACACCATCAACCACATGGCGCTCAAGCCGGAGCCGCGGAGCAGGATCGAGATGGCCTATTACGAATCGGGACACATGATGTACGTCCATGAGCCGTCGCTGGAGAAGCTCGCCGCCGATCTCAGGTCGTTCGTCGGCTGATGGGGTCCCCGGTCTCGAGACTCCTGGTCGCGAACCGCGGCGAGATCGCCCGCCGGATATTCCGGACGGCGAGGGCAATGGGGATCGAGACGATTGCAGTGGTCTCCGACGCCGATCGCGGCGCCCCGTTTGCAGCAGAGGCCGACCGGGTGGTGCTGATCGGTGGCGAGTCACCGGCCGACTCGTATCTGCGGGGCGACGCGATCGTCTCGGCCGCTCGGCGAGTCGACGCCGACTCGGTCCACCCGGGCTACGGCTTCCTGGCTGAGAACGCAGCATTCGCTCGAATGGTGGAGGATGCCGGTCTCATCTGGATCGGTCCTCCACCGAATGCCATCGAGTCGATGGGATCGAAGCTGGAGTCGAAGCGCCTGATCGCCGAAGCTGCCGTACCCACCCTTCCGTCGATCGATTGCACCGGGTTGTCCACAGACGAACTGGCGGTTGCCGCCGAGGAGATCGGCTTCCCGCTGCTCGTGAAAGCATCGGCCGGCGGGGGCGGCAAGGGGATGCGAATCGTCGCCGACCCGGCCGGCCTGGCGGACGCGGTCGCGGCCGCCGGACGCGAGGCACAATCCGCTTTCGGCGATGCCACCGTGTTTCTGGAACGCTATCTCGAGCGTTCCCGACACATCGAGATCCAGGTGTTTGCCGACGACCATGGCAACGCGGTTTCTCTGTTCGAGCGGGAGTGCTCGATTCAGCGCCGCCACCAGAAGATCATCGAAGAGTCCCCGTCCCCTGTGATCGACGAGACCCTCCGCAAGGCGATGGGCGAGGCAGCTGTGGCCGCCGCCCGAGCGGTCGACTACCGAGGGGCCGGTACGGTCGAGTTTCTGTTCCAGGACGGAGAGTTCTACTTCCTGGAGATGAACACCCGGCTTCAGGTCGAACACCCCGTCACCGAGGCCATCACCGGCCTCGACCTCGTCCGACTCCAGATCACCGTCGCTCGGGGCGAGCCGCTGCCGCCCGAGGCGCTCGAACCGATGTCGATCGGCCACGCGATCGAAGCCCGTCTGTATGCAGAGGACGCAGCCGACGGGTACCTGCCGGTGACCGGGCGGCTCGACCGCTTCAGGTTCGAGGAGGCCGCCGGACTCAGGGTCGACTCCGGCGTGGAAGACGGAGCGGTCATCTCTATCCACTACGACCCGATGCTCGCCAAGGTGATCGCCTGGGCGGATTCCCGCCGCGAGGCAGCCGACCTCCTCGCCAGGTCATTGACGAGCGCGCAGATCCACGGTTCGACCACCAACCGCGACCTGTTGGTGAGAATCCTCGGCCATCCCGAATTCCTGGCCGGACAAGCCGATACGAGCTTTCTGGAGCGCCACGACCCCGTCCACCTCGCCGCCCCACTTCCCGAACCGGAACAGCATCAGATGGCGGCCTTGGCGGCTGCGGTGTGGAGCCGGGGTCAGGCCGCCGCCGACCGCCGGGTCCTGACGAGCATCCCGGCCGGATTCCGGAACAACCGCTCACAGCTGGACACAACGACCTTCGATGGCCCCGACGGTGAGATCACGGTCGGGATCGCCCGCGACCGGGCGGGACACTGGACCTCCAACCTCGTCGAGGAGTTCGATGTGGTCGCCGTCGATTCCGACGAGGTGACGTTCGTACACGACCGATTGATGGACCGATATCGGGTACACCAGGTCGGACCGGTCTATCACGTGGATGGACCTCACGGATACACGCGCTTGGTCGAGCGTGACCGCTTCCCGCAGGCCCTGCCAGACGAAGCAGCCGGCTCGCTCCACGCACCGATGCCCGGGAAGGTGATCACGGTGGCGGTGGTCGCCGGACAGGAAGTCGCAGAAGGGGACCTTCTGGTGGTGATGGAGGCGATGAAGATGGAGCACTCCCTCAAGAGCCCGATCGCAGGAACGGTGTCCACGGTCAGGGTGTCGGTTGGCGACCAGGTGGAGGCGGACGAGATCCTGGTCGTGGTCGAGGAATGACCGACCGGCTGGGCTTCATCGGCCTCGGGATCATGGGATCCGGGATGGCCGGCAATCTCCTTCGAATGGGGCACCCGCTGACCGTCTGGAACCGGAGCCCCGAGCGCATGGCGGCTCTGGTCGCCGCCGGAGCGGAGGGGGCCGAATCACCGGCCGACCTCGCCGCTCGCTCCGACATCGTGATGATCTGCGTGTCAGACACACCCGACGTCGAGGCCGTACTCCGCCAACCCGACGGCGTGCTTGCCGGTTTGCGGCCGGATTCGATCGTTGTCGATCACTCGACGATCAGTCCCAGCGCCACCCGCGACTGCTCTCGAACCGGGGGCCGCAGATGATTGCCGACGACTGGCGACCGGGGTTCACGATCGACCTCCAGGCGAAGGACCTCCAACTCGTGATCGACGAGGCCGACCGCCTCGGCTTCCCCGTCGACGCCACCCGGACGCCGCTCGAGATGTACCGGTCGCTCCAGGAACGCGGCCTGGGTGACGAAGGAAACCACGCCCTGGTCAAGGCCCTCGAGACGACCACAGGCGTCCACCTCAACGACTGACCCTTCGGCTCCCGGACACGAATGACCGGTGATCGGTGGCGTTCACGAGCGAACCGATCGCGATGACTCGCCTGCGGGAGCCATTCACGCCCGGGGCGTCCAGCACGCAGCGCCTTCGCACCGTACACTCGCGGCCGATGAGCGACGCCGTCCGGTTCGAATCCGTCACCAAGACGTTCGGTCAGGTTCGCGCCGCCGACAACGTGGATCTCTCGATCCGGGACGGCGAGTTCTTCTCGATGCTGGGGCCGTCCGGCTCCGGCAAGACGACCTGTTTGCGGCTCATCGCCGGGTTCGAAACCCCCGATTCGGGTCACATCCTGCTCAATGGCGAGGACGTATCGGACGCACCTCCCTACGAGCGAGACGTCAACACCGTGTTTCAGGACTACGCCCTGTTCCCGCACATGAACGTGGCAGACAACGTCGGCTACGGACTGATGGTCAGGAAGGTGTCGGCGACGGAGCGTCGCCAACGGGTAGACGAGGCATTGTCTCTGGTGCACCTCGACGGCATGGCGGAACGCAAGCCATCTCAGCTGTCGGGCGGCCAGCGCCAGCGGGTCGCCCTGGCGAGAGCCCTGATCAACCGGCCATCGGTTCTGTTGCTCGATGAACCGCTCGGCGCCCTCGATCTCAAGCTCCGGCAGGCCATGCAGATCGAACTCAAATCGATCCAGAGAGAAGTGGGCATCACGTTCGTATTCGTGACCCATGACCAGGAAGAAGCGCTCACGATGAGCGATCGGATCGCCGTGTTCAACCATGGACGGATCGAGCAGATCGGCACCCCCAATGAGGTGTATGAGCGACCGCGCACCGAATTCGTGGCGGGCTTCGTCGGAACCTCGAACCTCGTCAGCGGCGACCTCGCCCAACGGCTGACCGGCAACCCGGCCCCGTTCACGGTGCGACCCGAGAAGGTTCGGATCGGCAGTCCTGGCGAGGTGACCGTGGATGCCGACGTGGTGGAGTCGATGTACCTGGGGATGTTCACCCGCCATCGGTTCCTCGTCGAGGGCACCGAACTGGTGGCCGTGTCTCAGAACTCGGCCGACCGCACCACCCCGGATCTCGAACCCGGGGCGAGGGTGGTGCTCTCGTGGAACAAGGATTCGTGCCGGCGTCTCGCCGACACGACGCCGCCGGCAGATGCCGACGGCACCCGGACAGAGGAGGAAATGACAGCATGAGACGTCGCGGATTGTTGACGTGCGTCGCCTTCGGCATGCTGCTCGCCGCTTGTGGCGGCGGGGGTGAGGTTGCCGAGGGAGGGCCGATCAGCGAGATCGGCGAGGGTGAGGGCAAGGTCGTCATCGTCGCCTGGCCTGGCTACATCGAGCGAGGCGAGACGGTCGCGGAGTTCGACTGGGTGACCGGCTTCGAAGCCGAGACCGGCTGCATGGTCGAAGTGAAGACGGCAGGCACGTCGGACGAGATGGTCGCCCTCATGACGGAGTCGCAGGAGTTCGACCTCGTGACCGCCTCGGGAGACTCGAGCCTGCGACTGATCGCCGGCGGCACGGTCCAGGAGGTCAACATCGACCTGATTCCGAGTTGGTCGACGGTCGATGAGCGGCTCCAGAACGCTCCGTGGCACACGGTGGACGGAAAACACTACGGAGTTCCGTACCAGTGGGGTGCCAACGTCCTGATGTACAACACCGATGTGTTCGGCGGGTCGGCCCCCGACTCGTGGAGCGTGGTGTTCGAGGAGACGACGCTCCCCGACGGAGCCAGCAACGCCAACCGGGTGCAGGCCTATGACGGACCGATCTACGTGGCCGATGCGGCCTTGTACCTGAAGTCGACCCGTCCCGAGCTGGGGATCCAGGATCCCTACCAGCTGACCGAGGATCAGTACCAGGAGGCGATCCGCCTCCTCGTCCAGCAGCGTGGGCTCGTGGCGAAGTACTGGCACGACGCATTTGTCCAGATGGACGACTTCACCAATGAGGGTGTGGCCGCCTCTTCGAGCTGGCCATTCCAGGTGAACATTCTGGTGTCCGGCGGCGCGCCGATCGCGTCGGTGGTCCCCAAGGAGGGCGCCACCGGATGGGCCGACACCACGATGATGCACAAGAACGCCCCGCACCCGAACTGCGCCTACAAGTGGATGGAGTGGACGCTGAGCTCGAACCTGCAGGGTGACCTCGCTGCCTGGTTCGGATCGGTGCCGGCGGTGCCGGCGGCCTGTGATCAGAGCGAGCTGCTCGGTCCCGACGGCTGCACGACCAACGGACTCCAGAACTTCGACCAGATCTCCTTCTGGAAGACGCCCACCGAGGACTGCAACGGGACGGCCGCGGCCGGCACCTGCGTGCCGTACCGACGTTGGGTCACCGACTATCTGGCGGTGATCGGAGGACGCAACCCGTACCCGGCAAGCTGACGGAGACGAGACACCGGGACCGGGGGAGCCAGCGCTTCCCCGGTCCCCGCATCGCATGACGACGATTCCACAGCCATCTCTCGCCCACCGGATCGGCAGGGCGCTGTACACCCGACCCCGGGTGAGGTTGGCGCTGATCCTGGGACTCCCGGTTCTGTGGCTCGTCGGCGTGTACGGCGGCAGCCTCGCCTCGCTGCTGCTGAACAGCTTCTTTCGGATCGACCCGTTCGGTGGGACCATCGACCGGTCACCCACCCTGGAGACCTGGTCGCACGTCTTCACCGACGCCAACATGGCGGTGGCGGTCCGGACCATCACGATGGCAGCCGCCGTGACACTGGCAGCGATGGCGATCGGCTTCCCGCTCGCCTACTACACCGCCAGATTCGCCAAGGGACGAGCCAAGACCGCCCTGGTGCTGGCGATCATCGTCCCGTTGTGGTCGTCGTACCTGGTGCGGGTCTACTCCTGGAAACTGCTCCTGGCCGCCGAAGGGGTGATCGCCTGGTTCTTCGAGCTCGCAGGGATGAAGGGGGTTCTCGACGGGTTGCTCCGGACCCCGGTGATCGGCGGTCCTTCGCTGTCGACCTCATTCATGGGCCAGTTCACCGTGTTCACCTACATCTGGCTCCCCTACATGGTTCTGCCGATCATGGCGGCCGTCGAGCGGGTGCCGCGGTCGATGCTCGAGGCATCCGCCGACCTGGGCGCTCATCCCCGCACCACCTTTCGTCGGGTCACCTGGCCGCTGGCCCTTCCCGGCGTGGCGGCCGGCTCGATCTTCACCTTCTCGCTGACACTCGGCGACTACATCATTCCGACGGTCATCGGCGACTCGTCCCCGTTCATCGGCCTTGCCATCTACAGCCAGCAGGGGGTGGCGGGCAACCTGCCGCTGGCGGCTGCGCTGTCCTTCATCCCGATCGTCGTGATGATCCTCTATCTGACCGGGGCCCGCAAGCTCGGCGCCTTCGAGGCTCTGTGAGGCGGGCAGGCACATGAGGCAGGCAGGCGCATGAA
>JBFHRE010000078.1:0-11975 GCA_041591895.1 Acidimicrobiia bacterium
GGCCGGTCGGCGTGATTCGCCATGCTCGCCGGGTCGGCGTGCGAGTCGGCCAGCACGACTCCGTCCCCATCGATCACCGTTATCCGGGCGTCGATCGCCGCCGCCTGGGCAGCGACGATCCCTTCCAGATCGTCGCCGGTCTGAATCGAGAGGTCGAGGCTCGCCGCCTGATGTGAGAGTCCATCAAGGAGTTGATCGACCAGGATCCGGCGGCCGGCGATGTCGGCTACCAATGCGAACAGCCCGATCAACAGCAACAGGCTGACGGCGTACCAGAGCCGGAGACGCCGCGACAACGGCGACCGTCTCGGAGGCAGGGGGTCAGTCATCGACGAACTTGTAGCCGAGGCCTCGAACAGTGACGATCCGACGAGGAGCGCGCGGGTCGTCCTCCAGCTTGGTCCGGAGGCGTTTGATGTGGACATCGAGCGTCTTGGTGTCGCCGAAGTAGGACGGGCCCCAGACCTCGTCGATCAAGACCTCTCGGGTGGAGAGTCTGCCCTTTCTGCGGATGAGCGACTCGAGCAACTCGAATTCCTTGGGCCTCAACTCGACAGGTGTGCCCGCCCGGCGAACTTCATGGGCAGCGATGTCGACTTCGATTGGACCGGAGCGCAACACCTCCGCCGCCTCTTCGAACTGGCCCGACCGCTCGGATCGACGAACGTGAGCCCGGACCCGGGCGATCAGCTCGCGCATCGAGAAGGGCTTCACCACGTAGTCGTCGGCACCCAACTCGAGTCCGGCCACTTTGTCCGCCTCCGAGTCACGCGCAGTCAGCATGACGATCGGCACGTCCGAACTCTGCCGGATGCGCCGACAGACGTCGAGGCCCGACGACTCCGGCAACATCACGTCGAGAAGGACCAAGCTCGGTCTGCTTGATTCGGCCAGCCGGACACCCTCGGAACCGGTGCCGGCCACGAGCACCTCGAATCCCTCGACCTCTAACGCATAGCGAATCGCCTCGGCGATCGACTCCTCGTCCTCGACGACGAGGACCCGAGGCCGGGATTCAGACCCGGTCGCCATCATGGCCGTCGGCAAATTCCGTGAACTCCCCGGTCACGAGGAACACGACTTGTTCTCCGACGTCCACTGCCTGATCGCCGATCCGTTCCAGGGCCCGGGAGACCATCATCATCCGGGTGGCCCACTCCAGCTTCATCGAGTCGGGACCGCAGGCAACAACCTCGCGGTACATGTTCCGGTTGAGACGGTCGATCGGTTCGTCCATCTCCGGCAGGAGGCGGGCCTGGTCGGCGTCTCGCCGAACGAACGACTCGACTGCAGTGCGCAGCATCGGAGAAACGAGCTCCCCCATCTCCTCGATCATCCCGACGATCCGCTCGGAGCGAGGCAGGTCCTTGGTGACTTGCGCCATCTTGGCGATGTTCACGCACTGGTCGCCGGTGCGCTCGAGCGTCGTGTTCAGATGGAGCAGCGCCGACATCAGCCGGAGGTCGCTCCCCATGGGCGCCTGACGGGCCATCGTGTTGAGCCACCGGTTGTGGGTTTCGAGGTAGATCCGGTCGACTTCCTCGTCCTCGGCAGCCACCCGGGCGGCAAGGGCGAGATCGGGAGCGGTGACGGCCTCGACCGCCATCGCAGTCATGTTGATGCAGTGGTCCGCGATGTCGAGGATGTTCTGCTCCAGCGACTGAAGGTCCTGGTGGAAGTGGCCGCGGGTGTCGGTCATCGGGGATCAGCCAAACCTTCCGGTGATGTACTGCTCGGTCTCGGTCTCTGTCGGGCTGGTGAACATCTTGTCGGTCACGTCGAACTCGACCAGCCGCCCGGTCCTCTGGCCGCCGTCGTTGACGTCGACGGAGAAAAACGCAGTCCGGTCACTCACCCGGGCCGCCTGTTGCATGTTGTGGGTGACGATGATGATGGTGTAGTCCTTCTTGAGCTCGAGCATGAGCTCTTCGATTCGCAGGGTAGCGATGGGGTCGAGGGCCGAGCAGGGCTCGTCCATCAACACGACGTCGGGGTTGGTGGCGATCGCCCGGGCGATGCAGAGGCGCTGCTGCTGCCCTCCGGACAGAGCGAGGGCCGAGTCCTTGAGCTTGTCCTTGACCTCGTCCCACAGAGCGGCCTTGGTCAAAGACTCCTCGACCAGGTCGTCGAAGTTGCCCCTCTGGCCGGCGATCTTCGGCCCGAACACGATGTTCTCGTAGATCGACTTCGGGAACGGGTTGGGCTTCTGAAACACCATTCCGATCCGTCGGCGTACCTCGACCGGGTCGACGTCGTCGCCGTATAGGTCCACACCGTGATACCGCACCGAGCCCCCCACGCGGGCGCTCTCGATCAAATCGTTCATGCGGTTGAAGCAACGCAGCACGGTCGATTTCCCGCAACCCGACGGCCCGATCAACGCGGTTATCTCGTGCTCGCGGATCGGCAGGGTGACGTCCTTCACCGCGCGGAACGAGCCGTAGTGGACACTCAAACCCTCGACATCGAACACCGGTTGCGAGGTGGAGGCCGGCACCTCAGGGTTGGCGCGCTGGTCGCGAGCTCCCACGGGCTCGCTGGATTCGCTCTCGCTGGGGGTGGCCCGAATCTCGTCGACCATTGTCACCCTGCTCTCCTTGCGGCGTTCATATCTTCCTCTTCTCTTCCATACGATCTCTCGCCAGGATGGCGATTGCATTCACGGACAGCAGCATGACGAGCAGCACCAGGATCGACGCCGCGGTCAACTGGATGAACTCCGCCTCCGGCTGACGTGCGAAGTTGTAGATGATCAGGGGCAGAGCCGTATACGGCTGGTCGGTGAGGAGGCCGAAGAACCCGGCATCTGCCGACACCGAGAAATACTGGGAGAGCACCGCCCCTGCGAGCAGGAGCGGGGCGGTCTCGCCGAACGCCCGGCTCACGGTCAGCACCGCGCCGGTCAGCATGGCGGGGAGCGCAACCGGCAGCACGTGTGACCGGATCGTCTCCCACTTCGTGGCGCCCACCCCGAACGACGCCTCCCTGATCGACGATGGAACCGCCCGCAGCGCCTCGGCGGTGGTGATGATCATGATCGGCAGCACAAGCACCGACAGGGTGAGCCCGCCGGCCACGAGGTTGCGGCCGCTGATGCCGGCCGCAATGTCGAACAGGCCCTGATTGATCAGCTTCACGAACAGAAACAGGCCGAGGATCCCGTAGACGATGGAGGGCACACCCGCCAGGTTGCGGATGTTGGCGTTGATGAACCTGGTCCACCGACTGTCTCTGGCGTATTCCTCGAGGAAGATGGCGGCCGCGGTTCCGAGCGGGAACGCAACCACGATCACGAACGCGGTGAGGGCCAGCGACCCGATGACCCCCTGCACGATTCCTGCCGTCTCGACTCTCGAGCTGAGACCTGTGAACACGAACGACAGACCCCGCTCCTGGAACACCGGCATCGCCTTGGCGATGGTGTCGGCAAGCAGCGTGATGAGGATGATCAAGCTGCTGAGAAGGGTGAAGAAGAGCGCTCCGGTGATGCCCGCGTTCAGCCAGGACCGCCTACCCCGCACCAGGGATACGGCGACCACCTCGGTTGCGGTAGGTGCACTCAGCGCCATCTCAGTACCTCTGCCGGTAGCGCCGGACCACGCGCTCGGAAACCACGTTCAATGTCAGAGTCAGTACGAACAGGACGAGGCCGATGAAGAACAACGACTGGAAGGCGGCCACGTCACCGGCCACCTGATCGGAGCCCACAGCCAGGTTGGCGACGGCTCCTGTCATCGTCAGCCCGCCATCGAGCGGGTTCAGGTTGAGAACGCCGTTGAGCCCGGCGGCAAGCGCCACGACCATCGTCTCGCCGATGGCCCGGGAGATTCCCAGGATCACCGCGGCCACGATCCCAGAGAACGCAGCCGGAACCACGACTCTGAGGGCCGTATGCCATCGCTTGGCGCCGAGCCCATACGAGGCCTCGCGCAACGCTCGCGGGACCGCTCGCATCGCATCCTCTGACACCGAGGCCACGAGCGGAATGATGAGGATCCCGACACCGATTCCGGCTGCCAGCAGGTTCACCGAGTCGGCGCTCTCGAACACGCGACGAACGATCGAAGGAGTGATGAACTGAAGGGCGAAGAAGCCGAGCACCACGGAGGGGATCCCGGCCAGTACCTCCAATGTCGGTTTGAGAAACCGCCGCGTTCTCGGCCGGGCGTACTCGGAGAGATAGATCGCAGAACCGATGCCAAAGGGCACAGCCACCAACATCGAGATCGCGGTGATGATCAGGCTGTGTGTGAGCAGCGCCAGGATCTGGAAACGGCCCCGCCGGGGGAACCAGCCATTGAGCCCGAATTGCGCAAGGTCGATCTGGGTCAGGAACTTCCAGGCTTCTTCGACGAGGGCCACGACGATCATCACCGAAATGAAGATCGAGAGCCCGGCCGCAACGGCAAAAAAGCGTTTCACGACGCGCTCTCGCCGCCGGCGCCGGCGGTCACCGCTGAGATCGACCAGCGGAGCGACGGACGCGGTCACGGGTGCTCCATCGACAGAGCGGTCGTGAGCCCCGATCTCATCCCTTGGCTGCTTCCCAGGCTGCCCGGGTCTCGGCGATGTCCTCGCTCGGCAATGGCACATATCCGGCGTCGACCACAGCCGCCAGACCCTCGTCGGACAGGTAGTAGTCGACGAAATCGACGAGAGCCTGCTTGGTGGCGAGGTCGTTGGCCTTGACGTAGATGAACAGCGGCCGAGACAGCGGATACTCGAAACTGGCGATGGACTCGGTCGTTGGTGCCACGCATCCCTCGCCACCGTCTACGTCGAGCGCCTTCAGAGCATCCTGGTTCTGCTCGTAGAAGGCGAATCCGACCCAACCGAGCGACGTCGGGTTGCTGCCAATGCCCTGAACGATCACGTTGTCGTTGGCAGAGGCCTCGTAATCGACCCGGGTGAAATCTTCCTGGCCCCGTTCCTCGGCGATGTCGCCGATCACGAGTTCTACAAAGGTGTCATAGGTGCCCGACTCCTCGCCAGGACCGACCACGACCAGCTCATCATCCGGGAAGGCACCGGCCCCGCCGAGCTCCGCCGAGAGAGCGTTGGCATCGGACCAGAGCTCAAAGCCCTCGGACTCGGGCCCGGTGAGCGCGTACAGGTCCGCAAATGTGAGGCAGGTCAGGGCGTCATTGGAGGGGTTGGTCATGACGGCGAGGCCATCGGTGGCGATGTGCAGCTCGACATACTCGACGCCGCTGGCTGCGCACGCTTCGGCTTCCGAGTCCTTGATCGGACGGGAAGCATCGGAGATGTCTGTCTCGCCGTTGCAGAATCGAGCGAACCCGTCGCCGGTCCCCGGACCTTCGACGGTGGTCGAGATCCCGGGATTGAAGGCATCGAATGCCTCACCGACGCGAGCGGAAATCGGCTCGACCGTGGACGAGCCGGAGATGGAGATCGAAGATCCCGAATCGGGCGCCGGGGCCGTGTCACCGGCGGAGCCACCACCACAACCGGCGACCAGTACGGCCAGAGCGGCCAGGATCGTCCAACGATGCATGCGAGTCATCCTCCTCGGGTATGCGGGACCACCATCGGTCGTGCCAGAACATACGAGGCGCGGGTGTCCGGAACTCCACCCTCGAGTGAACGGGAGATGAACTCTCAGGACACGCCCTGGCGGTGATTCAGGGCGAACGTCGAGTCAGGACTCGCCGCGCACGCTCGACCGGGCCTCGGCCAGGCTGCGCAGCGTGAGATGGGCGTCGACGCTTCCGGAGGCCTCGACCCGAGACCAGAGGCCGTCCGGCCCCAGCTCCCAGGCGAGCTGGTCATCGGACAGACACACATCCAAGAGCTCGTCGATCCGGAACTGGAGGTCGGGGTCCTCGATCGGGGTGAGAGCCTCGACCCGCCGGTCGAGGTTGCGAGGCATGAGATCGGCCGAACCCATGAAATAGTGACGCCTCCGCCCGCGGGTCCCAAACCGGTAGATCCGCGAATGCTCCAGATAGCGACCGACGATCGACCGCACCGTGATCGTCGGGCTGAGGCCGGGGACGCCGGGGATCAGACAGCAGATTCCACGCACGATGAGATCGATCCGGCATCCGGCTTGTGACGCCTCGTAGAGGGCATCGATCATTCCCTCGTCGACGAGCGAGTTCATCTTCAGCGTGATGTGTCCGTCGGGTCGGGCGGCTTCGTCCTCGATCATCTCGACGAGGGCCGAACGGACCGAGAACGGTGAAACCAGCAGCTTTCGATAGCGACGCTGGTGGCTGTAGCCGGTCAGGTAGTTGAAGATGTCCGACAGGTCGGCTCCGACATCGGGGTCGGCGGTGAACAGACCGAGGTCTTCGTAGATCCGGGCTGTGCTGTCGTTGTAATTCCCGGTTCCGATGTGCGAATACCGCCGGATCTGGTCGTCCTCGTCCCGCATCACCAGGGCGATCTTGGTGTGGGTCTTGAGCCCGACCACGCCGTAGACGACATGGACGCCGGCGTCTTCGAGGCGTTGCGCCCACTCGATGTTTCGCTCCTCGTCGAACCGGGCCTTGAGTTCGACCAGAGCCACGACCTGTTTTCCCTCGGAAGCGGCCTCCATGAGGGCCTCCATGATCGGGCTGTCCTGCGATGTTCGATAGAGCGTCATCTTGATCGCCAGCACCCTCGGGTCCCGGGCCGCCTGCCGGAGAAACGCTTCCACCGACGTCGTGAACGAGTCGTACGGATGGTGCACCAGAAGGTCTCCGGAGCTGATGGCGGCAAAGACGTCGGCCGATTCTCCGAGCGGCGCGCTCAGTCGAGGCTGTGTGACCCACTGCCATGGCTCCCAGAGCAGATCGGGATGCTGCAGGTCGGCAAGGACCCCGAGCCCGGCGAAATCGAGCGGGCCCTCCACATGGATCACCTCTCGCTCGGTGAGATCCATCTCTCTCATCAGCAACTCCAGCACCTGGGGGGACATCGTCGGCTGAACTTCGAGTCGGACCACCCTCCCGAACCGGCGGCGAGTCAATTCCGACTCGATGGCCGCGAGCAGGTCCTCGCCCTGCTCTTCCTCGATCTCGAGGTCCGCGTTCCGGGTGACCCGGAACACGTGGTGCTCGAGGATCTCCATCCCGGGGAACAACGCCTCCAGATGGGTCGCGATCACCTGCTCCAAGGGGACGAACCGCTCCCCATCCGGCATCACCACGAACCGGGGGAGGATCGGCGGCACCTTGATGCGGGCGAATCGCGTGACGCCCGATTCAGGGTTGCGAACGATGATCGCGAGATTCAGCGACAGGTTCGAAATGTATGGGAATGGATGGGCCGGGTCGACGGCGAGGGGCGTGACCACCGGGAACACCCGGGTCCGGAACTGGTGGTCGAGGTACCCACGGTCGTCGGCGTCGAGGGTCTGGTAGTCGGAGTACTGGATTCCCGATTTGGAAAGGGCGGGATCCAATTCGTGGAGAAAGAGTTCCGAGGCGCGTTGGTACTGACCATCGACCCGCTCGCGGATCGCCGCCAGTTGCTCCAGGGCGGTCATCCCGTCCGGGGAAGCCACCCGAACCCCCTGGCTCACCTGCTCACGAAGGCCGGCCACTCGAACCATGTAGAACTCGTCGAGGTTGGACGCCCAGATCGCCAGAAACCGGGCTCGCTCCAGGAGCGGGATGTCCTCACGTTCCGCCAAGGCCAGCACGCGCGAGTTGAAGTCCAACCACGCCAGCTCGCGATTGATGTAGCGGCCCTCCATCGGGAAAAGGGTAGGACCGCCCCGGCCGGAATCAACGGCTGGCGGTCAAGTTTCCGCCCCGGCGCCCAACCCGCCGATGAGAAACGCCGCCAGCTCGGACTCGACTTCGACCAGCCGTTTGGCCGGGTCGCCGGCCGCGATCAAGACCTTTGCCGCCGACATGATCATGTCCTGGATGAAGCGGCCGACGATGTCAGGCGGGATCTCTCGGAACTGCCCGGCCTCGACGCCGCGGCGATACGCACCGACCATCTCTCGAGCGAGGTCTGAGTGCGCCAGCCGGATCCGGTCCTGGGCGGCGCTCGACAGCAACGGAAGCTCTCGGTGGAGGATCAAGCCGAGGACCGGGTCTTCAACCACGAATCGAACGGTCACCATCGCCAGTGAGGCGAGCCGTTCGGCCGGATCGGCCGTTTCCTCTCCCGCGACGAGGTCCTCGGCGACCTCGGGGAGCCGCTCCTCCACCAGGGTGGCGATGAGGTCGTCCTTGTCCTTGAAGTACTCGTAGAGGGTCGTGCGACCGATGCCGACCGCGTGCGCCACCTCGGCCAGCGAAACATCTGCCGAGCCGATCTCGGCGATGATCTCATGGACCGCGTCGAGGATCTCGCGACGGGTGAGGGCCTTGTGGGCTTCGATGTTCTCGGCTCGGATGCGAGGCATGACAGGGTGAACGGTACCTGGCTCCGGCCTATCAGGCTTCCCGATGAAGCAGTGCTCCCCAGTGGGCCCCGGCACCGAATGCGGTGAAGCACGTCATCGAGCCGGGCGGGACCCGGCCTGACTGACGCAACTCGTGGTACAGAATGGGCAGGGTGCCCGACGTCGTGTTGGCCCAACGGTCGATGTTGGACGGAACGAGTTCCGCATCCACCCCGAGCTGTTTCCGCACTCCGTCGAGGATCCGCTCGTTGGCCTGATGAGCGACGACCACACCGAGATCGTCGGGCCCGAGGCCGACCGACTCGAGCACCGCGTTGATCGCCTGCGGCATGAGCCGCACGGCGTTGCGGTACAAACCCCCACCGTCCATGGTCGGAAGGTGCAACCCCGCGGCGAGTTGAGCCTCATCGGCATACGGGCGCCGAAGCGATCCCAGGCCCGGGACGAGTATCAGCTCGAATAGCGAACCGTCGGTGTGAAGCGCCGAGCCGACGATCCCCTGCCCGTCTGGAGCGCGGGACAGGACCATCGCCCCCGCACCGTCGCCGAACAAGACGCTCCAGCCTCGGGTCGAACTGTTGAGCTCGAACTCCTCTGCGGTCGGCCGGCGGTCGGAGCGACCCAGAAGGATGTCCCACGTGTCGGCCCAGGGGAGATAGCCGGCGTGAACCTCGGAACCCACCACGAGCACCCGATCGGCGCGATCGGAACGGATGAGGGCGTCGGCGAGGTCGAGACCGTAGAGAAAACCGCTGCATTGCTGACGAAGATCGAACGCCGCCACCGGACCGAGGCCCATCTTGTGCTGGACCAGGGCAGCGATCCCCGGCGCCTGATGATCGGGGGTCATGGTCGCAGTGACGAGCGCGTCGATCGAGTCGATCCCGGCATCTGCCAACGCGGCCCGGCCGGCCTCTACCGCCAGGTCCGAGGCGCCGGTGCCGGGCTCGACGAACCGCCGTTCACGGACGCCGGAACGGGACGCGATCCACTCGTCGGACGTGTCCATGATCCGGGCCAGGTCCTGGTTCGACACGACGAGGGGCGGCACGGCGACGCCGGTGCCCACGATCAGGCTGCCCACACCGCCTCCTTGTTCGTCGCTGCCTGCTCCTAGTGTGTTGGCGATGTTACGAGAGGTGGCGAGCGAACTGAGAAACGTCTCCGGCCGGGGCGGGCTGGTCGACGGCGTACTCCCACCATTGCTCTTTGTGACCGTGAACTCGATTGCGGGACTCAGACCGGCCGCATACTCCGGCATCGGCCTCGCCATTCTCATCGTGTTGTGGCGGCTCACGCGAAGGGCGTCGACCCAGTACGCCTTCTCGGGTTTGATCGGAACGGGCATCGCCATCGGACTCGCATTGCGATCTGGAGACGCACGCAATTACTTCCTACCGGGGATCGTCACCGGCGGTCTGACGTCGGTCGCCATCCTGGTCACGATCATCGCCAAGCGGCCGTTCGTGGCGTGGGCCTCCTGGGTCACACGACAGTGGCCGCGCGACTGGTACTGGCACGAACGGGTGCGACCGGCGTATACGGCCACCTCATGGCTGTGGTTCGGGTTCTTCGCCACCAGGACGGCGATGCAGGGTTGGCTGTACGTGACCGAGCAGACGGCGGCACTTGGAGTGGTGCGGGCCATCACCGGGTGGCCAGGTCTGTTTGGGTTGCTCATGGCTACCTACGTGTTGGGCCGGAGGATGCTCGTCTCCTTGGAAGGACCATCCGTCGAAGAGTTCGAGACCGGGAGACCTCCCCCCTGGTCGTCGCAGCAGCACGGCTTCTGACTCAGGTCTCGCCGTCCCTCAGGTCCCACTCGACCCCGGCGGGCGTGTCTCGGACCTCCACACCGAGATCCGCGAGGCCGTCCCGGATTCGATCGGCATCGTCGAAGCGCCGCTCGCTCCGTGCAGCCGCCCGCAACTCGAGGAGTAGAGCAACATAATCCCCCACCACTTCCCTGGGGTCGATGAGGCCTTGCTCGGCGGCTCGCGAGAGTTCGACCAGGCCGATCCGGAGTTCGGAGCGCCGATCGGGATCGACCCGGGCTTGTTCCTCCAGCGACAGCAGGGCCGCCAGGATCTCGTCGACGTCCCGATGGTCGAGAGCCGCCTTGAGCTCGACGGTGCCCGACGGCATGTCCGGGGCAACCGGTCCGGACCGGCCGCCGAGAATGGCAGTGGCGTCGTCGAGCGGCATCGATCCTCCTGC
Source organism: Acidimicrobiia bacterium (assembly GCA_041591895.1). Lineage (GTDB taxonomy): Bacteria > Actinomycetota > Acidimicrobiia > Spongiisociales > ZC4RG35 > JBFHRE01. Next base: position 10,586 of record JBFHRE010000078.1, read on the forward strand.
CTCCAGCATCACGGTCTCACCGCCCAACAGGGTCACAGTCCCGAGGCCGGCCGCTCGCAGCGTCCCTGAATCGAAGTCGAAGATGGCGGCCGTGTGCTCATCGATCCCAACCACGCCACGATCGAGGCCGGCGGTGATCGCTTCGAACCGGCGCGCACCGATGAAGCATCGGCTGGTGTCGTGGTTGCCGCCCTCGGCGTTGTTCCAGTGAGGTACCACGATCATCGGCAGGCCCAGGGCCCCAGCGATGTCGAGGCCGGGCCTCAGGTAGGGGTCGGCCCCCACCTTGTAGATCTCGTAGACCGGGATGGTGTGAGACCCTGCGGTCAGAGCCGCCGCCGATGCGAGCGTCACCGCCCCGCCTCTCGAGATGACCGATACGAGGGCCTGGGAGATACCGAGGTCCTCCCACAGGTCCAGCGCGAAGGTCGGAGAACCTGGACCCGAGAACACGTACCGTGCTCGATCCAGGGCGGCCAACATCTTCGCCCTTTCGACGTCGCCCGCAGTCCGGCTACGAAGGGATGCGACCTCTACGCCGACTCCAAACCCGTTCGCGAAGAACGTCGCGATCTTCTCGACCAGGAGGTCGGCGTTCTCCTGGAAACCGAAAGGGGAGTCGAGCAACGTCACCGCCGTAGCGCCCGTGACCGAGAGGCCCTCGCGGTGAACGCCCACGAGAGATGGCGCTATCTCCCCCGAGCCCATGAGAACGAGACGGCTCATTCGTCGATCAACTCCGCAATCGCCCGGTAGACCACACCGGGTTGCTGGACGTGGATGTCGTGGTCCCCATCCACCCACTCGAGACGCCCATCCTCGCATTCGGCCACGAACTGCTCGACACGCTCAGCCCGATCGGGACCGTCCTTGCCCACCGCAATCACCGAGACCGGTACCCGAATCCGGCTCGCTGCCTCATAGGGGTCCTGCTCCCACATCGCCTGGAGGATCAGTCGATGGCGCGGCCAGGCGAGCCGGGCGCGAACCGTGCCATCGCCGAGAACCTCGAAGTTGCCCAACTGTCCGGCGATGCCTTCTTCAGGCCAGCCCGCAAAGCGCTCCCGGGCGCCCTCCTGCAGGTCGGCCAGAGTCATGCCCGAGAAATCCGGTGGAGTCAACGCCCTCTCCGCCTCCTCCCAGGTGTCGAAACTGTTGCGAAGGCTGATGAAGCCGCCATCGACGCAGATGACCGCCGACACCAGCTCCGGGTATCGCGCTGCGAGCTCGACGACCACATTCCCGCCCCATGACTGACCCACCGCGACGACTCGGCCGGCCTCTCCGATCAACGTGGCGAGATCACGGGTGATGGTGTCGAAGTCGTAACCATCGTCCACCTTGCTCGACTCACCATGACCCCGCTGGTCCACAGCCACCCAGGCGCGAC
>JBFHRE010000079.1:0-11874 GCA_041591895.1 Acidimicrobiia bacterium
CACGCCGCCGCGCATCGCGGCCAGCGCGGTGAGGCGGTACAGCGCGCCGCTGTCCAGCAGGTGGAAGCCGAGGTCTTCTCCGACAGAGGGGACGCTCCCACCGAACGGATCTACAAGCTGAAGCGAGAAGTGCTCGAGTTCGCCCAGGCAACGACGCCTTTCCTTGGGCCCCTCGATCGGCTTGCCAAGGGCCGCTTCGAAGGTGTCAATCCCGAGCTGCGCGAATACTTCCGAGACGCCCACGACCACCTCCAACGCGTGGTGGATCAGATCACGACGATGCGAGACCTGCTCACCTCCGTGTTGGAAGCCAACCTCACCCAGGTGAGTGTCCGCCAGAACGAGGACATGCGCAAGATCTCGGCGTGGGTCGCGATCGCCGCCGTGCCGACGCTGCTGGCCGGCGTGTGGGGGATGAACTTCGCGTCCATGCCCGAGCTGGATTGGCGCTTCGGGTACCCCACGGCCGTGGCGTTGATGCTCGGGGTCTGTAGCTTCCTATACGTAAGGTTCAAGCGGTCTGGCTGGTTGTAGGCCCTGGCGGGGTCCACCCACCCGCCGTCTACCATCACCGCCCGTGCCAGCCACAGTCGTTCTCGGGGCCCAGTGGGGCGATGAGGGGAAGGGTCGGGTCACCGACTATTTCTCCGAATCGGCCGACTTCGTCGTGCGATACCAGGGGGGCAACAACGCCGGCCACACGATCATCATCGGCGATGAGCGGTACGCCCTGTCCCTGACACCGTCGGGTGTCATGTACCCGGCCTGTACCCCGGTGATCGCCTCCGGATGCGTGGTCGACCCCAAGGTCCTGTTGGCGGAAATGGACATGCTGTCGTCCCGCGGGATCGATCCATCCCGCCTCAAGGTCTCCACGAACGCCCATCTGATCATGCCCTACCACCGCAAGCTCGATGCAGTCATGGAACGCTATCTGGGAAGGAATCAGATCGGCACGACCAAGAAGGGCATCGGCCCTGCCTACACCGACAAATACAGCCGGCGAGGCATTCGGGTCCAGGACCTGTTCGACCCGAAGATCTTCCGCGACAAGGTGGAGGTGGCGCTTTCCGACACCAACCGCCTCCTCACCAGGGTCTACAACCAGTTGCCCATGGACGCCGAGGCGGTCGCCGACGAGTACCTGGCGTACGCCGACCGACTGCTTCCATACGTCACGGACACGTCACTCCTGTTGTGGGAGGGACTGCGGGCGGGCAAGAAGGTTCTCTTCGAAGGTGCACAAGGCACGCTGCTCGACATCGACCACGGGACCTACCCATTCGTCACGTCCTCCAACCCCACCGCCGGAGGAGCTTCCGTCGGTTCGGGGATCGGCCCCAAGGACATCGACCAGGTGGTCGGGGTCGCCAAGGCGTACATCTCCCGGGTCGGAACCGGTCCATTTCCCACCGAGCTCCACGACGAGATCGGCGACACGATGATCGAGCTGGGGGGCGAGTATGGAGTAGTCACCGGGCGGCGCCGGCGCTGCGGCTGGCTCGATCTGGTCGCCCTCCGTTACGCAGTCCGGGTCAACTCCCTCACCAATCTGTTCATCACCAAACTCGACATCCTCTCGGCGTTCGACACGATCAAGGTTGCCACCGCCTACACCTCGCTTGGAGAGCGTTACGACGACTTCCCCCGCCAGCAGCGAGTGCTGTACAACTGTGCACCGGTCTACGAGGAGTTCCCGGGCTGGAAGACCGACGTCACCGGCTGTCGTGACCCGGACGACCTCCCGAAAGAGGCGAAGGACTACCTGTCCTTCATCGAGGAGGCCGCTGGGGTTCCGGTGTCCTGGGTGTCGGTCGGGCCCGAGCGCCAGCAGCTCATCCATCGGTCATGAAGATCCTGCTCATCGGGTCGGGAGCCCGTGAGCATGCTCTCGCTTGGGCTCTGTCCCGCTCGCCCAAGGTCGACCAGCTGCTCTGCCTGCCAGGCAACCCGGGCATGGCCAGGCTTGGGGCGGTGATCGAAGGCGTCGGCGCCACCGACGTCGGAGCGGTGGCTGCCGTCGCCCGTGTCCACGGAGTAGATCTGGTGGTGGTTGGGCCAGAGGCACCGCTCGCCGCCGGGGTGGTTGACGCCGTCGGACGGCTGGGCATTCCGATATTCGGTCCGTCCCGGGCTGCCGCCCGCCTCGAGTCGTCGAAGACCTTCGCCAAGGAAGCGATGGATGCGGCGGGAGTTCCCACACCCGGTTCCGCGACATTCGACGATCCCGGTCCGGCCTACCAATACCTGACGTCCGTCCGCGGTCCGTATGTGATCAAGGCCGACGGACTCGCGGCCGGAAAGGGGGTTCTGGTATCCGACGATCTCGATGCGGCCCGCAGGTGGGTCGACAGATGTTTCGACGGAGCGTTCGGCGACGCCGGATCCCGGGTGGTGATCGAGGAGCACGTGGCCGGTCCCGAGCTGAGCGTGTTCGCGATCTGCGACGGTAACGACGCGGTGCCGCTCGCCCCCGCTCGCGATTACAAGCGCCTCCGGGACGGTGATGCCGGCCCCAACACGGGCGGCATGGGCAGCTATTCGCCGGTCGAACTCGACCCCGGACTCGTCGATGAGGTGATGGAGACTGTCTTCCGTCCGATTCTCGGACACATGGCAGACACCGGCCATCCCTATGTCGGTTTCCTTTACGCCGGTCTCATCCTGGGCGCGAACGGCCCCCGAGTGATCGAGTTCAACGCCCGACTGGGCGATCCTGAGACCCAGGTGGTGCTGCCGAGGCTGAACACCGACCTGGTCGACCTGATCGAGGCCGCTCTGGCAGGCGATGTGCGGTCGATCTCTCCGGCCTGGTCGCCTCGGGCGGCGGTCAACATCGTGCTCGCCTCGAAGGGATACCCCGAAAGCACCGAGACCGGGATGCCGATTGCGGGGGCCGAGCAGGAACAGGAGGATGTGGTCGTGTTCCACGCCGGGACCGCTCTCGACGGGCGTCGGCTGGTGACGGACGGAGGCAGGGTCCTGAGCGTGGTGGGAATCGGCGACGACCTGGCCTCGGCCCGGTCACGGGCGTATGCGGCCGCGGACACCATCACGTTCCCCGGCAAGACCTTCCGCACCGACATCGCCCTGTGACCCTCCAGAATCTGGTCGAACGCGGCGTTTTTATCAGCCCAGAGGTCACTCAGTGCCCGCTGGACGCGCGAGAACGGTCTTTGCAGACCGGCAGAGGGGGATCAACCCCAGGACAGACCGCGGTTCATGCCGCCGCCTCCAGTGACGAAACCACTCGCCCCAGCAACTCGCGGGGGCTGAAAGGCTTGACCAAGTACTGAGATGCGCCGGCGGCGAGGCCGGCCTCGATGTCGGCGCCCCGAACCCGCGCCGTGAGCAAGATGATGGTGAGATCGACGAGACCCAGGTCCTGGCGAATCCGCCGGCAGGTCTCCAGCCCGTCCATCTCCGGGAGCATCACATCGAGGATCACGACGTCGATCGACTGGGTCGTGAGCACCTCCAGAGCCGACGCACCGTCAGCGACCAGCACGGTCTCCAGACCCGACATGCGGAGGCGCATGTCCACCAATCGCCGCAGGTCGGCGTCGTCATCGACGATGAGCACTCGGGGCATCGAATCAATCACCTCATTCATCCCTGTCGGCCAACGGCAGCAAGAGTTTCACGGTGGTTCCCTTTCCGACAGACGACTCGATCTCGATCCGGCCGCCCGACCGCTGAACAACGGCTTCGACGATCGCCAGACCGAGGCCGGTCCCCTGAACCTCGTTGGTGCGGGCCAGGCCACCCCGGTAGAAGCGTTGGGTAACCCGCTCGAGATCCGCCGGATGGATCCCGATTCCGGTGTCCGTGACGTCCAGGCAGACATCCGAACCGGAGCGAGCCGTCGTCACCGCCACCTCGCCTCCGGACGGAGTGAATTTCACCGCATTGCCGATGACGTTGGTCAATGCGCTCAACAACTCGCCGCGATCCGTCTGGAGGACGGCGCCGGACTCGACGTCCCATCGCAAACGGATTCCTTTCTGGATCGCACCCACCTCGACGGTCGCGAGCACCTCCCGGACCAGTTCATCGAAGTTCACGGCTTCGATCCGCCGATCCGACTCGGAACGGTCGAGGCTGGCGACCAACAGGATCTGTCCGATCAGGTGGAGCAGTCGATCGCCGTTCCGATGGATCACAGCCACCAGATCCCGCTGACTGCCGGTGAGGTCGTCACCTTCCTCCAGCAGTTCGAGATACCCGAGAATCGAGGTCAGCGGTGTCCGAAGCTCGTGGGAGACATTGGAGACGAACGCATCTTTGATCTGGTCGAGTTCGTGACGCTCGGTCAGGTCACGAGCCAGCAGCGCGATGCTCGATCCCTCGCTGGACGCCTGGTGCAGAACCACCATCGAGGTCGGGATCGGGTTCCCACCCTGTCCGACCAGGGTCAACTCCCCCGACCAGGATCCGTGATCGACGGCCTGCTCGACCGCGCCCCAGAACCGGGCCAGGTCCGAGTCTGGGAACAGGTCGGAGAAGGCTATCCGGGGCCCCACCATCGACCGGCCTGCCCGGTTCAAGTAGTCGATCGAGCCGTCGGTCGATCCCCACGCCACGAGGTCGGGGGTCGAGTCGAGTACTTCGGCCGCCTTGGCCAACGACCGCTGCGCCTCGACCCGCTCGGTGATGTTCTGGAAGACGATCACCAGGTTCCGGTCGACGCCGACCTGCATCTCCGAAACCGACACCTCGAGCAACACCGGGGCTCCATCGAGCCGCCTGCCGGGAACGACCAGGTTGCTGAGTGGCCGGTTGACGCCGCGAGCGACAGCCCTGAGCACGAATCGCTCGACCCGGGCTGCCACGGTCCGATCGACCAGACAGGTCACAGGCAACGGCGCCAGGCGTCCGGCCGGGAGTCCGAGGACTTCCCGGGCGGCCGGGTTCGCCTTCTGGAGACGACCCTCCTCGTCGATGACCACGATCCCCATCGCCGCGGTCTCGAACACTGCGTCGAGAAACGAAGCGGTCGATCGCAGTTCGGAGACTGCTCGATCGCGGGACGCCGACGCCTGCAGCGCCTCGACGATGCTGGCGCAGGTCGACAGAAGCGGTTGGAGCAGTCCTGCCAGCCGCCGGTCGTATGGAACTGCCGGCGAACTCACTCCGATGACCGCCACGAGCCGATCGGCCGACACCAGCGGAAGCCCCATGAACCCGTCGATCCCGACCGACGGAAGCGCGCCATCTTCGACCGGATTGATGAACACCGGCTCATCGGTGGCGATCACCTGCGAGACCAGGAGCCCGACGTCGGGATGCAGCGATCCGTCTCCCCCCCAAGCGATCGAGCGGGTAACCAGACTCGGAATCCCCCGATCGGACCATTCGATCTCACAGATGAACCCACGGGCGCTGAACGAGGTCCGAAGCGCGGCGTCCAGCAGCAGGTCCCACATCCGTTGCGGGTCGCCCTGACGCACGTACTCCCGTTGGACGTTGACGATCTCGGCGAGGATGTCGGGCGCGGTCTGATCCTCAAACCACGCGGGCGCGCGATGCCGCGCCGGCACCTGTTGTTCGAGGTTGCTCACGTCGTACCAGTCGGTCATTCGACGCCCGGCTTGAGGCCGGCCAGGCGTTTCGCGATGAATGTCGCCTCCGATTCCACCCGTATGCTGAGCCGACATGTCGATCTACGACCAGCTCACCGAGATAGTCGGGGACGCGTTCGCCGCCGAGGGAATCGACCGAGCCCACGGCGTGGTGGTGCGCTCGCAACGACCCGAACTGGGCCAGTTCCAGGCCAACGGTGCCCTTCCCGCCGCCAAGCAGGCCGGATCCAACCCCCGGGCCCTGGCCGAGGCGGTCGCCGAACGTATCGCCAAGGAAGAACCGGTCTCGGAAGTCTCGGTGGCGGGACCCGGGTTCATCAACATCACCGTCACCGACCGATTCCTGGCAGCGGCGCTCACCGGCATCTCTGCCGACGCCCGCCTCGGCGTGTCTCTCGATCCCCGGCCCCACAAGACCCTGGTCGACTATGGCGGTCCGAATGTCGCCAAGGACCTGCACATAGGTCATATCCGGGTGGCTCTTATCGGTGAGAGCATGAAGCGAATCCTGTCGATGCTGGGCCACGAGGCGATCGGCGACGTCCATCTCGGTGACTGGGGTGCGCCGATGGGTCAGTTGATCGTCGAGATGGAAGATCGCAACCCCGGCCTGCCGTATTTCGATGCCAGGCGGACTGAGGGCTTTCCCGCCGACCCACCTGCAACGATCGAGGACCTCCAGGAGATGTATCCGATCGCGGCCGGGAAGGTGAAGTCGGATCCGGAATTCGCCGAACGCACCAGGCTCGCGACCGTGGAACTGCAGCAAGGCCGCCCCGGTTACCGGGCACTTTGGGAGCATTTCCGAGCTGTGTCTGTGGAAGCATTGAAGGAGGTGTACGACCGCTTGGGCGTCTCCTTCGAGTTGTGGCTCGGCGAGTCTTCGGTCCACGATCGCATCGCCCCGCTCGTCGAACGCCTCCTCGAGAACGGTGTCGCGACGATCAGCGACGGGGCGGTCGTGATCCATGTCGCCCACCCTGACGACAAGAAGGACATTCCGCCCCTGATGCTGCGCAACTCCCGCGGCGGCTACACCTACGCCACCAGCGACCTGGCGACGGTTGAAGAGCGGGTAGTGGATCTGGCTGCCCGCGAATTGATCTACTTCGTCGATCAGCGGCAGGCATTGCACTTCGAGCAGCTGTTCCGGGCCGCCCGGAAGGCCGGCATCGCCGACGACGAAACTGTGCTCGACCACTCGGGCAACGGCACGGTCAACGGCCCCGACGGCAAACCGTTCCGGACCCGCGACGGCGATCTCCCGCGGCTCCGCGACGTGATCGACGAGGTGATAGATCGGGCATCACAAAGGCTCGACGAGAACGCCGTCGCCACCGAGTACGCAGACGACGAGCGGGGCGATATCGCTCGGCTGGTGGGTCTGGCGGCGCTCAAATACGGCGAATTGTCGAACCATCGCACCTCCAACTACTCATTCGACGTCGACAAGTTCACCCAGCTCCAGGGAAAAACCGGCCCCTACGTGCAGTACGGAGCGACCCGGATCCGTTCGATCCTGCGAAACGCTCGCCAGGCCGGGCTGGAGTCTGGCCCCCCGATCGCGCCTGAGGCCGACTCGGAGCGGGCATTGATCCTCGAGCTGACGCGATTCCCCGACGTGATAAACCGCGCGGCAGAGCAGCGAGCTCCCAACCATGTGGCCGAGTATGCCTTCGAGCTGACAGGCGCCTTCAATCGGTTCTACGACGAGTGCCACATCCTCTCCGAAACCGACCCGGCGCAGCGGAGTTCATGGCTCACGCTGGTGGAGACGACTTTGCGGATGATGGAGACCGTCCTGGAGTTGCTGACGATCGAGATTCCGGACCGGATGTGAGCTACCGGGTCCGACCGGCGCGGGCCGAGGACCTCGATGCGGTCGAGGGCTTCACCCAGGGAACCTTCGACTGGGGCGACTATGTCGCGGAGTCGTTCATGGCATGGCTCGAAGACCCCCGAGGCCGTGTGTTGGTGGCGGTCGACGGCACAGACGCCCCGGTCGGACTCGCCCGTGTGGTCCTGATGTCGGACACCGAAGCATGGATGCATGCCGCCCGGGTCCATCCCGACCGGCGGCGCGGCGGTGTCGGCTCGCTGTTGAACCGGGCCGGATGCGACTTCGCCCGTGAACGGGGGGCCCTGATCGCTCGCCTGTTGATCGAGTCGTGGAACGAGCCCGCCCGTAATCAGGTGGAGAAGCTCGGCTACCACGAGACCGGCCACTGGGTGTCGGCGACCAAGGCGCTGGCGATGGAACCCACCACCAACGGCGGTCGCCGGGTGTCGGGCGAGGAACGCTTGACGCCCGCCCGACGAACCGAGGTCGACCTTGCGTGGATGACCTGGGACGTAGGTGATCTCGCCCTCACCGGGAGGCAGCTGTTTCCGGTCGGATGGACGTTTCGACGGATGACGCGCCGCGATCTCGACGATGCAGTGGGGGCGGCACGGCTCTACCAGTGCCCGTCGGGTTGGGTGGTGGGCGCCATCGACGCCGAAGGGACCTTCAACATCCCGTGGGTACAGACGACCGACCTCGACGCCGACCGCCTGGTGAAGGCCGTGATCGATCTCGCCGACGGTCAGCGAGCCGAGTCGGTTTGGGCGTTGCTTCCGGCGGCCGATTGGCTCACGGAATCGCTCACGAAATACGGGTTCTCGCTCCGACCGTCGTCGATCTGGTCGCTGTCACTCTGACCGCGGTCGGACCTCATCGGTGGCCAGGCGGTCGCGTCGCTCCATCCTGATCTGACGCCGCAGAGACGCCTGCCGCTCCCGCCTCTTCTCCTCCTCCGACTCGACGATCAGCGGCGGCACCGGGACCGGATGGCCCGCCTCATCGAGCGCGACCATCACCAGGTAGGCGGTTGTGGTGTGGCGGCGGGCACCGCCCTGCCAGGGTTCGGCCTCCACCTTCACCCCCACTTCGAGGGAGCTGCGGCCTACGGCGTTGATCGCTGCGGAAACGATCAGGATGTCGCCGACGAACACCGGCTCGTGGAAGCTGAGCTCGTCTATCGCGGCGGTCACACACAGGCGGCCGGCGTGTCGGGCGGCAGCGGTGCCGGCGGCCGAGTCGACCTCTCGCATGATCACGCCTCCATGGACGTTTCCGGCGAGATTGGCGTCGAGCTGGGTCATCGTCCTGGCGAACGAGACGGCGCTGGCTCGAACTGGGCGGCCCTGTTCCACCTGCGGAGCGTACCGCCCGCGCCGCGCGTAACCCGGTTCCGCCGATACACTCCCGTGGCGTGACACGGCTCTTCGCAGGTGTGGCCCTCATCACTCTCGTTGCCGCCGCGTGCGCATCCGAGCCGGCCACGACCGAGCCAGCGACCACCGGCGGTCCGCAACTGGTGGTGGAGGGTTTTGCCTTCGGGCAGGTGCCGTCCGTGGCGCCGGGTGGCAGCTTCGAGATCACCAACAACGACTCCGGCCGCCATACGTTCACCTCGAACGACGATTCGTGGGAGTCTCTCGACCTTCCGGCAGGAGAAACGGTCACGTTCATCGCCCCCGACGCGATCGCTCCGGGTGAGTACTCGTTCTTCTGTGCGGTTCACCCCGACTCGATGGGGGGCCGGCTGACGGTGGCGGGCTGACGGCCGGGTTCGCCCGTGGGGAAACTCCTCGTCGGCGAGCGGTAACCTGGCCCGGCCGGTTGTGATCCCGGCTGTGGAGGAGCACCCATGACTATCCGGCGGGTTGCCGTGGCCGACACGGTGTTTCCCGACCTCGAGCCGGCGCGAGCGGCCCTGGCCGAAGTCGGCGGCGAGTTGGTTCTGGCGTCTGAGCCGACCCCCGAGGCCATTCTCGAGGTGGCGGCAACGGCAGACGCGCTACTCGTGACCTATGCCAAGATCACGTCTCAGATCATCGCCGGGTTGACGCGCTGCAAGGCAATCGGGCGTTTCGGCATCGGCACCGACAACATCGACCTCGCCGCGGCCGCCGAGGCCGGAATCGTGGTGACATACGCCCCCACCTATTGCCTGGATGAGGTCTCCGACCACGCCATGGCGCTGCTGCTCACCATGATCCGCAAGACCTCGTTCGCAAGCTCGCTGGTGCACTCTGGTCGGTGGGAGATGCCGGCGGTCGTCCCGATTCACCGAATCCGGGGCACCACCTTGGGCTTGGTGGGTCTCGGCAACATCCCGCAGCTGGTGGCCCCCAAAGCCCGTGCGTTTGGAATGCGGGTGATCTCCTACGACCCCTACGCACCTGACGCGGTGTTCGAGGCGACCGGCGTCGGCAGGGTCGACTTCGACAGTCTCCTGTCGGAGTCGGATTACATCTCGATCCATGCCCCACTGACCCCGGAAACGGACGGCATGTTCAATCGAGAGGCGTTCGACCGGATGCGCCGTCACGCGCTGCTGGTGAACACCGCACGCGGGCCGCTGGTCGACGTGGAGGCACTGGCCGATGCACTCGAACAAGGACAGATCGGGGGCGCCGCCCTGGACGTACTTCCCCAAGAGCCCCCTCCCGCCGGGTCACGGTTGATCGGGCGCCCGGACGTGGTGTTGACGCCGCACACCGGCTTTTACAGCGAGGAAGCGCTGGCTGATCTTCAAACCACCGTCGCCACCGACGTAGCCACCGTGCTTGCTGGAGGGGCCCCGCGCTTTCCGGTCCGGACCTGACCGCAGAAGGCCGGGACGTTCTCGACCGGGTGACAACAGGGGAGAGTCAGATCTCCCAGAACTCGCCGGTCAGCCCGTGCCGGCGGAAGATCTCGGAGGCGGCATCCGCATCGTGACGGATCCATCCCACCCCGTCCCGCCCCCGATACCAGTCAGCCGCGACGGCGTACATCGTGATGGCAGGGACGACGCAGCCGCGGGGACTGCCGGTGGCCGCCATCCACCTCTCGACCTCGGCCTCCGACCTGAAGGCCAGGATCTGCGATCAGGTGTATCCGATATCGACCCAGAAGTCGCGGGCAGGAACGCCGAACCGCACCAGATGGTCCGGTGTCACTCGCCCGTCTCGCACCTCGACCTGGAAGAACTCGCCGGTCGTCGCCGACCGGGTTGTCACCGTGGAATCCCCGACCAATCCCGGAATGGCGAGACCATCCCAGGCGCAGTTGGCCCAGAACGACCGTCCGTCGGCGGAATCCACCCTGTAGTCGGTTGGAATGGCCGAAAACGGATGAGCCATCCACAGGTCGGTGGTGCCGGGGTGGAGAACGATCTCGTGATCGCCGGCGAGACGGCGAAGCGCAGCCTCTATCTCCGTAGCCGCCCAACCGAGCATCTGACTCAGGTCGTCCACGGTCGGCGCCTCACCCGTTTCGATGAATGTCCGGTAGACGGCTGTCCGGACCTCTTGGTCGCTCATGCGCCGAACCCTATCCGGACCCTCGATCCGACCACGCACGGTTGAGGTCCTTCACGTACAGGTCCCCCTCGCGCCGGAAGCCCATCCGCTCCAGGTATTGCTCGTGGTCGTGGTTGCCAGGGTCGGATTCCAGCCGGGTTAGACCTCGCCCGTCGAACACGTGGGACCGACGGTATACGAAGTCGCCCACCTGGAGATCACGGTATCTCGGGATGACGAAGTCGAGGTCGATGTGGAGCGCCCCGGCCTCGTTCAGGGTACCGATCAGCAGCCCGGCCGGCACCATGTCCCGGAGGATGAACACCCGGATCTGGTCCTCCGCCGGCCGGTATGTGAAGCCGGGCTGGAAGCGGGCGATGTCGGCTCGGTAGAAGCCGAGGAAGTCGAGCAGATACCGCGAGTCGGCATCCACCTCCAATACCCGGAAGTACTCCCGGCGCGTCGACCTGAACTGATTGAGGAAGTAGAGGTGAACCCCGCTGATGATGACGTTGGTGAGAACGATCGGCCATTTCGAGATCAGAACCCCGTAACCGATGAAACCGATCGAGCCGGCGAGTCCGAGGAGCCGCAGCTTGAGGATCGAGGTACGAGTCACCGACAGGACGATGAGCCCGGATCCGATGTATCCAATCAATTCGATGACGGCGGTCGGCATGCCTCGATCCCGGGAGCGAAGGAAATCCTAGGTCACCGGCCCCGGACCGGGTGCGGAGCCGCCGGACCCCTCGCTCGGGCACCCGCCGGTGCAGGTGGATATGCTCGGCGCCTGCGGGCTGCAAATCGTGGGCCGCTCGCGACAACGCTGCGGAGGAGTCTGTTCGACCATGGCCAAACCCGTCATCCTCGCCATCGACGACGACCAGCAGGTCCTGGCCGCGGTCTCGCGTGACCTCCGGGCTCGATACGGGGAGGACCATCGGGTGCTCCGCGCCCAGTC
>JBFHRE010000080.1:0-11822 GCA_041591895.1 Acidimicrobiia bacterium
GTCCAGAGTCCGTCATAGCCGAGTTGTTCTGCCCGGACGGCGGCCTCCCGGGCCTCCGGCCACGTGTATACCTGGTTCCAGAGTTGGAGCCCGACCGTGATCGCCACCTGTCGAGGGTACCAACCGGGCCTGTGTGCCGCTGCGGGGGTCACCGACAGAAATCAGAAGGTCCGTTCTTGCTGCGACTCGGCCACCGCATAGGTTGTGGGACGACCGAGAGCCGGGAAGACGGGGTGGTGGGCGAAACTACACCGTTTTGTAACCCCAGCCGTAACCGTGAACCTGGGCTGGGACGACACCGCCACCGCCATGATCGTTCCCAGCATCGACAGCCAGGCTTCCGCGTCGAGAGGCTCGACCTAACCTCCCCGTGTGACCTGGACCAAAGACCCACGAGTCGATGAGTACATCGATGCGCTGCCCGAATGGCAGCAGGAGATCTGCCGGCAGGTGCGCACTCTGGTGCACTCGGCTGATCCCGAAGTCGAAGAGACGATCAAGCGGACCGTTCAGCCCTACTTCGTGCTCGAAGGCAACATATGTGCTCTCCTCGCGGCGAAGAAGCACGTGAACATATTCCTTTACGACGGAGCGATCGTGCCAGACCCAGAGGGCATCATCACGGGGGGCCACGCGAACGAGACTGCCAGGACAGTGGCGGTGCGCGAGGGCGAGACAGTGCCTACGGAACCTCTGGCCGCGATGTTCCGGCAGATAATCGCCAACAATCGGGCTGGTGGCTGGCGGAAGCTCAAGAGGGAGCAAGCGCTGGATTGAGCAGATTGCTCGGTGGGCGAGGGGGGACTTGAACCCCCACGATCTTGCGATCACAGGAACCTGAATCCTGCGCGTCTGCCAATTCCGCCACTCGCCCGAGTGGACCCGGCATGGTAGCGGAGCCGGTGGCCCCTCCGTCAGGTGGCCGCTCTTCCCCGCAACCCGGCGGTCCGGGTAGCGTTTCCGGCGACATGAACCTGCTTCGCCAGTTGGAACTCCGCATCGAATCGCTGCTGGAAGGTGCTGCCGGACGGGTCTTTCGGGGCCCGCTCCACCCGGTGGAGATCGCGGCGCGGCTCATGCGCGAGGCCGACCTCGCCTCCACGACCGGCGATCACGGGCCGATTGCCCCCAACGAATTCGAAATCCACTTGAACCCGGCCGACCTTCCGCCTGACGAGGACACGGCCCGCCTTGCAGCCCGCCTCGCCGACCTGGTCGACGAGTCTGCTTTCGAGCGCGGGTGGCGCATGGACGGACCGGTCGGAATCCGGTTCTCGGCGGATTCGGGGGTTGCGCCAGGGGGCTTCCGATGCACTCCGCGCCTTCACGCCGGACCCCGGTCGGCCTGGGCGCAACTCCGGGGAGAGGGGATGGTCGACCTGACGGTGAACCATTGCGTCATCGGGCGCGACCCCGAGTGCGACGCCGTGGTTGCGGCCGACACGACCAGCCGTCGCCACGCACTCGTCTGGCGTATCGGTGAGCAGGTGTTGATCCGCGACCTCGGCTCGGCCAACGGCACGGTGGCCGACGGCCGGCGGGTAGGCGAGCAGCCCGTGGAGATCGGTCTCGGTTCGATTCTCGTGTTCGGTGAGGCCGGGTTCCGACTGGAGGGGATGCGCCGTGCCTGAGTTCCTCCTCACTGCGCTGCGACTGATATTCCTCGCCCTGGTGTATTTGTTCATCTGGCAGGTGGCCCGCTCGATCTCCGCCCACCTCGGGCTTCGCCAGGGTGGAGGGGGCCGCCGTCCCGGCTCCAGGCTCGTTGTGGTGAAATCCGACAGCCAGATCGGGCTCGACTTCACGGTTCGCGACTCGACGGTGCTGGGGCGGAGCCAGGAATCCGATATCCAACTCGACGACCCATATGCATCGGAGTTTCATTTCCGCCTCACATCGAAAGACGACCGACTTGTCCTGACCGACCTCGGCAGCACCAACGGAACCTACGTCAACGGTCGTAGGGTCACCGCCCCCGTGGACCTCAACCGGGGAGACTCGGTCCAAGTCGGAAAGACGGTGATGGAGGTTCGATGAACGTCATCTGGGCAGTCGCCAGCCACAAGGGCCGGATCCGCACCAACAACGAGGACTCCGCCTACCCGCGGACGTCCGGCCGCAGCGGAGATCCCGTGGTCCTGATGGTGGCCGACGGCATGGGCGGTCACGTCGCCGGTGAAGTTGCTTCGCGGCTGGCCGTGGAGGCGGCAGCGGAGGAGGTGACCGGCGCCGAGGGGCGGATTCACTCCGCCAACCGGGCGATCCTCGAGGCGGTCGAGGAGAAGCCGTCCCTGGCCGGGATGGGCACCACGCTCACGCTGGTCGAGTTCGACCCGCCCCAGTTTCTCCATTTCGCCCACATCGGCGACAGCCGGGCCTACCTCTTGCGAGCCGGGGAACTGGGCCGCCTCACCACGGACCACACGGTGATGGAGGAGTATCTCAAGGCCGGGTCGATCACGCCCGAGGAAGTGGCCAACCACCCCCAGAGAAGCATGCTCACCAGGGCCCTCGGGCTGACGCCCGACATCGACGTCGACACGTTCGATCTCGCCGGAGTGGCAGGCGATCGGATCCTGCTGTGCTCCGACGGGGTCAGTTCGATGCTCGGCGACGATCAGATCGAACGGCACCTCAAAGCGGCGACCGCGGAGGAGGCGGCCTGGGCCCTCGTGGAGGAGGCCAACCGGGCAGGAGGGCACGACAACATCACCGCCCTGGTGTTCGATCTCGTCGAGGCCGACGAGGCATGACCCGCAACCTGGAGGCGGGGCTACTCGCCGGGGCAGCGGCCCTCGCCGGGTTCGGCGTGGCGTTGGTCGAGTTTGCCGGCGGAGGCTCGGCCGAGGCACAGGTCGGTCTCACGTTCCTGATCTTCGGGGCCGCGTTCGGCCTGGTCCACGTCGGGATTCGCCGGTTCGCTCCCATGGCGACCACCACCTTGGTTCCCCCGATTGCCCTCGTGACCGTGTTCGGGTTCGTCGAGATCTACCGGCTCGACCCGGACCGGGCCTCGCTCCAGCGCTGGTGGCTGGTGATCGGAGCACTCGCGGCCCTCCTCACGCTCGCCTGGACCGGCAAGCAGGGAATCACCGTGCTCCGCCGGTACCGCAACATCTGGTTCGCGACCGGGGTAGTCCTCCTTCTCCTGCCCCTCTTGCCGGACTTGAAGGTGATTCGGGGCGTCGAACTGAACGGGTCGCGGTTGTGGATCGACATCGATCTCGGCTTCACCGGAATGTCGTTCCAGCCGGCCGAGATCGCCAAGTTGGTGCTGGTCGCGTTTCTGGCGGCATATCTGGCCGACCGCCAACCTGCCCTCACCCAGGCTCGCCGCCAGATCGGCCGCTTCTCTTTCCCCGAGCCCCGCCAGCTGGCCCCTCTGCTCGCCATCTGGATCGGAAGCCTGGGAGTGCTCGTTTCCCAGCGCGACCTCGGAGCGTCGTTGCTGCTCTTCTCGGTCTTCATCGGCCTGATCTACGCCGCCACCGGTGCCTCGGGCTACCTGACCGGCGGGCTCGCCCTGGTCGCGATCGGCGGCTACGGAGCGTGGCGGGTGTTCGACCACGTCCAGCGGAGGGTCACGGCCTGGCTCGACCCGTTCTCCGACTTCGCCGGTGCGGGTTACCAGCTGAGCCAGAGCGTCTTCGCCCTCGGCACCGGGAGCCTGGCCGGGTCGGGACCGGGACTCGGACGGCCCGATCTGATCCCGAATGCGATCACCGACTTCGTGTTCGCCGCGGTGGGCGAGGAATTCGGGTTCGCCGGATCGGTGGCGGTCCTGTGTGGCTACGCCCTGATCGTGGCCTCCGGATTCGGGATCGCCCTGTCCTCACGGGACCGGTTTCGCAAGCTCCTGGCAACCGGGCTCAGCCTGATTCTCGGCGTGCAGACTTTCCTCATCATCGGTGGGGTCCTGCGGGTGGTGCCCCTCACCGGCATCACGCTGCCGTTCATGTCTTACGGGGGATCGTCGCTTCTGGGCAACTTCATCCTCGTGGCGCTCCTCGCCCGGATCTCCCATGAGGAGGCGACATGAACCGCCCGACCCGCCGCCTCGCCACCGCCATCTTCCTGGCGTTCGGGGTGTTGCTCGGATTCGTCACCTGGTACCAGGTGCTGGCTGTGGACCGTTATCGCAACGACCCGCGCAATGCCCGCACCGCACTCAGCGAGAGCGGCAAGGAACGCGGCGTGATCGTGACCCGTGACGGCGTGGTCCTGGCCGAGTCGTTCCCGGACCCCGACGAACCGACCGCCTATCTCCGCTCCTACCCCGAGGGCCCTGCTTACGCCCCGGTCGTCGGCTACACCAGCCTCCTGGCCGGCTCCGCCGGGCTCGAGCGGACCTTCACCGACGAACTGCGCTCGCGGCGTGATTTCACCATCTCAGACCTGATTGCGGCCGCGCTGGGAGGGGACCTCCGCCCCCGCAGCCTCCAGGTCACCATCGACCCGGCCCTTCAGACCACTGCCTATTCGCTGCTCGAGGGCCAGCGGGGCGCGGTGGTTGCGATCGAGCCCAGCACCGGTGAGCTGCTGGCCTACGTGTCGGCGCCGAGCTACGACCCCAACCCGCTCACCCAGCCCGACGCACTGGACTTCCGCCAGGGGCTGCTGGACGATCCGGCCGAACCCCTCGTGGACCGAGCCGGCAACAGCCTCTATGCCCCCGGGTCGACGTTCAAGACGGTCGTGGCGGCGTCGGCCATCGAGTCCGGGCTGGCCCGCCCGGAGACGGAGTTCCCCGACCTGCTCGAGTTTCCGCTCCCCAACTCGTCTGCCACGATCTCGAACTTCAGTGACGGCGTGTGCTCCACCGGTGACACCGTCACCCTCCAGGTGGCATTCAGTCGTTCGTGCAACACCGTGTTCGCCGACCTGGCGATCCGGCTCGGCGCCGAGCAGCTGGGCGACACGGCCTCCGACTTCGGCTTCAACCGGGAGTTCGAGCTGCCCTGGCCGACGGCCGAGAGCGTCTTCCTCACCCGCGAGCTCCGCGACGACGAGGCGGCCCTTGGGCAGTCGGGGATCGGGGAACGAGACGTACGGGCCACGCCCCTCCAGATGGCTCTCGTCGCCGCTGCCATCGCCAACGACGGTGAGATGATGCGACCGTTCGTCGTACGTCAGGTATTCGACGCCGACGGGAACACCGAGCGCGTCTTCGAACCCGTACGCGAACGACGGGTGTTGTCGCCGGCCGCAGCGGCGGTCATGACCGAGATGATGGAGAGGGTCGTGACCAACGGCACCGGCGGGCGGGCGTCGGTGTCCGGGGTTCGGGTTGCAGGCAAGACCGGCACCTCCCAGGGATCGGGCGGTCCGCCCGATGTGTGGTTCATCGCCTTCGCCCCGGTCGAGGACCCGAGCATCGCCATCGCGGTGCTGATCGAGGACGGAGGCCTCACCGGGGAGGACGCCACCGGCGGCGCCCTGGCAGCCCCGATCGCAGCCCAGCTCATCTCGGCATGGCTCAACCGATGACATCCACCCCCGAACCCGGCCCGATAGCCGGAGAACGCCACCCCACCCCTTAGAATCACCGGGCTCCATGGAACTCCCTTTCGCACTCACCGACCGCTACCAGTTGAGCTCGCACATCGCTCGTGGCGGTATGGCGGACGTCTACGAGGGCCGTGACGGTCTGCTGGGCCGCAAAGTGGCGGTAAAAGTGCTGCATTCGCAGTTCTCGGCCGACGACGCCTTCGTCAAGCGCTTCCGGCGCGAGGCGCAGGCCGCCGCCAACCTCACCCACCCCAACATCGTGGGGATCTACGACTGGGGTCAGCTCGACTCGACCTACTTCATCGTGATGGAGCTGATCGAAGGTCGCTCACTGAGAGAGGTGCTGCGCTCCGCCGGATCCCTCCTTCCTCGCCGGGCGGTGGAGATCGCCGCCGAGGTCGCCGCGGCGCTGTCTGTGGCCCACCGGGCTGGTCTCGTCCATCGCGACATCAAGCCGGGCAACATCCTCCTCGCCACCGATGGCACGGTGAAAGTGACCGACTTCGGCATCGCCCGGGCCTGGGACGATTCCGCCGAGCTGACCAGAACCGGCGCCGTGATGGGGACGGCCACCTACTTCTCCCCCGAGCAGGCCCAGGGGCAACCGGCCGACGAGCGCTCCGACGTCTACAGCCTGGGCGTGGTGCTCTACGAGATGCTCACCGGCCAGCCCCCGTTTCGAGGCGACAGCCCGGTAGCGGTCGCATACCAGCACGTGTCGAGCGAGGTCCCCCCGCCGTCGGCGCTCAATGCCGACGTCCCCGCCGGGCTCGACGCCATCGTTCTCAAGGCACTCCACAAGGATCCGACCCTTCGCTATCAGACCGCCGAAGACCTTCGCAAGGACATGTGGCGGGTGCTGAGAGGAGAGGACCCCGCCGAAGTGACCCCCACCCCGGCCGCGGCCGCGGCGGCCATGGCCGGCGGAGGCGACAGCAGCGCCACCCGGATGATCCCGGTCACCCCGCCCCCGGCCACGGTTCCTCCCCAGGAGGCATACCGCGAGCTCGAGGAGCCCCCGTCCTCGAACCTCGCGTTCGTCGTTGGCACGTTCGCCCTGCTGGCGACGCTCGGAGTCCTCGTATTCCTGCTGTTCCGGTTCCTGAGCGGTCCCGGGGGACCCGACACCGTCTTCGTCCCCGATGTCGTGGGGATGGAACAGGCCGAGGCGATCCGGGTGTTGAGCGCCGAGGGCTTGGTGGCGATTCCGGTCGCCGAAGAGAGCGAGGACGCCGAAGAAGGCACGGTGATCCGCACCAATCCCCCACCCGACACCGAGGTGCCCGAGGGCAGCGAGGTGGAGATCGTCGTGGCCGGGGCGATCCAGCAATTCCGGGTCCCGCGTCTCATCGACCTGACGCTCGAACAGGCCGTCCAGTTGATCAACACCCAGGGCTTCACGCTCGGCGAGGTCACGGAGGACCCGGACTCCGACAAGGACCCCGGCACCGTCCTGGCGCAGAGTCCAGACGCAGGGACCGACGCGCCGCCCGACACGCCGATCGACCTGGTGGTCTCGGCGGGCCCCGAGTCCGTGGTGCTGCCCAACCTGGAGGGGATGACGGAACTGGAGGCAACCACCCGGCTCTCCCAATTGCTGCTCACATGGGAGATCAAGCGGACGTTCGACGACGAGGTCCCGGCCGGGCGGGTGATCAGCCACGACCCCGTAGAGGGAACCGAGATGAAGGCGGGCGACGTCGTCGCACTCGAGATCTCGCAGGGACCGGAGCCGGTCGAGGTGCCGAACCTGACCGGGATGACGGTCGATGCCGCCCGCTCCGTCCTGGCCGAGTTGGGCCTGGAGTTGGTGGTCCTGGAGACGAGAATCGAGGTCACCGACCCCAGCCTGGTGGATCGGATCGTCCGCCAGAGCCCATCGTCGGGCCTCACGGTGGCCAAGGGAAGCCCGGTGGCGGTCAACCTGGGCAAGGCCCCGCCGCCCCCGCCGACGACCACCACCACCACCTCCACCCCCCCAACCACTGAAGCGAACACGTGACAGCGGCACCGGTCGCCGCCCGCGATCGGGCGCTGCGCGACTGGTATCGACTCAATTCCCGCCCGCTTCCCTGGCGGACCACCCGCCACCCGTGGCCGATCCTGGTGTCGGAGGTGATGTCCCACCAGACCCAGATCACCCGGGTGGTCCCGGCTTACGAGCGCTTCCTCGATCGTTTCCCGAACCCCGGTGAGCTGGCCCGGGCCGACCTGGCCGAGGTGCTCCGACTCTGGGACGGGCTCGGCTACCAGCGACGGGCGGTGAACCTGTGGCGGACCGCGGCGATCGTGGCCGACGGCGGGTGGCCGGAAGATGTGGCAGGACTCTCACGTCTGCCCGGCGTCGGCCCGTACACGGCTGCGGCGGTTGCCTGTTTCGCCTTCGGGGCACCGGTGGCGGCGGTCGACACCAACCTTCGGCGGGTGGTGGGGCGATGGATCGGTCGGCCGGTCCTTGCCAACGAGTCGCTCGACCAACTGGTCGACGGCCACGACCCGGCCGGCTGGAACCAGGCGATCATGGACCTGGGTGCAACTGTGTGCCGGCCGGCGTCGCCGGACTGCGCGGCCTGTCCGGTTTCCGACTGGTGTGCGGACCCGACGGTCTACGTGGCCCCTCCTCGCCAGACCCCCTACGAGGGATCGGTGCGACAGGCGCGGGCGGCGATCCTCAAGGCTCTCGCCCGAGGAGAGCAGATGAGGGTCCCCGATTCCGGGACGGTGGCCGCAGAGGCGATGCAGGCGCTGGCGGCTGAAGGACTGGTGGCGAGCCGGGGGGATCTGATCCACCTGGCCGACCAAGCTGGACTCATTGGTTGAGGAAGTTCCTCAGTAGTTCTTTGCCCTGGGTGGTCATGATCGACTCGGGATGGAACTGAACCCCGGTGATCGGCAGGCTCCGGTGACGAATCCCCTGGACAACGTCGTCTTCCACGCTCCAGGCGCAGGCCTCCAGATCCGGTGGCAGGCTGACCGATGCCAGCGAGTGGTACCGGGTGGCGATGAACGGGTTCTCGAGGCCGGAGAAAAGTCCCTTGCCGTCGTGGCGGACGGTCGACGTCTTGCCGTGCTTCGGCTCGGGGGCCAGGTCCACCTTGCCCCCGAACGCCTCGGTGATCGCCTGATGCCCGAGACAGACTCCGAGCGTGGGGATCTGCGTGCCCAGGGTCCCGGCGTACTCGATCGAGAAGCCGGCGTCGGCCGGACGCCCGGGACCGGGCGATATCACCAATCGGTCGAATTTCATCGCGGCCGCCTCCGCCGGAGCCAGCTTGTCGTTGCGGACGACCGTCGGGTCGGCGCCGAGCTCGCCCAGGTACTGGACGAGGTTGAAGGTGAAGCTGTCGTAGTTGTCGACGACGAGGACCCGCATCGCGCCCCAGGATATCGTCGCCCGGTATCTGGGCGATCCGGTTGCAATTCGAGCCCGGCATCCGGATCACTTCGTCACGCCGGACGACTAGCCTGCCCCCCGTCCCGACTTACCGGAGCCATGCCCGAATCGAAACGCCGCAAGCCGAAGCACAGCGGACCCACCGCGCCCAAGAACCCGACCACTCCCCGGTCGGCGGGAGCCAAGGCTCCCTCACCCACCTGGTACGTGGCTGTGATGTCGGGTTTGATGGGCGCCGGGGTGCTGCTCGTCCTGGCCCGGTTCGTGTTCGGGATGAGCAACTGGGTCACCGGTCTCGGCCTGGTGGCGATCGCGGTCGGGTTCTTCATGACAACGAACTATCGCTAGCGATAGTTCGGGTCTCGAGTCTCGAGTCGCGAGTCGCGAGCCCTGTCAGGGTCTCCAGACCGGGACCATCTCCTCCCGGCAGTGTTTGGGCGGCGACGCCTCACTCACATTCTGGACGGTCATCGTCACCTCGGTGCCACAAACCGTGCACTTGTAGTCCTGCTCCACATCGACCACGTCTTCGGGATCGACCTCCGGAGGTGGCGTGCCGAGCAGACGGATCATCGAGATGCTGGCCCGCCAGATGATCAACCCGATCACCAGAGCGATGACCAGGTTGAGAAGCCCGATGCCGCCCGATCCCATCTCGGGACCGGTCAGATCCGCTCGATGACGGTTCCGTTGGCCATGCCGCCCCCCTCACACATGGTCTGGAGGCCGTAGCGGCCGCCGCTGCGGACCAACTCGTGCACCAGGCTGGTCATGAGTCGGGCACCGGATGCGCCCAGCGGATGGCCGAGAGCGATGGCCCCCCCGTTGACGTTGGTCCGGTCCCACAACGCCATCGGGTCGGAGCCGCCGTGTTCCGCCCGCCACGCTCCTGTGACGGAGGCAAACGCCTCGTTGACCTCGAACAGGTCGATGTCGTCGATCGTCAAACCGGCGCGGTCCAGGGCCTTGGAGGTGGCCGGGATCGGACCGGTCAGCATCATCACCGGGTCGACACCCGCCAGGCTGAACGACACGAACCGGGCCATCGGTTCGAGGTCGAGCTTCTCGGCGATGTCTTCGCCCATGATGAGGAGCGCGGCGGCCCCATCGGAGATCTGGGAGGAGTTCCCGGCCGTCACCACCCCGTCGGGCTTGAACGCGGGTTGGAGTGATCCGAGCTTGTCGAGGTTCGTGTCGAAGCGAATTCCTTCGTCGACGGTCACGACTTCTCTGCCCGACTCGCCATCGACCTCCACCGGGATGATCTGGGTGTCGAATCGTTTCTCTTCGGTGGCCCTTGCGGCGCGTCGATGGGACTCGAGCGAGAGTTCATCGAGATCGTTCCGGGAGAGACCCCACTTCTCGGCGATCATCTCGGCCGAGATCCCCTGGGGGACCAGGCCGCTGGCGTAGCGATCCAGCATCTTGGGTCCGAACGGGATTCCAGGGCCCTGCTGGGCGGTGATCCCCATCGGGACCCGGGTCATCGACTCCACCCCGGCGGCGATGACGACGTCGTAGGCGCCGGCCATCACCCCCTGGGCGGCGAAATGGGCCGACTGCTGCGACGAACCGCACTGACGGTCGATGGTGGTGCCGACGACGTCCTCGGGGAACCCGGCGGCGAGGGCCGCGTTGCGACCAACGTTGAGCCCCTGCTCGCCTGTCTGCATGACGGTGCCCATGATCACGTCCTCGACCAGACCGGGATCGATGCCATTGCGTTCGATCAGCGCGTTGAGCGGGATGGAGGCGAGATCGACCGGGTGGATATCCCGGTATTTGCCGTTGCGACGGGCCACCGGGGTCCGGACGGCATCGACGATGACTGCGGGGCGCATGCTGGCTCCTGATTGGAAGACAGATCGAGCTTACCGGCCGCCGGCTGCCAGCTACCAGCTGCCGGTAGCTCGCGGCCGAGTCTGCACCGCTACGATTAATTGAGGATATGATCCATATACTGAATTTCCCGAGTGCTGAATCACTCGTTTGAGGAAGACCATGGGCTCGCGGACGTACAACTCGGAGCTGAGGACGGCGCAAGCCGCGGCGACGCGGGACAGAATCCTCGACTCGGTGGTCGAGGTCCTGGCCGAAGGTGTAGACACCCTCTCGATCCCCTCAGTCGCCGAACGGGCCGGGGTCTCGATAGCGACCGTATACCGGCATTTCGGCGACAAGGCCGGCTTGCTCAAGGCACTGGTTCCGTACGCCGGTAGACGCACAGGGGTGGAAGTGGAGTCGATCCCCCAGACGCTGGACGCGATCGACGAGGCGGTACACAGGGTGTTCCGACATTTCGAAGAGACCGACGACCTGATGCGGGCCGCCTTCGCATCGAGGATCGGCCGAGATGTGAGAGTTCAGGGAAGCGCAGAGCGTCTCGAGGCGTTCCGCCGGGCTCTTGGCGGCATCGCGCCGGATCTCGATCCGGACCAACTCGACCACGTGGCGCGCCTGGCGCTGATCCTCACCACATCCGAAGCTTTCCAGCAATGGCGGGACCGCCTGCAACTGACACCGGACCAGGCCGCGGACGAAGTGATGTGGGCGATCCGCACCGTGATCCGAGGCCTTCGATCGTGACCAACGGGTTCATCTCGCTGGTGGAGGCCGCCGCGGCGCCCCTGGCGAGCGTTGGGGGCAAGGCGGCCGCCCTGGGACGGTTGCTGGGCAGCGGTTTCGACGTTCCGGACGGCTTTGTCGTAACACCGAACACTCCCCTGCGAGAAGAGGACCTCCGACGCCAGCTCGATCGCCTGGGAGAAGGCCGTTTCGCGGTGCGCTCCAGCGGGGCGATGGAGGACGCCCCTGGGTCGTCTCTAGCCGGGAGGTACACATCCATCCTCGATGTAGACGCCGATTCGGTTGCGGCCCGGATCTCGGAAGTCCGCGCTGCGGCGAGATTGGCGCATGAGGA
>JBFHRE010000081.1:0-11788 GCA_041591895.1 Acidimicrobiia bacterium
ATCCAGCCCAGGACAATCCAGCCCAGGACAATCCAGCCCAGGCGGGCGGGGCCCCGGATGGCAGCCCCCCGGTCCGACCCAAGGTCACCGTACCCGGAATCCTCGCCCGCAAGGGCCACGACAAGGTGACCATGGTCACCGCCTACGACCATCCCTCGGCCCGCTATGCCTCGGAGGCCGGGATCGACGTCATCCTCGTCGGTGACTCGGTCGGCAACGTCGTTCATGGTCTCGACACGACGCTGGGGGTGACGATCGACATGATGGTCATGCACACGGCGGCGGTGGCGCGAGCAAAACCGCACTCCCTGGTCGTGGCCGACATGCCGTGGATGAGTTTCCACGTGTCGCGCGAGGAGACGATTCGGAACGCAGGCCGGCTGGTCCGCGAAGGAGGAGCCGAGGCGGTCAAAGTCGAAGGCGGTCGCAAGCGCATCGAGATGATCGAGGCCCTGATCGATGCCGAGATCCCGGTGATGGGCCATGTCGGCCTCACCCCGCAGTCGGTCAACGCCATGGGCGGGTTCAAGGTTCAGGGTCGTGACCTCGAGGCGGCGCACGAACTGGTCGAGGATGCCAAGGCACTCGATGCGGCGGGAGTGTTCTCGATCGTCCTCGAGGGGATTCCCGACGTGGTGGCGGACACCGTCACTGCGTCGGTCTCGGTGCCGACGATCGGCATCGGCGCCGGAGCGGGAACCGACGGACAGGTCCTGGTCTTTCATGACGTGCTCGGACTCGGCAACGGCAAATATCCGAAGTTCGTCCGTGAATACGCCGACCTTGGCGCCCGGGCGGTGGCTGCCCTCTCCCGTTACGCCGACGACGTGCGTTCCGGCTCCTTTCCCGCCGAGTCCGAGATCTATCACATGGCGGATGAGGCGGCGGCGGCGTTCCTCGAGGGGGGCGGGTCATCGGACGATTTGTTGCCGTTTGCCTACTGATCACGGCGTGTAGCACGACTGGGCCGGGCGCCTCGAGCCCAGCGAATTCGAGCCCAGCGAATTCGAGCCCGGCGAATTCGAGCCCGGGGGATGCGAGCCCGGCCGATTCCATGCCGGGCCTTTCGACCCTGGCGTCGGTCGCGATCAATACCGGGGACGTCGTCGGATTCGAGGTCGTCGAGGCTTCCCTCGACGACCGACCAATGATGCTCGCCTTGGCCGACACCGCTGACCGGCGCGGGCGCGGACTGATGGAGGTTCGAGACCTCGGGGAGCTCGATGGAATGTTGTTCGTCTTCGACGCCGAGGTCGAGGTGGCGTTCACGATGCGCAACACCCTCATTCCCCTGGATATCGCGTTCTTCGACCGGGAGGGAAGGATTGTCGACCGTCTCGAGATGGTGCCCTGCAACGAGTCTCCCTGCCCCCTCTACCGGGCGGCAGATGCGTTCGCATACGCGGTCGAGATGCCTTCCGGGACCATGGGCGAAACCCGCCCCGCCAGCATTCTGAAACTGGATCTCTGACCCGCCCGTTCAGCTTCTGGCGTTTGGTGCCGACAGGTACCCAACGATGTCTGCGACCGTCGTCGAGGCCCCCGCGCCTCCCGACAACCCGACCCTCGATGGGCCTGCCCGGCTCCGAAAGGTCGCGTCCGGGCGACGGCATCCTTTCGACCGACTTCTCGACCTCCAGATCGCCGCCTGCATACTGGCAGCCGGTTACTTCACGGTCGGCTGGGGCGGCGACGTGGCCGCGATGTGGGTGAGCGACATCGTGTATCCACTGGTGCTCGCGCTCGCCTGTCATGCGGGCTTTCGGGCGCTCAAGTACGTCGATGCCGACAGCCGGCCCGCCTGGCGGCTCATCTGGATCGGGATCTGCCTCACGCTGCTCGGCGAGGCGGCGTGGTCGGTGATCGAGATCGGTCTGGGCCAAGAGGTCGCGTTCCCCGGCCTACCGGACCTCTTCTACCTTGCGTTCTACCCGGTCGTGACCATCGGGATTCTTCGCCTGCCGCATCTGTCGGGGTCGCGTTTCACCAACCTGAGGGTCTCGCTCGACGCCCTGATCGGCACCGCCGCATTCGGGACCCTGGTGTGGGAGTGGTATGCCTCCGACGTGTTCGTCGACGGGGCAGTGCCGATCGAGCAGGCGGTCAACCTGGCCTATCCGCTGCTCGACGTGTTCGTCATGGCGGCGATCATCACGGCGATTCTGCGTCGCAGCCCTTACCGGCTGGATCGGCGTTTGGTCTGGCTGCTGGTCGCCCTCGGGTTCATCGTTGCGGCCGATATCGCCCTTCCGGCGCTCGAGGCAACCACGGGCTACGCGGCAGGGTCTGCGCTCGACGGCATCTGGCTCCTCGGTTACGCCGGGTACGGCATGGTCGCCCGCCACATGCGGCGTCCACTTGCCCGCCGCGAGAGCGCAGTCGTCCGGCCCCGCTTGTGGAAGCTCCTCTTGCCCTACGCCTGGGTTGTCGCCGTGTTCGGCCTCTTCTTCTGGCGCATCTTCGATCTAGAGGTGGAGGTCCTCGAGTCCGTCGCCTGGTCGGCCCTGTTCATCACCGTCGGTGTGATCATCCGCCAGGCGGTCTCGATACGTGAGGCTCGGGAGTTCGTGGAGGCGGAACGGGATCAGCTGATCGCCTCGGTGTCCCATGAGTTACGGACCCCTCTCACAGCGGTCGCCGGATTCTCCGAGGTGATCGCTTCTGACTGGGAAACGCTCCCCGACGACGAGAAGCGTGAGATGGCCGCAATCATCCGAACCCAATCCGGTCATCTCGCGCAGAGCGTCGGGGACATGGTGTCTCTGGTGCGCGATCGGTTGAACCGGGTCAGCCTGGACCGGGAGGCGGTCGACGCCAAGAACCTGGTGGCCGATGCGATCCGGGTGGTTTTCGACGTGACCGCTGGTCCGCTGCCCGTCAAGGCCCGCATAGAACCACTGCTCGGCTTCTACGGAGATCGGCTGCGCCTGATCCAGATGGTCTCGGCGATGCTGGCCAATGCGCACCGGTATGGCGGTGGATCGATCGAGGTCATCGCCCGCCGAAAGGGTCAGCATCGGATCCTCGAGGTGCACGACGACGGACCCGGCATCCCGGTTCGTTACGAGGAACTCGTCTGGGAGCGCTTCGAACGCGGTGACCACCGGCTCAGTTCCGCCATCCCCGGCTCCGGTCTCGGGCTGGCCATCGTACGCGCCCTGGCGGAAGCGCACGGAGGGTCGGCTGGATACCGCCGTTCAGAGATCCTCGGCGGTGCCTGCTTCTGGATCGACCTCTCCTTCGACTGATCGCTTTTCGTCGCTCGACGGGAGTTCGATAGACTCCGTCGCACACCGACCGGCACGACAGCCGTCGCGCCGGTCCAACCCCTGCTCCGCCGCACGGGCGGGGCCTTCCACCAGCCGGTGGATGTCCACAGGAGGAACAACACATGCGCAGCTACGAGCTGATGACCATTCATCGGCCCGAGCTGGAAGAGAGCGAGGTCCGGTCGTTGCTGTCCGGGGTCGAATCGTTTCTCGCCGGCAAGGGCGCGACGGTCAAGTCAACGGATCTCTGGGGCAAGCGTCGCTTCACCTATGAGATCAAGCATCTCCACGAGGGCTACTACTCGGTGATCTCATTCGACGGGGAGCCTTCGGCGGTCGACGACCTCGACCGGATGCTGTCCCTGGCCGACGAGGTCGTGCGCCACAAGGTGGTGCGGCCCGGCAACTGACCTCCCACCCGGAATTGTCACCGACCGGTGGCATAGTCGGACATGTGGGGAGGCCTTCGAGAGGAGCAGCAAGATGTCAACCAACAACGTCACTTTGATCGGAAACCTGGTCGAGGACCCGGAGCTGCGGTTCACTCCGTCCGGAGTTCCGATGGCCCGTCTTCGCCTGGCCGTCAACCGTCGCTGGCGCGACAACAACGGCGACTGGCAGGAGGACACGAGCTTTTTCGGCGGCACCGTATGGCGCGAACAGGCCGAATCGGTGGCCGAGTCCCTCCAGAAGGGGGCCCGGATCATCATGGTCGGGCGCCTGGAGCAGCGGTCCTGGGAGACCCAGGAAGGCGACAAGCGGTCGGTCGTGGAGATCGCCATCGACGAGGTCGGTCCGAGCCTTCGCTGGGCGACGGCCTCGGTCAATCGCACCAGCCGTGGGGGCGACTTCGGGGGCAGCGCTTCGCCGCCCCCGGGACCGGTCGCTCGCGAAGACTACGGGCCCGACGAAGCCCCGTTCTGATCTGAAATCGAGGAGTAATCAATGGCTCGCAGCAGCAACAACAGCGCGGCGCTGAAGAAGCAGCGCCGTCGCCGTCCGGAGCAGGGCTCCGGCCCGTCTCGTGGCGGCCGGCGGATGAAGCGGAAGGTTTGTGCCTTCTGCCAGGAGAAGTCGGAGTGGATCGACTACAAGGACGTCGCCCTGCTCCGCAAGTACGTGTCGGACCGCGGCAAGATCCGTGCCCGCCGCGTGAACGGAAACTGCCCTCGCCACCAGCGCGAGATGGCAAATGCCGTGAAGGTGGCCCGGGAGATGGCCCTCCTGCCGTACGTGGGGACACACCGATGAAGCTCATCCTGCTTTCGACGGTGGATCGTCTCGGCAAAAAGGGAGATGTCGTAGATGTGTCCGAGGGCTATGCGCGCAACTTCTTGCTTCCCAGGAAGAAGGCAGTGAAGGCGAGCCCGGGGGCCCTGGCCCAGGCCGAGGAGCTCCGTACCGCTCGGATCGAGGCCGAAAAGAAGGCTCACGAAACCGCCACCCGGACGGCCAGCCAGCTGACCGGGACCCGTGTGGTTCTGGCCGCGCAGGCCGGAGACGAGGGCAAGCTCTACGGATCGATCGGAACCGCCGACGTCGTCGAGGGGATCCGCAAATTCACGGGGGTCGAGCTGGAGCGGAAGACGATCGACATTCGCAAGCCGATCAAGGCGATCGGGCTCCACGAGGTGTGGGTTCGTCTCCATCCAGAGGTCGAATTCCCGGTGACCATCGACGTGATTCCTTCCTGAGGCCGGCTGGTACGAACGAAATCCTGGCCGCTGCCCATCGGGTTCTGCGGCCGGACATGGACTTGGCGGAGGCGGTCAGACCACCTCCGCCAAGTCGCGAAAGCCTTCCTGCTGATGGGTTTTCGCGTTGGTGATCGGAGGGCTACGGTGAGCTTCTTCCCCGGGCACCCCACCCGGGCATTTTTCCGTCAGATGCATCTGTTAGGCCTGGACCCGTGAGAGGAGATCATTCGTGACCGCCACCGTCGACCGGCGCGACGACCGGTGGGAGGGTCGGGTTCCGCCTCAATCGGTGGAGGCCGAGGAGTCCGTGCTCGGCGCCATTCTCCTGTCCGAGGACGCTGCCAACGAGGTGATGGACAGGCTCGATCCGGACGACTTCTATCGACCGGCTCATCAGGCCGTGTTCCGCGTGATGCGCCTGCTCTACAACGCCAACCAGGCCATCGATGCCATCACCGTGTCGGAGGAACTCCGGCGCACCGGAGAAGTGGATCGGATCGGTGGCATCTCTGCGATCACCCGTCTCCTCGACATCGTTCCGTCGGCTTCCAACGTCGACTACTACGCCGGGATCGTCGAAGAGCACAGCCAGCGACGGGCCCTCATCAAGGCGGGCTCGTCCATCACCGACCTGGCCATGCGACTGGACGACGAGATCCACGCGGTCATCGACCGGGCCGAACAGACCGTGCTCGCCGTGGCCGGGCGGAGGGTCAAGGATTCGATGCAGCCCATCGGGCCGGTCTTCTTCTCCACGTTGGAGGAGTTGGAGGAGTTGGAGGCCCGCGGATCGGAGATAACCGGGCTGTCCACGGGGTTCCGCGACCTCGACCGCAAGCTGACCGGGCTTCACCCCTCCAATCTGGTGATCATCGCCGCCCGCCCTGCGATGGGCAAGTGCCTGTCGGGTGACACACTCGTCGTCGACCCCAAGACCGGGCGCCGTACGCCCATCGCTCGACTCGCGGCCGAGGGAATCGACCTGTCTCACACGCTCAGCCTCGACACCGACCGGCTGGGCTTCGACGTCACTGCACCGATCGCCTGCAAGGCGTCCGGGGTGCAGGAGTGTTTCGAGCTCACCACCCGCCTCGGCAGAAAGATCGTCGCCTCGGGCAACCACCCCTTCTACACCGTCACCGGGTGGCAGCCGCTCTCGAGCCTGTCGGTTGGCGATCGGGTGGCGGTTGCAGGCCAGATGCCGGCGTTTGGGGTCGACGATCTCGGCGATGCCGAGGTCGCCTTGCTCGGGTATCTGCTCGGCGATGGGAACGTGGCAGGCACCACTCCTCGGCTCACCAACATCGACCCGATGGTGGTCGAAGATGCCCGAACCTGGGCGCGCCAGTTGGGTATGGAGCTGGTCCGGGATGGGGGAAGGCCCACATACCGGATCGTGGGCCGCAAGCGCCCCACTCTCGCCGATGTAGCTCGCGAGGCCGGGGTCAGCGCACCGTGGGCATCGCGAGCGATGCGCCGTCTGCCCGGTCCGTCGCCGGACACCAGGACCCGGGTGCTCGAGGCCGTCGCCCGCCTCGGGTACACGGGTCGCAGGACCCCTCTTCAGTTGATCCTCGACGGTCATGGCCTGACAGGGGCGACGAGCCACACAAAGCGGGTGCCTGACGCGATCTTCGGCCTCGGTGAGCGCCAGCTGGCGCTGTTCCTCTCCCGTTTGTATGCCACCGATGGTTCGGCCTGGACCGCGCAAGGCATCTACCGGGTCGAGTACTCCACGGTATCGGAGCAGTTGGCACGTGACGTTCAACACCTCCTGCTCCGGTTTGGAGTGGTCGCCAAGGTCCGCCGACGCCGGGTGGCGTATGACGGCGGGTACCGCGTCGCCTGGGATGTCGCCTTCCAGGACCCGAGGTCGGTGGCAGCTTTTTCGAACCGGATCGGGATCTTCTCCAAAGAACGCAGCATGCGGGAGGTAGCCCGGATGGCCGGCCAAAGCAGCGGAGCCGCCAGGTGGGAATCGCTGCCACCGGAGGTGTGGGACCTCGTCGAAAAGGAGCGAGGAGACATTCCCTGGAAGGTGATATCGGAAGCGACCGGGCGGCCCGGTGATCACAACTGGCATTCCGGGCGGCGATCACCGACCCGGTCGACCCTTCGTGAGCTGTCGGAGGTGCTCGGCAGTCGCAGGTTGTGGACTCTCGCCAACTCCGATCTCGTTTTCGACGACATCGTCTCGATCCACCCGGTCGGCCCGTGGGAGACGTTCGATTTGGAGGTTCCGGGGCATGCGAACTTCGTCGCGAACGACTTCGTCGTCCACAACAGCGCCCTCACGATGAATATCGCCACCAACGTGGCGATGGAGGGGAAGCCGGTGGCCATCTTCTCGCTCGAGATGGGCAAGGAAGAAGTTGCCACCCGGATGTTGTGCGCCGTCGCCCGGATCGACTCGATGAAACTCAGGAGCGGGCAGCTCGGAGAAGCGGTGTGGCCGCGGTTGACCGACGCAGCCGGAAAGCTGTACAACGCGCCGGTGTTCGTCGACGACTCCCCGGTCGTCACCGTCACCGACATCCGAGCCAAGTGTCGCCGGTTGAAGCGGGTGCACGGCCTCGGCTTGGTGGTGGTCGACTACCTCCAGCTGATGCAGGGGACCGCCAGGGAGAACCGCCAGCAGGAGATCGCCGAGATCTCGCGGAATCTCAAGAACCTGGCTCGCGAGCTCGAGGTACCGATCATCGCCGTGTCGCAGCTCAACCGGAACCTGGAGAGTCGAGAGGACAAGCGGCCCCGGCTCGGCGACTTGCGTGAGTCGGGCTCACTCGAACAGGACGCCGACATCGTGGTGTTCATCTATCGAGACGAGTACTACAACGAGTCCTCCGAGAAGCGGGGAATTGCCGAGGTGATCGTGGCCAAGCACCGGGCCGGCTCGGTGGGAACGGTCGAGATGACCTTCATGCCCGAGTTCACCAAGTTCTCCGACCTCGGCCGCGACTGACGGCTCTGGATCTCCCCGGACCCTGGGTTCAAACCCCGGACGCGAAGGAAGCGGTCCGAGGACCGCTTCCTTCAGACGCACCGTCCGCGTGCGGGGAGAGAGATTCCGGAGGAAGGGACTCCGAGAGAGAGGGCGGGCGGTGTTTGGTTGTTGCGCGATATATCGGCACTGGGCCGAAATAACTTGAGCCTCAGCCCTCGAAATCCACGTGGCTTCGACTCGGGGTGGGCCCGCGCTGTCCCTGATACTTCGAACCGGCCTCGCTGGTGCCATACGGATGGTCGGCGGAGGTGGTCATCTGATAGAAGCTGATCTGGCCGATCTTCATCCCCGGGTAGATCGCAATCGGCAGGGTGGCGACGTTCGACAGTTCGAGCGTTAGGTACCCGTCGAACCCGGGATCCACGAATCCGGCCGTCGAGTGGATGAGGAGGCCGAGTCTGCCAAGGCTCGACTTACCTTCCAGCCTGGCGACGATGTCGTCTCCGAGCCTGACCCGTTCGAGCGTGGCGCCGAGCACGAATTCGCCCGGATGCAGGACGAACGGCTCCCCGCCGGTCACCTCGATCATCTTGGTGAGATCCTCCTGCGGGGAGCGGGGATCGATGTGGGGGTAGCGATGGTTCTCGAAGACCCGGAACGCCGAATCGACCCTGAGGTCGACGCTCGATGGCTGGACGAAGGTCGGCTCGAAAGGATCGATCTCGATCCGGCCTTCGGCTATGGCCGCCTTGATGGTCCTGTCGGAAAAGATCACTGGCTGTCCGCTCCTTGTGCGGGCGGCATGGTAGACCCGGAGCGACGACAGGGTTCCAGCCGGCAGATACGTGTGTGTGGAGCGGGTGAAGGGAATCGAACCCTCACTCCGAGCTTGGGAAGCTCGTGTTCTGCCATTGAACTACACCCGCAATCTGAGGGCAGGCTACCAGCGGTCCTGTTGCTCGGTCCAAGGACTCCTGCAGGCGGTCAGGCCAAGGAGGCCACCCCCCAGGCGAGCATCAGAACCCCGACCACGATGAGAAACGCCGCTCGCCCGGCCCGAAACTCCCCGGTCGACCCTTCCGGTCGCTCGCCACGACGGTGCTTCCACCAGGCGAATCCGTTCCCGAGGATCAGCGCAGCACCGAGTCCGACGATCATCTGAGCCACCAACGAGTCGAGTCCGAGAATGTCGGTCACGAGGAGCGACGGTAGTCGTGCTCGGCCGGCCCGCATCGAGTTCGATCCCTAACCTCGAACCATGCGACATTGCTATGTCCTGTCGGTGTTCACCCGGGGCGAGGAAGGTGGTAACCCGCTCGGAGTGGTAACGGATGTGAGTGGCCTTTCGCCGAAGACGATGCAGCAGGTTGCGACGGATCTGGGGTTCTCGGAGACGATCTACGTCGATTGGCGGGCGGGAGGTATTCCGCAGGTTCGGATCTTCACCCCTGCCGCCGAGGTGCCCTTCGCCGGGCACCCACTGGTCGGTGCCGCCTGGGTGTTGGGAAGGCTGGGGCCGGGTGGGCCCGGCGCCTTGCGCTGTCAGATAGGCGAGATGCCCTACCGGGTCGACGGCGAGATCTCGGCTGTCATGTGCCCCGGCGACCAGCCGGTGACTGGAGGGCCGAGCCCCGAGCCGGGCATCGTCTCGGATTACACCGTCGAGATGCCCCTCCCGTATCGACTCCTGCAGTTGGAAACGCCGGCGGCAGTCGCAGCATTCGATTCCGTCGGATTGGAAGGCGAGACCTACGTGTGGGCTTGGGAGTCCGATGGTCACGGCGTCAGGGCCAGGTTCTTTGCCGCCGGTCTCGGGGTGCCGGAGGACCCCGCCACCGGCAGCGCGGCAGTGGCGCTGGCGGCGGCCCTCGGCGCCATGGGAATGCAGAACGGCGCGATCGAGGTGCGCCAGGGCGACGAGGTCGGCGCACCTTCGACCATCCGTCTCTCGTGGGACTCCGAGGGCGTCACCATCAGTGGCCGGGTCAGTCGAATCGAAACCCGCGAACTCGCGGTCTGAACGAATTCGTAGACTCTGGCCCGATGAAACCTCGCATCATGTCCGTCGACCGCGCTCTCGCCCGGATGGGCTGCTGTGTCTGAAGCATCGGCACCCGCCTCGTCGGCGAACCTCGGCCCTGGCTTTGATGCCATCGCGCTCGCCCTCGAGTTGCGATGCGGGGTGGTGGCATCTCCCTCTCAGGCCTGGTCGGTGGTTCACCATTCACCGCACGCCCCTGGCGATTCTGACGACGCTGTCCTCACCGCCGCCCGGCTGGCGGTGGGTGCGGACCGACCGCTCCACCTGGAGGTTCACAACGACATTCCGCTCGGTAGGGGACTCGGATCCTCCTCGGCGGCTTATGCCGCCGGCGCGCTCGCCGCTCTGCGAGCTGTGGGGGAGGAGCCGACCGCAGACCATCTGTTCCGGCTCGTCTCCGACCTGGAAGGCCATCCAGACAACGCGGCCGCAGCCGTTTTTGGCGGGTTCGTGATCGTGGACGGCTCCGGACGATGCCACCGGGTGCCGTGGAACGGTGTCTTCAAGCCGGTGGTCGCGATTCCCGAGGTGCCATTCCGCACCGTCGATGCCCGCGAGACGCTGCCGGGGGTGTATCCCAGCGACGTCGTCGTGAGATCACTCGGCCGCATGGCGGCGCTGATGATGGGGATCGCGTCCGGTGACCATCAACTGTTGGCGGGAGCAGCCGGAGACGAGATCCACGAGGAGCCCCGAGGCCGGGTGCGCCCCGATGTGGCAGGTCTGGTGGCGAGCGCCCGCGCCGCTGGCGCCGCTCACGCCTCGTGGTCCGGAGCAGGGCCGTCGGTGATCGCTCTCGTCTCTGCCGACCGGCTGGAGTCGGTCGTCGAAGGCCTCACAGCCCGGATAGGAGAGGGAGGCGAGGTGCTGGTTCTCGACGTCGCGAGCCGGGGCGCGTTTTGACCGGACGCCGTCGAGCGGCCAAGCTATGAGCGTCTCCCCGAGGTTTTCAGAGGTATCGACACATGGGTTCGCTGATCAAGAAGCGCCGCAAAAAGATGTCCAAGCACAAGTACCGCAAGCGCCTCAAGGCGAACCGGCACAAGCGCAAGTGATGTGAGAAACCGCCCGGGACCCCGGGCGGTTTCCTCGTTCTCGTGAGATCGTCCCTCGCAGCCGGTCGACCTCAACCGTCGCTGAAGGACTCTGTCACCGATTCTCCGGCGGCTCCGCCGTTCTCGTAGTCCACGAGCGCGGCATCCATGAGGTCGATCGCCCAGTCGAGCTCCTCCATCGTGGTCACCAACGGCGGGATGAACCGGATGACATTCCCATCCGGACCGCACTCGATGATGATCGCCTCCCTCTCGAGGCAGTACCGGTGTAGATGCTGGAAGGCGAGCTTGTCCGGTTCCCTCGTATCAGGGTCTTTGACCAACTCGATGCCCATCATGAGCCCCAGTCCCCGGACGTCCCCGATGCTGGGATGCGCCGCCTGGAGCTTGCGCAGGCGCTCGAACCCATGATCGGAGAGGGCCCGGGCATGTGGCAACAGATCTCCCATCGTGTCCATCACAGCGAGCGAGGCAGCGCACGCCACCGGGTTTCCGCCAAACGTCGTGCCATGGGAACCGACCGGGAACCGATCGATCATCTCGGCCGAGGCTCCCCACGCCGACAGCGGGAGCCCGTTGGCGATGCCCTTGCCGAGGGCGAGGATGTCGGGGTCTACCGGGTAGTGATCGGACGCAAACCACTCGGCGGTCCGTCCGAAGCCGGTCTGGACCTCGTCGAAGATGAGAAGCATCCCGTGCTCGTTGCACAAGTCCCGGAGCGCCTGGAGGAACCGCACCGGCGCCGTGTAGTACCCGCCCTCACCTTGTACCGGCTCGACCAG
>JBFHRE010000082.1:0-11447 GCA_041591895.1 Acidimicrobiia bacterium
AGAGGGCCCCGGGCCGAAGACCGGGGCCCTCTCGAGCCTCGTGCAGTCGATGCGGTCGGCCGCGATTACTGCCCGGTGATGTCGCGGGCCGCGGCGCCCATGCGACGACGTCGCAGCAACCCGAGTCCGAAATTGGCATCGTCCTCGGCCGGTGCGTCGGGAGCCTGGGCCGGCTCGTTGAGCTGGCTGAACACGCTCTCGAGGAAGGCGTCGGCTTCCTGCTCTTCTTCGTCCTCTTCGACCACCTCGGCGGTCGGAGTCAGGTCCTGCTTGGGCCCGGTCCACCATCCTGCGGTGCGCTCTGCGGCCACCGTCTCTTCGCTGGCTTCCTCTTCATCGTCCTCGTCATCGCTCATCGTCACCGGCTCCTGGGTGAACCAGGACGTGTCGTGGTCGACGGTTTCATCATGCGATGCCCTGGCGGGGGCCGCCGGCTCCCAGCCGGTCGGCTCGTCAACGGCATCCTGCTGATCCTCCGTCTGCGGCTCACGCTCGATCTCCCAGCCGGTGGGGGTGTCTGGCGTCATCCACTCGCTGGGCTCCGGTTCGGCGGCAGGCGTCTCGACTTCCGGCATCTCGAATGCGTCCTCGGGTTCGGGCGCGGAAACCGGTACCGGCTCAGCCGGGGCGACGAACCATCCAGCGTCGGCCGGAGCGGTCGGAATCGACGCCGGAGCCTCTTCGAGAAGCTCGGCACGGACCAGCGACGCCATTTCACGGGCCGCGCGGAACTTCGACAGTCCCAGCTTCTCGGCGATGTCGTCGGCGCTTGCACCCGCTTCGACCGCTGCCAGGAAGCGCCAGGTCGGCGAGTTGATCGTGACCGGGTTCTCGTCCGGCAGTTCGCGGCTCAACCGGTACGGGGTCCTCATATCGGGAACGACCGACTCGATGTCGGCCCACTCGACTGAGCGACGGTCGGCTTCACCGATGGCCACCTCGGCGTCGAGTGCCTGTCCGGTCGGGTAGCGGGAAGCAATGTCCACCAAGAAGTCGAACTTGCCTGCTCCGGCCTTGCGGACCCGGTAGAGGGACTCCACCACCTGCTCCCGAACGAAATCGGTGAGGGCCACGGTGGATACGCCCGGAGCGAGGACATCGCTCAGTGACGCGCCGGAGAGGTCCACCTTGCGGAAGTCCTCCTCGGTCACCAGACCGGCGTTGATCACCTGGCGCCGAACCTCTTCGTCGGTGCCGGTGGTGCCGAAGGTGATCGCACCCCCGGCGATGAAGATCCTTCCTTGCTGTCCGGCGGAATCCACCCGGAGGCATCCGGTCTTCCGCGATCGGGCAAGCAGACGGAGCACCTCCTCTATCGGGAAGACCTCCAAGTTACCTGTGAGCGACATACGTTCTCCTGCCTTGGCTCAACACAAGATTCGGCCTTGTGACTAGAGCGCTTGAGTCATTTTCTGGCAGCCAACATCATGGTTTCGAACGGTGCCGGGAGATCCCACCACATCTCGAACGACACTGCGGCCTGCGCAACGAGGAGGTCGAGCCCATCTGCTACCGGCAAACCCCGCCGGCGGCAGTCGAGGGCAGCCGGGGTCGGAGTCGGTCCGTAGGCCATTTCGAACAGTCCAGTGGCTGTCTCCAGGACCGCCCCGGGGAGCGGTTCCCCGTGCATTCCGAGCGGTGTGCAGTTCACCACCACGGCCTCGACCGGTTCCGACCAGGGTGTCACCACCGCATCCACCCCGACGGTATCGAGCAGTTGTCGTGCTTTGGCCTCGCTGCGGGCGGAGATGGACAGGGAACGCTTCGACAGTGCGACCAGAGCGGCGGCGGCGGCTCCGCCCGCACCGAGCAGGTGAGCCGGACCGTCGCCCAGTTCCATTCGTGACCATGTGGACACGATCCCTGGCACGTCGCTCGACGCGCCCACGAGCCGGCCATCTTCCCGGAGCCACGTGTTGACTGAACGGGCGGTGACCGCCGGGCCCACGACCCGATCTGAGATCTCGAACGCAGCCTCCTTGTGGGGCATTGTGATGTTGGCGCCGGCCAATTCTCCGTGACGGATGGCCATCCCGACCTCATCGAGTCCGGCCCGATCGACTCTGGCGGCGTCGTAATGCGCGTCAAGCCCGTAGAAGGCGAACGCCGCATTGTGGATGACGGGTGATCTGCTGTGCGCCACCGGATCGCCGAGAACCAGGAACCGGCGCATCTACCCGCCGAGGAGCCCGTCGGCCCTCGCCTTGGCGACTGCAGCCTGATGTTCCTCGAACGTCACGGAGAACGTGTGGCTTCCATCCGGCGCCGACAGGACGTAGAACTTGAACTCGGTATCGGCGGGGGCTGCGGCGGCCTGGAGTGCAGCGAGACCGGGAGCCGAGATCGGAGTGGGAGGCAACCCGCTGTTCCGGTAGGTGTTGTATGGGGAGTCGACGTCGAGGTTGATCGACCTCGGATCCCGGCTCGCCACCGCATACAGAACCGTGGCGTCGATCTCGAGGCGCTGATCGTCGGCGAGGCGATTACGCACCACAGAGGAGACCAGCGGGCGCTCCTCGGCCACCCTCACCTCTGACTCGATCAGCGAGGCGATGATGATTCCTTCGTAGCGCGTGAACCCGGCCTCTTCGAACTCGGACCAATCCACCGAGGCGACCCGGGTCTCCATCGTTCTGGCCATCCGGTTGAGGATCTCGGCGGCTGTCGCCGACTGGCGGAATTCGTACGTGTCGGGGAACAAGAGTCCCTCCCAGTCCGACAGTTCTCGTTCGTCCGGGAACTCTCGCAACGTGGTCGCGACGCTTCCGTCCGCCAGAGCGGTGGCAAAGTCCTCCTCCAGGATTCCGGTCTCCTCGGACAGGAGCGCGATCATCTCTGCCACCCGCAGGCCCTCGGGGATCGTGATCCGGAACACCCTCGAGACGGGTCCCCTCTGCAGTATCGATAGCACCTCATCGGGGTTCATCCCGGTGAACAGGTCGTACGAGCCGGCCTGGAGCGAGTTGGCCAAGCCCGACGTGCGGGCCAGCGCCTGGAATTGGGCCGCCGACCTGACCACACCTGCCGTCTCGAGGATCTCGGAGATCTCGGCGGTGGATGCGCCGAGCGGGATGTCCACCTGGACCGGCTGGCCGGGTTCGACGTTCACATCCCCTCCATTGCTGTCCGCGGTGAAACGAGATCCAATCGCCTCGGCCAGCGTCGACGCAGCGGCGACGATCCCCACTCCGGACACGACGATCAGGGCGAGGATCACCAGCGGCCGTGAGGCGCGCAGCTTGGGAAAGCGTGGTTGGGGGAGGCTCATGTCCTTCGATCGAGGTAATGCTGGAGGATGAGTGCCGCCGCCACCTTATCTA
Source organism: Acidimicrobiia bacterium (assembly GCA_041591895.1). GTDB lineage: Bacteria > Actinomycetota > Acidimicrobiia > Spongiisociales > ZC4RG35 > JBFHRE01. Next base: position 3,321 of record JBFHRE010000082.1, read on the forward strand.
TCTTGCGTCGCCTATCTCGACGTCTCACATTGCCTTCGAGCATGGCTCGTTCGGCTTTCGAGGTCGTGTAGCGCTCGTCGACATACTCGACAGGGATCCCGGTGGCGATCCCGACCGCGGTTCCCAGCGAGCGGGCTCCGGCTGCCGATGCGCCCTCGGTTCCCGACAGGGATACGGGCAGGCCGATCACGATCACGTCGGGGCGGTGCTCGCGGGCCAGCTTCTTGATCTGGGCCACGGCGTTGTCGGCTTCCACCACACACAACGGAGATGCCACCAGCCGGAGCGGGTCGCTCAACGCCACCCCGACGCGTCGGGTGCCGTAGTCGAGGGCCATCACCCGGCCCAGATCACGACTCCGTGAGAGCGGCCATCGCCCGGTCGGCGGCGAGTGCGAGGGCCTCTTCCAAGCCGTCTCCGTTGGGACCACCGGCCTGGGCCAGCTCGGGATCGCGCGATCCACCGCCACCCAGCTTCCGGGCCGGCTCGGAAATGAGGTCTGCGGCCGAGAGCCCGGTGTCGACCAGATCTCGCGTGACGAGCCCCACCAGGGCACCCTTGCCTCCGTTCGTGGCGCCCAGAACCACGATCCCCCGTCCGATCCGATCCCGAACCCCCATGGCGAGCTGACGCAGTTGGTCCGGGGCCAGCTCCCCCACCGGGGCCACGACCACCTGGACCCCGTCACCGGCAGACCGGGCCTGTCCTGCGAGATCGGCGGCCAGGGCAGAACGGCGCTGGGAGCGAATTGCCTCGATTTCGTCCTCCAGTTCCTCGACCTTGCGGGTCAGGGTCTCGATCCTGCCCGGCACTTCGAGCGGGGGGACCTTGAGCAGTCGCCCTGCTCCATCGAGGGCCTCACGCACTGACACCAGCCTGGCGTATGCCGCTTCGCCAGTGAGGGCCTCGATCCGGCGGATGTTCGAGCCGATGGACGACTCCGACTGGATCAGCAGCGGGCCGACCTCGCCGGCGGTGTGGGTATGGGTGCCTCCACAGAACTCGACCGAGAAGTCACCGACCTTCACGACCCGCACGGTTTCGCCGTACTTGTCTCCGAAGAATGCGAGGGCCCCCATCGCCTTGGCCTCCTCCTGGCTTGTGACGGTGGTGCTCACGTCGTGGTTGTCGATCAGCCGGTGGTTGGATATGCGCTCGACCTCGGCCAACTCCTCGGAGGACATCGCCTGAAAATGAGAGAAGTCGAAGCGGAGACGGCCCGGCTCCACCAGGGAGCCGGCCTGATGGGCGTGGTCACCGAGGATCTCGCGCAGGGTGGCGTGAACGACGTGGGTTCCGGTGTGGCTCTTCCGGATCCGGTCGCGTCGGTGACCGTCGATCGACAGCTGTGCGTCCTGCCCGACATGGACCGAACCCGACACCACCTTGGCGCGGTGGCCGTGCAGGCCCTGCACTGCGTGGCGGACGTCCTGGACGGCGAGGCTCCCGGTGGCGGTGGTGACCGAACCGGTGTCTCCGACCTGGCCACCGGATTCGGCGTAGAACGGGGTGCGGTCGAAGAAGACTTCGACCTCCTGGCCGTGTTCGGCCGACTCGACCTGCTCCCCGTCGCGAATGATGGCCAGCACCTGGCCGGTGCTCTCGACGTGTTCGTATCCGACGAACTCGGTGAGGCCGGTCTCGTCCATCACTTTGCGGTAGAACTCGCCTTTGAGCGCCTCGTCGCCACCCCTCCACTGTTTGCGGGCTCGCTCGCGCTGGGCCTGCATCTCCTGATCGAAGCCTGTCTGGTCCACGGCCATCCCTCGTTCGGCGGCGATCTCCTGGGTGAGCTCGATCGGGAACCCATAGGTGTCGTGCAGCTTGAACGCCACTGGGCCCTTGAGGCTGTCACCCTCGGACATCGACTCCAATTCGGACTCGAGGAGTTGGTGCCCTGACGTCAGCGTCCGACGGAATCGCTCCTCCTCGCGACTGACCACGTCGACGATGAGGTTGCGTTTCTCCGTCAGATCCGGATACCACGACCCCATCGCTTCGACGGTCGCGTCAACCAGCAGCGGGGTGACGAGGCCCTCGCCGCCGAGCTGCCAGGCGTGGCGGACGGCACGGCGAATGATCCGGCGGAGGATGTATCCCCGCCCGTCGTTGGAAGGCATCACCTTGTCGCCGATCAGCATCGTCATCGTGCGCCCGTGGTCGGCCAGAATGCGAAGCGACACGTCGACGAGCGGATCTTTCCCGTAGGTCTTGCCGGTGAACGAGGAACCTGCGTCTCTCACCGGACGCACCGTGTCGACGTCGAATGCAGATTCGGCGCCTTGCAGGATCATGGCCAGGCGTTCGAGGCCCATTCCGGTGTCGATGTTCTTGGAAGGGAGTTCCCCGATGACGTGATAGGGAACATCCTGGATGTTCTGCATGAACACCAGGTTCCAGATCTCGATGAACCGCTCCTCTCCCCCACCTATCGGGCCGCCCTCGGGCCCGTACTCCGGGCCCCGGTCGTAGAAGATCTCGGCGCAGGGACCGCACGGCCCTGCCACGCCCATCTGCCAGAAGTTGTCCCGTCCGCCCCGCTGGACGCGCTCGGCCGGAATCCCGACGTGCTCGACCCACAGGTCGGCGGCCTCGTCGTCTTCTTCGTAGGCGGTGTACCAGAGACGGTCGGGGTCGAGCCCGTATCCCTCGGTGAGCAACTCGACCGCCCAGGCCATGGCCTCCTTCTTGAAATAGTCGCCGAAGCTGAAGTTGCCCATCATCTCGAAGAAGGACATGTGCCGGACGGTCGTGCCGATGATGTCGATGTCGATGGTGCGGACCGACTTCTGGACCGTGGCCGCCCGCTTGAACGGCGCCGGCTCCTCGGCCAGGAAGTACGGCTTGAACTGGACCATTCCCGCGTTGGTCAACAGCAACGTGGGATCGACCGGGATCAGCGAGGCCGAGGGCTTGACGACGTGGTCGCGGGCCTCGAAGAAGTCGAGAAACGTACGGCGGATCTGAGTGGCGTCCATGAAGGGGGCAAGGTTAACGGGGTCGAAGAGGCGGCCGGATCGGTATATGCCGTCTGGCGTCTCGCGTCGGGCCCGGCCGATCGGGCGACGACGACAAGCACCTGAACCGGACTGCCCGGACGCAAGCGAGGGGACCGCCCGGGTGATGCCTGGTTGGAGCGGATCGCCGAACCGAGGGCGCGGCTAGGTGCTCGATAGCCGGCTTGTCGGTGGGAGATGTGAGCGTCAGTAGCTGCGGGCGCAATAGGCGACGAGGTCGGGTTCATGTTCGTTCTCGGGGATGGTGCCGTCGGCGCGCTGGATGCAGCGGACCGTGACAGCCCCGTCGATCAGCGCGGCCTTCGCGTCTTCGTCTGCGACCACCTCCCACGGGACCTTGGCGAAGCCGGTGGCAGCAGCATCCAGCACCTCGTCGAGGGTGGTGGCATCCGTGGTGTTGGCTTCTCGAAATGCAAGGGCGTCGGCGAGCATTTCGTCCTGGATCTGGGCCATGAGTTCTGCCACAAGGGCCGATGCGCCCTCAACGCCGACCCGCCGTTTGTCGCCCGTGTCCCGCCGGACGACGGTGACCTCGTTCGTCTCCAACTCGCGGGGGCCTATCTCGACTCGAACCGGCACCCCCTTCAGCTCCCAGTCGGTGATCCGGCGTCCCAAGGGAGTGTCGGTCCGGTCGTCGAGGCGGACCTTGACGCCGTGGTCGCCGATGCCCGCCATGAGCTTGCCGGCCGCGCTGTCGACCTCACCGCTCCCTCGAACGACCATGACGACGGCCTGGATGTGGGCGAGCGCGGGCGGAATCCGCAAACCGTTGTCATCGCCGTGTGCCATGATCAACCCGCCGACCATTCGGGTGGAGGTACCCCAACTGGTCGTCCACGCGTGTTGCTGGTTGTTGTCGCCGTCCAGATAGAGGATGTCAAAGGCCTTCGCGAAGTTCTGGCCGAGTTCGTGGCTGGTACCCATTTGCAGTGCCTTGCCGTCGCGCATCATGGCTTCGCACGCCAGGGTGTTGATGGCCCCGGCGAAGCGGTCGTAGCTCGGCTTGATGCCGAGGTGGAGCGGGATGGCCAGCACATTGACCATGAAGTCGGCGTAGACCTCGTGGAGGATCTTGGCCGCATAGGCAGCGGCGTCCTCTTGCGTGGCGTGAGCCGTATGGCCCTCTTGCCAGAGGAACTCGCTCGTTCGCAGGAAGATGCGGGGGCGCAGTTCCCAACGCACGACGTTGGCCCACTGGTTCAGCAACAGGGGCAGGTCCCGGTAGCTCTGGATCCACTTGGCCATGAACTCGCCGATCACGGTCTCGCTCGTCGGCCGGACCACCAACGGCTCCTCGAGCTCCTTGCCTCCGCCATGGGTCACGACAGCCAGCTCGGGGCTGAACCCCTCCACGTGCTCGGATTCTCTGATGAGGTAGCTCTGGGGGATCAACAGTGGGAAATAGGCGTTCTCCGCCTCGGCACGCTTGATCCTTCTGTCCATCTCGGTTTGCATCCGCTCCCAGAGGCCGTACCCGTACGGTCGGATGACCATCGTGCCTCGAACCGGCCCATTGTCTGCCAGTTCGGCCTTGTTGAGGACGTCCTGGTACCAGCGCGGGAAGTCCTCCGCCTGCGGTGTGAGCACGGGAGCCCGCTTTGCTGCGGTCATGGGCCGGCATTCTACGACCGGCCACCCTCAGAGTCCGAGGTGACCCGCGGCGAAGTCGAGCGCAGCGCCCGGGATCGGACGGTGCGAGGTCCTGATACGAACCGGTCAGGCTCTTCTCGGGGCCCGAACGGCCCGAGCGGCCAAGTCGAGGAGATCGGCTCCGGCGTGTACCGCCGCCTCTCGAAGGTCCACCGCCCGGGGGCGGCGGCGGAGCGCGCGGACGGTGACGTAGCCGCCGAACACACCTCCGGTGACGAACCACCACAGCCGGTCGAACATGGGCCGAATCTACCCCGTCACCGTCGAACCGGCACGATCTTCTTGACCGACCCGTCGAACGTCAGCAGGTAGATCTCCCCGTCGAGGTCGAAGCCGAACCCGTTCACCTGGCCGGCCTTCTCGATCCAGGTGGTCTCGTCGGTCACGGCGCCATCGGCGAACGTGAACCCGCGAATGAACCCGGTGCACCAGTCGGCGTAGAGGTAGTGGCCGGTGAGTTCGGGGATGGCGGTTCCCCGGTAGACCACACCCCCGGTGATCGAGCACCCCTCGCTGTGCGGGTATTCGACCACTGGCAGCGTCAGGTCTTCGGCCACCGGGTCGCACCCGCGTTGAAAGCACTGGGAACCCTCCATCCGCAGCCAGCCGAAGTTGGTGCCCGGCAACGAGTCGAGCGACACCACGTTGACCTCCTCGACGTCCTCCTGCCCGACGTCGGCGATGTAGATGGTCTTGGTCTCGTGATCGATCCAGGTCCGCCACGGATTGCGGAGTCCGTAGGCGATCACCTCGGGCGCTCCGCCCCCGGAGACATACGGGTTGTCAGGCGGGATTCCGTAGGGATCGCCCCCATCGACGTCTATCCGGAGGATCTTGCCCAATAGCGTCGCGGGATTCTGGGCGTTGACCGAGGCCTTGCCGCCCTCCCCCACGCTCAGATACAGATACCCGTCGGGGCCGAACTGGACCATCCCTCCGTTGTGGCGGTTGGTCGGCTTGTCGATCTCGAGCAGCATGCGCTCGGAGCCAGGGTCCGCCCGGCCTCCAATGACCTGGAACTCCGACAGCCGAGTCCGTTCGGCATCCGAGCGGTAGTAATAGGCGTAGAAACGCCCGTTCGACTCGAAATCCGGGTGGAAGGCGAGCCCCAGCAGGCCGGGTTCGATGCCGTCCTCGCTGTTCACCCGTTCGTCGATGTCGAGCCACCGCTCTCGGTCGGACAGGGTGACTACGGTCCCCCGTCGCTCCATGATCAGCAACTCCTCGGTTCCGGGGAGCGGAAGAAGCAGGATCGGCTCCGTCAGGTCGTCGGCGACCACCTCGAGATCAAGACCCTCCAGGGGCGGGAGTGGCTCCGTGGTGGTCGTGGTCGGTGCGGAGGTGGTCGGCGGGGAGGTCGAACTGGTCGTCGTCTGGGGGGGCGTCGTCGTAACAGGAGAGATGTCGGTTGGGGCGCTCGTATCGGCCGGAGCCGTGGAGCACGATGCGAGAATCAGTCCCACCGAGATCAGTGCGAGGGGCACCAGTGCCGCCGACCAGTGCCCGGCCCCCCGGTCGCGGAAGATCACCGTCCCTGCCGTCCGAGGATCTCGTCGAGCCACGCCAGCGTCTCCCGCAGGCCCTTCTCCCGGCCGGTGTCTCCCGGCTTGAAGATCGCAACCGGCTCGACCTCGTCGGGGAAGTACCTCTGCTCTACGACGTGGTGGGGGTAGTCGTGGGCGTAGCGGTACCCCTGCCCGTGCCCAAGCGTCTTTGCCCCCGAGTAGTGGGAGTCCCGCAGGTGAGCGGGGATGGTTGGGCTGGCGCCTTCGCGCACGATCCGCCGTGCCTCCCCCATCGCCTCGGTCAATGAGTTCGATTTGGGAGCCGCGGCCAAGTAGGCGGTGGCCTGAGTGAGGTGGAAAGCAGCCTCGGGTAGGCCAACGAACGAGAGGGCGTGGGCCGCTGCCACTGCCTGGAGGAGGGCGTTGGGGTCGGCGAGACCGATGTCCTCCGATGCCAGGATCACGAGCCGTCGCACGATGAACTCGGGATCCTCGCCTCCCTCCAGCATGAGATGCAGCCAGTAGAGCGAGGCGTCGATATCGGATCCCCGGATGCTCTTGATGAACGCCGAGATCACGTCGTAGTGCTGGTCGCCGCCCTTGTCGTAGCGGACGATGCGGCGCTGGATCGCCTCTTCCACGTCGTCGAGCTCGATCACCGAGCTGTTCCTCCCGGTGGCGAGGGTGGCCGCCACCTCGAGCATCGTGAGCGTGCTCCGGCCATCGCCGCCGACCCGGCTCACCAGCGACTCCCTGGCTTCGGCGGTGATCGAGAGCCCCCGGTCGGAGGGCCCTCGGGGGTCTCCGAGCGCTCGATCCACGAGCGCCTCCAGGTCACCGGGCTCGATCGACTCGGTGCGGAACAACGTCATCCGGGACAGGAGCGGCGAGTTGACCTCGAAGAAAGGGTTCTCGGTGGTGGCACCCACCAGGATGATGGTTCCGTTCTCGACACCGGGGAGCAGTGCGTCCTGCTGGGCCTTGTTGAAACGATGGATCTCGTCCAGGAACAGCACCGTCCTCACTTCGGACGTTGCCAGCCGCTCCCTCGCCGAAGCGAGCACGTCGCGAACGTCCTTAACGCCGGCCGAAGTCGCCGAGAGGGTCTCGAAGGTGGCGTCGGCGTAGGTGGCGATCAGCCGCGCCAGAGTCGTCTTGCCGGTGCCGGGTGGGCCCCACAGCAACATCGACACCGGCTTGCCCGATTCCACGAGTCGCCGGAAGGCCGCACCCGGCTTGAGGAGCGCGGACTGACCGACCACCTCGTCGAGGGTTCGCGGGCGCATCCGAGCCGCGAGGGGCGCGACCCTCGACAGGACCTCCTCGGTGCGCGCCTCGAAGAGGTCGCTCATCCGATCACGGCGCCGACTTCGACGTCGTTGTCACGAAGTCGACCCGGGCTCGGCGATGACGTTGATTCCCAACTCGGCGAGTTGGGTGGGATCGACCGGGGTCGGCGAGCCGGTGAGGGGGTCGGTCCCGGTTTGGGTCTTCGGGAACGGGATGATCTGGCGGATGTTGGGCTCGCCCTGGAGGATCGACACGAAGCGGTCGATTCCGATCGCAAACCCGGCGTGGGGTGGCGTCCCGTATCGCAGGCCTTCCAGGAACCAACCGAACCGGGTCTCGGCATCGTCCCGGGAGATACCCAGTACGTCGAACACCTGGGCCTGGATCTCGGAGTCGAAGATCCGGACGCTCCCTGAGCCCAGCTCCGAACCGTTGAGAACCAGGTCGTACGCCTTCGAGATCGAGTTCTCCGGGTCGTCCTTCATCTGGGCCACGTCGGTTGGCGACGTGAACGGGTGGTGCATCGGTGCCCACCCGCCACCCTCGACCGGCTCGAAGGTCGGGAAGTCGACCACGAACAGCGGTGCCAGCGCGTCGTGCCCGGTGGGGCGGCCCAACTCCAATCTCAGCTGTCCGAGCACCTCGACCGTTCTCCTCCAACCGTC
>JBFHRE010000083.1:0-11205 GCA_041591895.1 Acidimicrobiia bacterium
ACCGGTGTAATAGAGGATGCGCTCGGTGAGGGTGGTCTTCCCAGCATCGATATGAGCCATGATCCCGATGTTTCGGGTCCGGCTCAGCGGCACCGTTCGGAGGTGCGACAGCGCGGCGTTGTTACTCATCTTCTCTATTACTCCGGTCGTTATGCACTTGTCAGGGTCGGCGGACGGTCTGCCCGCCGACGCTCACCAGCGGTAGTGGGCGAAGGCCTTGTTGGACTCCGCCATCTTGTGGATGTCTTCCTTACGCTTGATGGCAGCACCGGCGTTGTTCGATGCGTCCATGATCTCGTTGGCCAGCCGGCCGGACATGGTCGGCTCCTTGCGCCGGCGGGCGAACCCCACCAGCCAGCGGATGGCAAGGGCATTCGAGCGCCGGGGCGAAACCTCGATCGGCACCTGATACGACGAACCACCCACCCGACGAGACCGAACCTCGACCTGGGGGCGGAGGTTGTCGATCGCCCGCTTGAGCACGTTCACAGGGTCCTGGTTCGAACGGCGCTCGACGAGCTCGAGGGCGTCGTACACGATCGAGCGGGCAACGTCCTTCTTCCCCTTGAGCAGCACCTTGTTGATGACCTGGCTGACGAGGACACTTCGGAATACCGGATCGGGTTCGATGGTCCGCTTCTGGGCTGGTGCGCGCCGCATGTCAGTCCTTCACCTTCTTGGCCCCATACCGGGAGCGAGCCTGCTTGCGGTTCTTGACACCGGAGGCGTCGAGTGTGCCTCGGATGACCTTGTAGCGCACGCCAGGAAGATCGCGTACCCGGCCGCCACGAACGAGCACGATCGAGTGCTCCTGAAGGTTGTGGCCTTCGCCAGGGATATAGGCGGTCACCTCGATACCGGACGAGAGCCGAACACGACAGACCTTCCGAAGAGCCGAGTTCGGCTTCTTCGGGGTCACGGTGTACACGCGTGTGCACACGCCGCGGCGCTGGGGAGCACCGGCCAGACCGGCGGTCTTGGTCTTCTTCTTCTTTGGCTTCCTGCCCTCGCGGACAAGCTGCTCAATCGTTGGCATAGTGCTCCTCGAGCGGTTGGCGGGCCCCTATCGGACGACGCCCCTTATGGACCAAATCCTGATGGCCCAGATCTCGCCGGACCAGACCCTGCTTTGTTGCTCCTGACCGCATGCTGCACACAAGCGGAGGAGAATGGCGGACAGGGACGCGCAGTCAAGTGCTCGCGCAAGTGCTCGCGCACGACTACGGGAAATGAGTATACGTAGCGGCCCCCAGACGGTCAAAACCCGGTCCGATCCGATCAGACTGCGAACGGCAGCGCCGACACCTCGGCCTGAAGCAGTCCCTCGTCGGCCTCCACACCGACCCACGATCCAGGTTCCCAGAACCCCCGCTCGAGGGTCGCCAGCGCCACTCCACAGCCCAGGTCGGGGGACATCGCCGCCGAAGTCACCCAACCCACAGATCGCCCGTCCTGAGCGGTGACAGGCCAGCGCCGCACACATGGTTCGAGCACGTTGGTCTCGATTCGCAACCCGACGATCCTCCGGTCCGGACCGGTGGGCGCAATCCGCTCCAGGGCGGACCGGGCGAGGAACTCGATCGGTCGATCGAGCTCGCAATAGGTCTCCAGGCCACATTCGAACGGGTTGTAGGACCGATCCATGTCGCCCCCGTACGACAGCAGACCGCCCTCGATCCTCTCGATGAGGTTGGGGCAGCCGGGGCCTACCTCGAGGTCCTGTCCCGCCTCCCACAGAGCGTCCCACAGATCCTCACCCATTTCGGGCCGGTCGAGATAGATCTCGAAGCCACCCTGTTTCGACCACCCCGACCGGGCCACCACCAGCGGGTGACCCATGAAATCGACCGGACGGAAGCGAAAGAATCGCAGCGATGTCGCCGCTTCGCCGAACACCCGATCCATCAGGAGGTCCGACTTGGGGCCCTGCACTGCGAGCGGCGAAACATCCGGCTCGTGAATCGTCACGTCCAACCCGAGCCCGACTGCCAGGCCGTCCGTCCAGAGCCGGGCATCGGAGTCCGCCAAGGACAACCAGTACCGCTCGTCGGAGAACTTGAGCACAACCGGGTCGTTGACCATGCCCCCCTTTTCGTCGACGAGGGGGGCGTAGAGACACCGACCCGGCGACGCGGATGTCACATCCCTCGGCGTCATGAGCTGCACGAGCCGGGTGGCGTCACGTCCGGCAACCTCTACTTGGCGCTGGGCGGACACGTCCCACAGCTGGACGTGACGCTTGAGGTGCCGGTAGTCCTCGACCAGCCCCCGATACCCGACCGGGAGAAGCATATGGTTGTAGACCGTGTAGACACTGGCCCCGGCCGCGTCGACCCGATCGGTGAACGGCGTCGACTTGATTCGGGTGTTCGTCAGTAGCTGTCGAAAGGTCACGATCGCGAAGGAGTGCCGGAGGAAGGAGCGGCTAGACGTCCAGGACCGTGGCCGCCTCCCGGGGCTGACTCTGCAGCACAAGGAGCTCGTCCGGCGGGATGTGACAGCGGATGGAGTGGCCCGGGGAGACCTCTACGACCGGAGGCTCGAGCACGTCACAGGTTCCTTCGATGAACCGATGGCAACGGGTGTGGAACACGCATCCCGGGGGCGGGTTGGCGGGAGAAGGGATTTCGCCTTTCAGAGGAATCCGGTTCTCGGCTTCACCGTCGACGCTCGGGACGGCGGACAGCAACGCCTCGGTGTACGGGTGGTTGGGACCTGAGAACATCGCGTCGGTTGGCCCCAGCTCCATGATGCGCCCCACATACATGACCGCAACCCGGTCGGCCAGGTAGCGCACGACACCGATGTCGTGGCTGATGAACAGGTAGCTGGTCTTCACATCGCGCTGGAGGTCATCGAGCAGGTTGAGGATCGCAGCCTGCACCGACACGTCGAGAGCCGAGGTCGGCTCGTCACAGACCACGACCCGAGGATCGCCGGCGAAGGCGCGGGCGATCGCGACCCGCTGTTTCAGTCCTCCCGAGAGCTGCCGGGGCCGCATGTCGAGGTGACGATCCGACAGCTGCATTGCATGGGCGATCTCCACCGCCTTCACGTCGGCCTCTTCGCCGGTGACACCGGCCAGCTTGGACACCGCCCGGGTCAGGATGCGCCGAACCGTCCACGAACGGTTGAGAGCGGAGTCCGGATTCTGGAACACCATCTGGATCGAACGGATCGACTCCTCGATCCGGTTCACGGCGAGACCGGCCATGGGCCGGCCTTTGAGCGTGATGGCTCCACCCTCGTCCGGCTCGTAGATCCCGAGCATCGTCTTGGCCAGGGTGGATTTCCCCGAGCCCGATTCGCCGACCAGGCCGAGCGTCTCCCCTTCCGAAAACCCGAGTTCGACACCAACCAGGGCGGGGACCTCGCCCGACCGCAGACGGAAGGTCTTCGATACGCCATGCACTCCGATGATCTCGACCTCGCCCACGGCGTGTTCGCTGGCGACTTCCTCTGGCTCGGGGATCTCGGAGATCCGGTCCGGGAAATGGCATCGAGTCCAGTGGCCCTCGCTCCGGGCGATGATCGGCGGGACCTCGGTACGGCACGTGTCGTTGACCAATGGACACCGCGCCACGTAGACACAGGTGGGGAGTGGATCGCCGATCTGAGGCAGGCTCCCCGGAATCGTGAAGAGCTCGCGGTCGGTCTTCCTGATTCCCCGACGAGGAATCGAATTCAGCAGGCCGACGGTGTAGGGATGGCTCGGTCGGTCGAAGACCTCATCGACGGTTCCCTCCTCGACCACTCGACCGGCGTACATGACTCCGACCCGGTCGCACATGCTGCGAATCACGCCGAGGTTGTGAGCGATCAGCAGGATGGCCGCACCGATCTCGTCCCGAAGCTCACGCACCAGGTCGAGCACCTCCGCCTCGACCGTCGCATCCAGACCGGTGGTCGGCTCGTCGAGCACGAGGAGCGTCGGATCGGAGGCCAGGGCCATGGCGATGACCACCCGCTGGAGCATCCCACCGGAGAGCTGATACGGATAACGCTCCATCACCGCAACGGGATCGGCGATGTGGACCCGCTTGAGCGCCTGGGGGGCCAGTTCTCTCGCCTCCTCCTTGGAGTGGCCGAGAACCAGGAATGCCTCTTCGACCTGGCGTCCGATCTTGAGGACCGGGTTCACCGCCTGGACCGGATCCTGAAAGACCATCGACGCCTTCCGGGCGCGGAATTCCCTCAATTCCTTGGTGGACATCGATGTCACATCGCCGCCGTCGACCATGATCCTGCCGCTGGTGATACGGCCGTTGCGAGGCAGATAGCGGAGTGCGGCATAGGCGGTCGTCGACTTGCCGCAGCCGCTCTCTCCCACCAGACCGTACGCCTCGCCTGGCCGGACCTCGAACGTGACTCCCCGCAGGACTTCTCGTGGGACGCCTCTCACCACGTAGGACATCTCGAGGTTTTCGATCGCAAGCGCCGCCGTCGTGGCGTCACTGACGATCGGTGGGTTCTGGACCGTGCTCATGAGCTCAACACCCTGTCTATCGAATCTGCGATGAGGTTGACGCCGATGACGAGGCTGCCGATCGCCAGCGCCGGGAAGACCGTAGGCCACCACACCTCGGCAACGATCTGCTGGTAGTTCTGTGCCACGTCCACACCCCAGTTCGGATCCGTCACGTCACCGCCGGACAGGCCGAGGAACGCAAGGGTGGCAAGGGTGAAGATCGCATAGCCCAACCGAACCGTCACCTCGACGATCACGACGCCGATCACATTGGGGAATATCTCCCTGGTGATGATGAAGAGGCTCTTCTCTCCTCGCATCCGGGCCGCGGTCACGTAGTCGAGTTGCGACTCCGCCAGCGTCGCCGCCCGGACGGTACGGGCAATCGGGGCGATGAAGAGGAACGCGATCGCCCCGATGATGACCGGGTTGGTCGGTCCGAAGGTGAACACGATCACGATTGCCAGGAGGATCGCAGGGATCGACAGGATCGCCTCGAGCACCCGGCTCATGACTTCATCGATCCAACCCTTGAAGTACCCGGTGAACAGACCAACGAGCGTACCGATGAAGGCGGCGATCAGCGTTGCCGCCGGAGCTGCGATCAGGATCGGACGTGCGCCATGGATGACCCGGGAGTACACGTCCCGACCGAGGCGGTCGGTTCCGAACCACGCGGTGGCGTCTGGAGCGGTTCGCCGCAAGGCCTCACCGGCATCTGTGACCACCGATGCTTTCGGATCCCAGACCGCCAGCAGATCCGGCCAGACCGCAGACAGGAGCCAGAACCCCACGACGATGTTGCCGATGATGAATCCGGGGCTGCGGACCAGCAGCCGAATCTGCTCCCGCCGAACCTGGGCTCGGGTTGCAGTTGGAGGACCACCGGATGGCGGAACCGGCAGCTCCGTCGTTTCCAATGAGTCCATGGCGCCAGGGTTCTCGGCGGCGGCGGTCATGCGGCCTCACTCAGGCTCAGGCGAGCACGCGGGTTCATCCACGCGATCACGAGGTCGGCGGCCAGAGTCGCAAACATGTAGATGAGTGTGACGGTGAGAACCCCACCACGGAGAAGCGGGTAGTCGGCCGCGTCCACCGCATCGAAGATCATCCGGCCGAGTCCGGGGTAGTTGTAGATCAACTCCAACCCGACCATTCCTCCGAACAGGTACCCGAGCTGGGTGCCGACCACGGCAACGGTCGGCAGCAACGAGTTGCGGAGGACGTGCTTGCGAAAGACCTGCCCGGTGCTGAGCCCTCGCATGAACGCCGTCCGGGTGTAATCGGCATCGAGAGCCGTGATCGTGCTCGCCCGGGTGATACGGGCGATGTATCCGAAATAGACCGTCAGGACGGTCAGCGCCGGAAGAAGCAGGTACTGCATCTGGGTGAATACACCCGATCCCCTCGGCGGGTCTGCCACGACCCGGAAGAATTCGATCGGCACCGCCAACAGCACCAGGAACAGCACCCCGACCACGAACTCGGGCAACGACGACAGTGCTACCCCGATATTGACGATCAGGCGATCGATCCAGCTGTCCCGCTTGTAAGCCGCCCACACCCCGCCGGCGATCGACAGCGGAAGCACCAGCGCCAGCGAGAACACCACCAGCTTCGTGGAGTTCCACAGTGACGTCGTCACCAGGCTGGTGACCGTCGTACCGGGCCTGGTGAACGACTCACCGAAGTCGAACCGAAACGTGGCGCTGATCACGTCGGTCAGTTGTTGACCGATTGGCTTGTTGAGGCCGAGGGATTCAGTGACCGCAGCCAGACGCTCGGGGGAGGCCGTTCCGCCGGCGATCTTCCGGGCCGGGTCCCCTGGGGCCAGGTTGGGGATCAGCGTGATGAGGACCAGGACGATGAACAGCGTCACCAGCGACAGGAGGACACGCCGCACTACGAAGCGTCTCACCGTCCTACCTCCTTTCCGCTTTCATCCGCGACTGCCCACCTGCCGAGTCCAGAGCCGGCGGTGACAGGGCCGGGAGCGACCCTGCCACCGCTTGCTCGTCCATGCTCCGACTATCGGGCGATCGACGCCTTCTGGAGCAACATGTGACCCAGAGCCGTCACCTGCACTCCTGAGACCGACTCGTCATGGCCGGAGATGTAGTCGAAGAAGAACGGGTAGAGCGCCGGAGCATCCTCGTGGAGGAGTTTCTGGATCTCTCCGACTGCCTTCTTCTGACCATCGACATCGATCGCTGCCTGGTATTCGCCGAACAGACGGTCGAACTCCGGCGACGCGTAGTTCGACGAGTTCCAGTCGCCATCGGTCTCCAGAGCCCGACCGAAGTACACATCCGGCGTCGGACGGTGCCCATAGTCGACGATTCCGATCTCGGCCGAAGCGCCGCAGGGTCGCCCGGGCCCACCGGTCTCGGGCTGGGCCCCCCAGGAGGCTCCCGTGCACCAGTACTCGCCGTAGAAGTCGGAGTTGGCCGTGACGTTGACAGTCAGATTGACCCCTGCCTCGAGTGCGTTCTGCTGAACGATGGCAGCCATGTCCGGGCTGGCGAGGATGTCGCCGGCCTGGATGGTGGCGGTGAGCCCTTCGTGACCGGCGTCGGCCAGCAGCTGCTTGGCCATCTCGATGTCCCGCGGTCGCTGTGGCGTGGCATCCGGGTCGAAGAACGGCAGGGTCGGATGCACCGGATGGTCGTTTCCGATGCTGGCAAAACCGTCGAACAGCGTGTCGACCATCTGCTGACGGTCGAGCATGAACCCGAATGCGCGCCGTACCCGCTTGTCCGTGAACGGGCCACCTTCGGGCAGCTGGGTGTTGAACCAGAGCTGGCGGTGGTTGGCCGACGGCGGCTTCAACACCGTGAAGTTCGGGTCGTTCAGGAGGCTGGTGCCGTCGATCACGCCAAACTGCTGGATCATGTCCAGCTCTCTGGCCTGCATCGCGGACACCCGGGCGCCCTCGGAGCCGAAGCCGATCAGCGTGATCTCGTCGAGGTTCGGGCGTCCGCCCCAGTAGTTGTCGTTCGCCTTGAAGACGACGGTGAACGTCGTCGGGTCGAAACTGTCGAACAGCCATGGCCCCGTACCGGCCTGGCGGGCGTCCAGCGTGGTCCCGTTCGAATAGTCGACCGGCGTGATCAGCGACTGCGGGTTGTAGATGGAGATCAGGACCGGAAGGTTGCCGTTGGCCTTGTCGAGGTTGACGATGGCGGTCAGATCATCGGGCGTCTCGACCGCTCCGGCGCTCACCACGCCGGCGAGTCCGGCGCCGGCCTCCACCATCCGGTCGATCGTGGCCGCCACATCCGCCGATGTGAACGGGGTGCCGTCATGCCACATGACACCTTCGCGCAGGTTGAACGTCCAGGCCGTCCCATCGGCGTTCGGTGACCAGTCGACGGCGAGACCGGTCTTGCCGATGTTGCCGTCTTCGGCCAGACCCACCAGATACTCGAAGCTCTGCGACAGCACGCTGTACGTGCCCAGGTCGAGCATGTTGAGCGGGTCGAGTCCCGAGTTGGCATCACCCTGCTGGATGCCGATCCGCATGCTCCCGCCCTGTGCCGGCGGCGCCGTGGTCCCGCCCGGCGCGGCCGTCGTGCCCGGGGCGCCGGTCGTTTCTGCGGTGCCATCGCCGCAAGCGGCGATGACGGCTCCCATCGATGTCATCCCCAGTCCGAGGATGGTGCCCCTCTTGATGAAATCGCGGCGCGAGATCTTGCTCGCGACGTAGTTGTCGATCAGGTCCACTTCGAGCGGGTTCGACCTCCGC
Source organism: Acidimicrobiia bacterium (assembly GCA_041591895.1). GTDB lineage: Bacteria > Actinomycetota > Acidimicrobiia > Spongiisociales > ZC4RG35 > JBFHRE01. Next base: position 8,214 of record JBFHRE010000083.1, read on the forward strand.
CGAATGGTGTCGATGACCTTCCAATTCATGATCTGCTCCCGTTGCTGCTCCTCGCCGCTCCACTGACGGCCCTAAAACCATACGACGCTCGAGCGGCGAACTGCGGCCCATGGCACTGTTTTTTTCCACAGATATCGAGATTATTCCGCCTACCGGAACAGCAACGACGGCGGCGACACCGCCCTCCAAGTAACGTCGCAGACCGATGAACGTTGCTCGGTTCGAGACCTTCGTGGTAGGCGTGCCACCCGAATTCTGGGGAGGCCGGTACTGGGTGTTCGTGAAGCTCGAGACCGACTCGGGTGTGGTCGGATATGGCGAGGCCTACTCGGTCCCTTTCCACCCCCGGGTGGTGGCCCAGATGATCGAAGACGTGTGCGAACGACATGTCGTCGGCTCGAACCCCTTCGAGATCGAGAGACTCTGGCGCCGGGTGTACTCGAGTGGCTACACCCAGCGCCCGGACGTTTCCCTGATGGGGGTCCTGAGTGCGATCGAGATGGCCTGCTGGGACATCGTCGGCAAGGAGGTTGGACGGCCTGTCTACGAACTCCTGGGTGGACGGGTCCACGATCGACTGCGGTCCTACACCTACCTGTACCCCGAGCCAGGAGACCAGACCGATGTCTACAAGGACCCCGATCTGGCCGCCACCCGCGCCGCCGAGTACGTGGCAAAGGGGTTCACGGCCGTGAAGTTCGACCCGGTGACGCCATACTCGGCCTTCGATCCTCGTCAGCTGTCGCTCGAACTCCTCGACCTGGGTGAGCAGTTCGTCGCCACCATTCGCGAGGCGGTCGGTTCGGGATGCGACCTCCTGTTCGGCACCCACGGGCAGATGACCCCTTCGAGCGCCCTCCGGCTCGCCAGCCGGCTCGAGCCCTACGACCCGCTGTGGCTCGAAGAGCCGGTCCCGCCCGACAAGCCGGAGGAGATGGCGCTCGTCGCCCGGGGCACCACGATTCCGATCGCCACCGGGGAGCGGCTGACCACCAAGTACGAGTTCGCGCGTCTCCTGGAGCACAGAGCAGCCGCCATCATCCAGCCGGCGCTCGGCCGGGTGGGCGGGATCCTGGAAGGAAAGAAGATCGCTTCCATGGCTGAGGCGTTCCACGTTCAACTGGCCCCGCATCTGTATTGCGGCCCGGTCGCGGCCGCCGCCGACATCCAGCTGTCCACGTGTTCTCCCAACTTCCTGATCCAGGAATGCATCGGCACCTGGGACGGATTCCACGCCCAACTACTCGAACGACCGCTCGGATGGGAGGACGGTTACGTGATTCCACCCACCGAACCGGGCCTGGGAGTGGTGCTCAACGAGGAGGTGGCTCGAGCCCACCCCTATGACGGAAGCCTGCTCCATCTCGAAATGGAATCGGACCCCATCCAGTGACCACCAGCTACGGCTTCGTGGGTCTGGGAAACCTGGGAGTGCACCTGGCGGGGAGTTCGATACGAGCCGGGTTCGAGACGGTGGTGTTCGACCTCAACCCGAAGTTGGCGTCGGGTCTGACCGCGGCCGGCGCCCGCTGGGCCGAATCGGTGGAGGCTCTGACCTCATCGGTGGACGCGGTGGTCACCTGTCTCCCGTCCCCGAATGCGGTCGAGACAGTGGTCGCCGGCGAGCCTGGAGTGATCTCCGGGCTGAAGTCGGGTGGAACCTGGATCGACATGAGCACCAACGACCTCCACGTCCTCCAGCGGCTGGCAGCGCTTGCGGAGGATCGGGGTATCGGGTGCCTCGAGGCTCCGGTGACCGGCGGAGTCCACAAGGCGGCGGCGGGTGAGATCACGGTGATCGTGGGAGGCGACGAGAGCCTGTACCACCGGCACCTCCCCCTGTTCCAGGCGATCGGCGACCGGGTGTTCCACGTCGGCCCCATCGGCCAGGCATCGGTGATCAAGGTGATCACCAACATGCTCGCGTTCATCCACCTCGTAGCGGCGGGAGAGGCGCTGATGCTGGCCAAGCGGGCCGGCCTCGACCTCACCACCGCCTTCGAGGTGATCCGGGCCAGTTCGGGGAACAGCTTCGTTCACGAGACTGAGAGCCAGGTCATCCTCAACGGCAGCTACAACATCGGCTTCACCATGGACCTTGCGGCGAAGGACCTCGCCTTTGCCACCGCTCTGGGAGAAGAGTTCGGGGTGCCGCTTCGGGTCGAGAGCCTGGTGGAGGAGATCTTCGCCGAGGCCCGGGCCCGTTACGGGGGTTCGGCCTGGTCGCCGATGGTGGTCAAGTTGCTCGAAGACGAGCTCGGGGTGGACCTGCGCGCTGCGGGGTTCCCCGAGACCCTGACATGACCACCCCGATTCGGGCGGCGGTGTCTAGAAGCGAAGGCGCTCCGCTGGCCGTCGAGGGGTTGCTCCTGTCGCCGCCGGGACCGGGCGAGGTCCGGGTCCGGGTGGCGGCGAGTGCCATCTGCCACTCCGATCTGAGCTTCATCGCCGGCGACTGGGGCCCGATGCCGCCGACCGTGTACGGCCACGAGGTGGCGGGCGTGGTCGAGGAAGTCGGCGCCGGGGTTTCGTCGGTGTCGGTCGGCGACCATGTGGTGGCGACCTTGATCCGTCACTGCGGCACATGTTTCTTCTGCGCGCGGGGCGAGATGACCCAATGCTCCACCCGCTTCGCCCTCGACGAGGACACCCGCCTCCGCACCCGGACGGGAGAGCCGGTCGGACAGGGAGTCAACGTCGGCGGCTTCGCCGAGCAGGTGGTGGTCCACGAGTCGCAGGTGGTGGGAATCCCGGCAGGTCTGCCGTTCGACCTGGCGGCGCCGGTCGCCTGTGGACTGGCCACCGGGTTCGGATCGGCGACCCGGACCGCAGCCGTCCCGGGAGGGTCGTCGGTGGCGGTCGTCGGCTGCGGAGGGGTCGGTCTGGGGGCGATCCAGGGCAGTCGGATCGCCGGGTCGGCTCCGATCGTCGCCGTCGACCTGGCACCGTCCAAGCTCGAATCGGCCGCAGCGTTTGGTGCCACCCACACTGC
>JBFHRE010000084.1:0-11176 GCA_041591895.1 Acidimicrobiia bacterium
CCTCGCTGCCGGCGCGCTGATCGCCAGCGTCACCCTGTTCACGTTCCCGCTGATCGTCTTGTTCTACGATCCCCAACCGCTCCCCGCGGCAATCCCGACCACGGGCGTGATTCTCTTGTTCGCAGCCGGATTGTCGGTGTTGTCGACGTTGGCCGGAGACGTCACCGTCGGCCTCCGAACCCGATCCGCGCTTGCGCCGCTCATCGTGGCCCCGCTGGCGGTGCCGCTGATAGTGGGAGGGGCACGGGCGCTGGATTCTCTAGCGCAGGGGCGCAGTACCCTTACCTGGGTCGGGCTCATCGTCATCGTCGATCTCGCGCTGATGGCGAGCGCGGTGCTCTCGGCCCGACCGATGGAAGACGCCACGATTTGAACCAAAATGCCGGATAAACCCAGAAACACATGCGCCGCCTGATTCTCCCCGTGCTTGCCGCGACGACGCTCGCCACCGGTCTGTGGCTGGCATCCTCGACCCCACCCGACGCGTTCCAGGGTGAAGTCGCCCGGATCTTCCACGTCCACGTCCCGAGTTCGTGGATCGCGTTCCTCGCCTTTGGAGTGACCGCTGCCGCCTCGGTGATGTGGATGATCAGAAAGCGTCAACGATGGGATCGCCTCGCGGCCTCGTCGGCCGAGATCGGGGTGCTGTTCACCGGCCTCGCCCTGCTCACCGGGTCATTGTGGGGCAAGCCGATCTGGGGCACCTACTGGGATTGGGGCGACGCGCGACTCGCATCTACGGCTCTCATGTTCTTCGTGTATCTCGGCTATCTGGCGCTCCGGCGGGCCACCACCGACCCGATCGCTCGCGCCAGGCGCTCGGCCATCCTCGGCATGGTGGCGGTGGTCCAGGTGCCGCTCGTCTATTTCTCGGTGAACCTTCTGCGGTCCTTGCACCAGACCCAGACCATTCGTCCCGACGGCGCATCGATGGGCGGCGAGATGATTCGCGCATTCCTCGTCAACCTCCTGGCTTTCAACCTGGTCTACCTCGCTCTGTTGGTGGGACGGATCCGTCTCGCCCGCCTCACCGAGGAGAGCGAAGCCGCAGCCCAGGAGCATGCCGGGGCGGCAGTCAGCGCTCCGAGACTGGATCCCGCATGACCGAACCATTCGTCCTGATCTCCTATCTCGCCACGTACGGCGTCATCGCCGGCTATTCGATCTACCTGGTGAGATCGACCCGCCGGCTGCGGCGGCGATGACCGGCCGCAGGCTCTTCCTCGCATTCGCCGCGTTGGGAATCGCAACAGCCGGGTTCTTCGTAGCCAGATCACTGAACGACAACCTCGTCTACTACCTGTTCCCGAATGAGGCCCTCGCCGACCGCAGTTCGTTTCCCGATGGAACTCCGTTCCGCTTGGCCGGGACCGTGGTCGACGGTTCACTGGAGACGGTGGTAGAGGGATATCGATTCGAGGTGACCGACGGCAGTGCCACCGTGAATGTGCTGCTGGTGGGAACACCGCCACCGCTGTTTGGCGAAGACGTGCGAGTGTTGCTCCCCGGGTCGTGGGACGGGGCTGTGTTCAGGGCCACCGACGCGGTCGTGCAGCACGACGAGAACTACGTGACCCCCACCGAGGGGAACTTCGAGGGCTGACATGCTGTCCTTCCTCGGTCTGCTCGCGGTGCTGACGGGGCTCGCGGGCGCCATCGCTGTGACCGTGCAGGGTGCGAGATCGGCTGCGGGCAAATCGGTCTCGCTCCGACGACCGGTTGCCATCCTCACCGGGGGGGCGGTGGCGGCCATGCTCGTGCTGGAGACGGCGATCCTCGCCAATGACTTCACGGTTCGGTATGTGGCAGACCACCATTCCCGGAACACCCCGTTTCCTTTCAACATCGCCACCGGATGGGCAGCGCTCGAAGGGTCGATCGTGCTCTGGGGCCTCGTCCTGGCCGGATACACGTGGGCGACACATCGCCGGTACGAGCGAGCTCCGGACGGCCTAGGAGCCGCGGCCCTCGCCGTGATGGGTCTGGTTGCGGTTTTCTTCTTCGGCGTCATGGCAACCATCGCCAACCCGTTCGAGACCTGCATAGAGGCTGCGGCCCGGAGTTGTCTCGACTCGTCGCCGATCCCGTTCGTCTCGGCCTCCGCTCCTGCCGACGGGTTCGGGCCCAATCCGCTCCTCCAGAACCACATCCTGATGGCGATCCACCCGCCGATGCTGTACCTGGGCTACATCGGCCTGACGGTTCCGTTCGCCTACGGCATCGCCGCCTTGGCCCTTGGTCGCCCGGGAACGGCCTGGCTCGTCGAGAGCAAACGGTCGACCACCGTGGCCTGGTCGTTCTTGACGCTGGGGATCGTGCTCGGCTCGTGGTGGGCGTACGAGGTGCTGTCCTGGGGCGGTTGGTGGGCATGGGACCCGGTGGAGAATGCCTCGTTCATGCCGTGGCTCATCGCCACCGCCTTCTTGCATTCCTCACTGGTCCAGATCCGACGGGGAATGCTCCAATCGTGGAACTTCGTCCTGGTGATCTCGGCGTTCGCCCTCACGATCCTCGGCACGTTCCTCACCCGGTCCGGCACGATCGAATCGGTCCATTCGTTCACACAGTCGGCCATCGGGCCGGCGTTGCTCGGATTTCTGGCCTTGATCTTGGTGGGCTCGTTCTCGCTGTTCGCCCTCCGAGCGACGGCTGTGGCCCAACCGTCGAGGCTCGACTCTCTCTCGAGCCGCGAGGGAGCCTTTCTCCTCAACAATCTCTTGCTCACGGTCTACGCCATCGTGGTGTTGGTCGGAACGATCTACCCGATCGTGCTCGAGGCGTATTCGGGCGACCGCGTCACGGTGGGGGCCCCGTTCTTCGACCGTTTGACCGCACCGTTGTCGTTTGGATTGCTCCTGGCGATGGGCGTGGGCCCGGTGATGCCGTGGCGACTCGCCCGGGCCGAGGTGGTCTGGCGCCGGATCCATGGGCCCCTTCAGACAGGGTTGGCCGCCGCAGCGATTACGGCGGTCGCACTCACGAGGGTCGGTTGGGTCGTCGCAGTGGTGGCAACCTCCGTGTTCCTGATCTCGGTCGCTGTCAGACATGCATGGGTCCAGGCATCCCATGCCTCCCGGGTCAAGAAGACCTCGCTCGTCGCCGAGTTTCGCCGGCTGTTCCAGCGTGACCCCGGATATTGGGGCGGACAGGTCAGCCACATCGGAGTGGCCGTGATCGCGATCGGCATCGCGTTCGCAACCAACCTGTCGACAAACACGCAGGTGTCGGTGGTGCCAGGGGACGTGGTCCAGTTCGACGGATACGAGCTGACCTATACCGCACCGTTCCTGCAGCGGTACCCCAACAGAGAGGTCCAAGGGGCGCGCATCCTCGTGGCGAAGGACGGAAAGCAGTTGGACGTCCTCGAACCGAGCCTCAACATCTTCGCCAACTCCAGCACGGCGATCGGCTCGCCCGCTGTCCGCACCTCGCTGGGTGGCGACCTCTACTTGTCGGTGCGGGCCATCGATCCGGAATCGGTCACGCTCCGTCTCGACGCGTCCCCGATGCAGTGGCTGCTGTGGTTCGGCGGGATGGTGACTGCGGCCGGGGGTTTCGTGTCGTATCGCGGCAGGCTTGCGGCCCGGAGAGATCGGGAGCCCAGCCTTGTCTGAGGCCCTGAGACAGAGGCTGCGCCTGGTTCTGACAGCCGGACTGGCAGTGTTCGTGGTGGCGGCGGTGGTGACTGCCGACCCGCCCAGCGAGGATCGAGCGCAGCGGATCGGTAGCCAGATCCGATGCCCGGTCTGCAGCGGAGAGTCGATCGCCGCCTCGCCCAACCAGCTTGCGACGGACATGATGGACCTGGTTCGGGAGTTGATCGCCCAGGGATACACCGATGACCAGGTGATCGAGGCGGTGATCTCCGGATACGACGATGCGCAGCGCCTCTCGCCTCCCTTCAACCCGGCGACCGCGGCGCTCTGGGCATTGCCAGGTGTCGTCCTGATCGGTGGGGGCGCGATCGCGTTGACCCGTCGTCGCCCGTCTCCAGAATCCGACCAAACGCCGTGACCACTCGAGACTCTCTCGAAGAGCGAATCCGTCAGGTGGATCGGGACCTCGACGAACTCGGGGCCCAGATGGCCGCCGGTGAGATTGGAGAGAGCGACGGCAGCCGGCTCCGGGAAACCTACACAGCCGAACGCCGCCGTCTGGAGGGTGACCTCGCCGATACCGAGAGCGTCAGCCTTGAGCCGGCGCGTTCTGGTCGTCGCCTGCTGGTCGGCGGCATTCTGGTCGTGCTGGCGATCGCGATCAGCATCGGAGTGGCAGGGCAGTTCGTTCAAGATCGCGACGACGGGGTCACGCTCGGCCTGGCCGACCAGGACTTCGACCTCGACAACGTCACCAACGAGCAAATGGCAGCCGTCATCGAGGCCTACGCCGACGATCCGTCGGTCGCAGAGCAACTCCCGCTGATGCGGTTCAGACTGGCAGAACGCTATTTCGCCGACGGTGACTTCCAGAGGGCCTTCGAGCAGTACGACTCCGTCATCCGCGGCGACCCCGCTCCGGACATCGCCGCAGTGTCGCTCACCCGAGTGGCGTGGATGGTGTGGTTGCAGCAGCAGGATCCCGAGTTGCCGCTTCAGTTGGTGGAGAGAGCCTTGACACTCCTCCCCGGTCACGCCGAGACGCTGTATGTCAAGGCGCAGGTCATTTGGTGCGGTCAGGGCGACAACGCGGCGGCCGCCGAACTCCTCCGGCAGGTCCAACGGTCGGAAGGACTCCCGGCGGAGGTGCTCTCCCAGGTAGATGACGACCTGGCCGCGATCGATTCGGGGGCCCAATGCTGAAGGAGACGGCCTGATGGCCGGCCGCTGGACCCGCATATTCGCGCTGATCGTGGTGGTGGGATCTGCGATCGTGGCGGTGGCGTTCGCCACCCGATTCGGGACGGACCCGGCCCTCACACCGAGCCCGCTCATCGGCAGAGCGGTGCCGGATCTCGATCTCCCTCCCCTTCTACCCGAGGATGATGCGCTGGCCCTCACTGAGCTCGAAGACCAGATCATCGTCATCAACTTCTTTGCTTCGTGGTGCATCCAATGCCGGTCGGAACACTCGGATCTGGTCGCCACTGCGAATGCCTACCGGGACGCCGGGGTGACGTTCGTGCAGATCTCCTATCAGGACGATCCCGACGACACCACGAGATTCCTGGACGAGCTTGGGTGGAGCGGAGCCACCCGTTACGTGACCGACCCGGGAAGCCGGGCCGCGATCGCGTTCGGTATCCGCGGAGTGCCTGAGACCTTCTTCGTCGCTCCTGGTGGCGAGGTGGTCGCAGCCGTCCGCGGTGAGTCCGACGCCATCCTTCTCAGCGGCACCATCGAGGCGATCCGTCGCGGCGAGCGACCCGGCTTCCAGCAAGGCGGGGACTTTCAGCCAGTGGAGCGGTGAAGAGGGGCCGACTGCCAGAGCGGCTGGATCTCGTCAGTCGGCGGCGATGAGCGAATCGACGGCCTCCATCAGGTCGTCGGGGCGGAAGGGCTTGGCGATGAACCCGTTTGCTCCCAACCGAAACGCCATGTCCTCGTCGGCCTGATCACCATGGGCGGTGACGACCAGCACAGGAAGATCTGCGGTCGTGTCGTTGGCCCTGATCTGGCGCAGAACGTCCCAGCCGTCGATTCCCGGTAGCCCGATGTCGAGCATCACCAGATCGAAGGACTCGTTTCCCAGCGCAATTATGGCCTCCTCGCCGGTGGCGACCTGAGTCATGCTGTGTTGGAGCGGGTCGATGGCAACTTCGATCAGTCGACGAATGACCGCGAAGTCTTCGATCAGCAGGATGTGGGCCACTCGCTCCTCGTTCCTCTTCCGGCCCGACAATCTACCCCCGAATGGCGACCGCAGCGAGTCACCCTCCCCCACCCAACCGCTCGACGGAGAAATCGGCCGGAGGTCGACGGGAGAACAGCGCCCCACCTCCACCCATGAGCGACTGATCGAAGAACGCATCCAGGTACTGGTGAAGGAATGGAATCACCTCGTCGGCCACAATCGGTCCCTTGAGCCCCAGCCGGTCGGCGATCGGGGAGAACACCGGGGTCAACACGAAGTCGTTGTGGTCGGCGGTCGAGATGCCTGCCCAGATGACCGGTCCCGCGGCCCGCTCGACCAGACCCCGTAACCGGGCGTCGTTCGGAGTGCCCTGCCAGGGAGCCGAACGGATGAACAGCGACGGCACGTTCAACGTTTCGGCCAGGACATCATCCGCGACGGGCTCGACCCAGGCGTCGAACCCCGCCAGCGCCTTGCACCGCTCGTCCTGGAGACACACAGCCACCGCCGCCCCGCCTCCCGTCGAGTGCCCGAACACCCCCACGCGAGAGCGGTCCACATGGTCGGACAGCGGACCGAGCGCAACGGTGTCGAGACTGTCGAGGATCAAATCGAGGTCGCCGGCGAACGTGTCGACCAGCTCCTCGCTCGCCTTCTGATAGTCATCGGGATCGGAGGTCTCCTCATCCGGAAGGGCGCGAGGATCGAGCAGGACAGTTTCGCCGGTGTCGGGGAACACGGTGGCGATCGCCCCGTATGTGTGATCGGCCGCGATCACCAGATATCCCTCGCTGGCGAGCATCTCCATCTGGTCCAAAGCGATCGAACGGAACCCCGTCCAGCCGTGCGAATAAATCACGACCGGGAAGCTACCGGACATCGGTGGGGCGTTCTCGACTGCCCGTCCGTGCACCCCGCCGAGATGCGAGAGCAAGAAGCTCGGGAATCCGAGGTGCTCGGCGAGCGCAGGTCCGACGACGTCCCAGTTCGGATGCCAGACGGCCGGTTCGGCCTCGTCGTCGATCGCCGCCGGGTACCACATCTGAACCACGATTCTTCGGGCAACCTCGGGTGGCTCCGTACCTTCCTCCGGTTCCGGGAAGCCATAGCGCTCCGGCCGATCGACATCCGTCAGCACCACGGTCCGGGTCCCGATCCCGAATGGACCGCTCGGGCGGGGCAGGTCGGGCACCGGCAGTGCCAGCGGCAACATCGCCAGGGCGGCGACAGCCGGGATTCCGACGATCAGACGTCGGGCGCGGGGCCAACCGGAAACCCTGCGACCCTGCCAGCCGAAGTCCGCCACCGCCATCACCACGGCCACGAGATGCAGGGGAATCAACTGCCACCGATACCCCTCGAACACCGACTGGGCCAGCAATGACCCTACGAGCACCATCGAAATGACGCCTTTGCGCAGCCGATGTCCGAGAGCCACTGGCAGGAACACGGCTGCGGCGACGGCGGCGAACTCTGCCCACTCGAACGGACGCATGGCCCGGTGACGCTACCAGTGCGATGCGAGCCGGTTCGACTGCCACTTGCGAACAGGTCGCATTAACGTCCGACACCATGAAGCGTGCCCTCGCATTGTTGGCGGTCCTCGTCACCGCTTGCAGCGAAACCGCCGCGCCTCCGACGGACGAGCCGGTGATCGTCACCACCGTCTCCCCCATCACCGACCTCGTGGGAGAGGTCGTCTGTGATGCCGCCCGGGTCGAGGGCCTGGTTCCCGAAGGTGTCAACTCCCACACCTTCGAACCAAGACCGTCGGACGCCCAGACTCTTTCCTCGGCTTCCATGTTCATCGCCAACGGCCTCAACCTGGAACTCCCCAGCATCGAACTTGCCGCGGCCAACCTCCCCGAAGGCGCCGTACTGCTGGAACTCGGGCCCCTCGTCCTGGAAGAAAACGAGTGGATCTTCGACTTCTCATTCCCGAGGTCCGAAGGCGATCCCAACCCCCACATCTGGACGGACCCGACACTCGCGATCGAGATGGTCGATCAAGCCTTGATGGCGACCAGCCGGGTGCTCGAGGCCGACGAAAGCCTTGCAGAGAATGCCGACCGGTTGAAGGCCCGTCTGAGGGCTCTCGACGAAGCGATCAGGGCTGCCACGGCCACAGTCCCCGAGGACAACCGCAAGCTGCTCACCTACCACGACAGCTTCCCGTATTTCGCCCGCACGTACGGATGGACCGTTGTCGGTGCAATCCAACCCAGCGACTTCTCCGAACCCAGCGCCCGTGAGGTTGCAGAATTGATCGATCAGATCCGGGCCGAATCGGTTCCGGCCATCTTCGGGTCGGAGGTGTTTCCCTCTCCGGTACTCGAATCGATTGCCGCCGAGACCGGGGCGGTGTACGTCGACGATCTCAGAGACGACGACCTGCCGGGCGAGCCGGGCGATCCGAACCACAGCTATCTGGGCCTCATGGTCGAGAACCTCAGAACCATGGTCACGGCGCTCGGAGGCGACCCGGCAGCGTTTGATTCGGTCGACACGACGACGGTGTGCGCGCCATGAGTGATCGCCTCGTCGGCTTGCAGGACGTCTCATTCTCCTACGGAGAAGGTCCGACGCTGACGTCGGTGGACCTAGATGTGGGCGCCGGAGACCTGATCGGGGTGGTCGGCCCGTCCGGGGCCGGCAAGACGACCCTCCTCAAACTCCTCAGCGGTGCAGAGACGCCGCTCGCCGGAAGCCGAACAGCGGTTGACGGCCTCAGGATCGGGTGGGTGCCGCAGGTCGAGACGGTCAACTGGTATTTCCCGGTCACGGTCGACGAAGTCGTCTTGATGGGTGCCACTGCCGGCGGCTCGAAGCCCTGGTACACCAGAGCGGAGCGGAGGCGAACCCACGACCTCCTCCACGACCTCGGCCTCGGCCATCTCGAGGGCCGGCACATTCGAAGGCTCTCCGGTGGCCAGCAACAGCGGGTGTTCGTCGCCCGCGCACTCATCTCCGAGCCCGATCTCATCATCCTCGACGAACCTCTGTCGGGGGTGGACGTGAGGACTCGCCAAGAGGTCCTGGACTTGCTCGAGATCCTGGCAGGTCGCGGTATCGCCATCGTGCTGACGACTCACGACCTCAACGGCGTCGCCGCCCACCTCCCCCGGATCGTCTGCGTCAATGGCCGAATCGTTTCCGACGGGTCACCGCTCGAAACCATGACCACCGCCAACATGTTCGAGACGTTCGGGGCGTCGATGGATGTGATCATGCACGAGAGTCATCCGATCGTGATCGACCGGCACGACCCCGATCGAACCATCCGGCTCAGAGAGTTGGACCGTGGATCTGCTTGAGCCGTTCGCGTACGCCTTCTTCCGCCAGGGCTTCCTGATGGCCGTGCTGGCGTCCGGACTGTGTGCCCTCGTGGGCACCTATGTGGTCCTGAGAGGTATGTCGTACATCGGGCACGGACTCAGCCACGCCGTATTCGGAGGCGCAGCTGCCGCATTCGTGATGGGCGTGAATTTCTTCCTCGGCGCCGCCATCTGGGGACTGGTCTCTGCACTCATGATCAACCGGGTGGCGCGACGTCGGTCGATCGGCGCCGATGCCGCCATCGGTGTGATCACCACCGCTTCTTTCGCGCTCGGTATCGCGATCTTGTCCCGTGCCGAGGGCTTCACCCGCAGCTTCGAAGCCGCTCTGTTCGGCAACGTTCTCGGGGTGGACCTGATTCAGTTGGTGACACTCGCAGGAATCACCGTGGCGGTGGTCACCGTCATCGGCCTCTACTACCGACGGTTCCTGTTCCTGACGTTCGATGCCGAAGTGGCGGCGGTGTTCGGCCTCCGGGTGGCACAGATCGATGCGCTGATGGCGGCCTTGCTCGCGCTGGCGATCATCGGGTCGATGCAGGTGCTGGGGGTCACGCTCATCGCGGCCGCGTTGGTCACACCGCCCGTGATCGCCAGACTGCTGACCGATCGGTTCGGAACGATGCTGATCGCATCGACATCGATCGGAATGATCACCGGGGCGGTTGGCCTCTACCTGTCATATTTCCTCGACATCGCCTCCGGAGCCTCGGTGGTCCTCACCCAGGCGACCGTCTTCGTGGTCGCCTATGTGGGTTCGGCGCTGGCCGGCAGGAGGAAACGGCTCGAGGGATTGGCGGGCGCCCACTGACGGGCAGCCGCCGTCAGGAGGCGATCAGGTCGTCGAGAGCCGACCGGATGAACTCCTCTGACTGGACACCGGGCCACCCCCCGATGATCACCTTGTCGGCCGTGATCAGAGCGGTCACGGGCTGATACGGCACTCCGTAGGCGGCAAAGATCTCCTCTTCGGCATCGAGACCCCACTTGAAGTTGCCCGAAGGAAGCAGTTCCTCGGCGCGAGCCGCCGTGGCGCTCATGGTGCCTTTCCAGGCCACCGCCACGAAGTCCACCTCGGCGGCGTAGTCCTTCGATATCTCGTCGACGACGGGCAACTCCCGTCGACAACTGCTTCACCACTCTGCCCAGAAGACCAGGTAGACCGGCTTCGCCCCCTCGGACAGGGTGTAGGTGCCGCCGTCGCCGAGTGCAAGGGTGAAGTCGGGGGCAGCGGGGCCTTCAGTCCGGCTGTCCGTCGTGACGGTCGGATCACCGGCGTCGACGGTCCCAACCGGGTTGGTCGGAGCACTCGTCTGGTCAGGGCCTGTCGTCTGGTCAGGCCCTGAGGTCGCGCCAACAGAGGGTTCGGTGGTCACCCCTCCGGCGCCCCCGCAGGCCGCCGCCACGAGGGCGACGGCGATCAGACCTGAGACGTTGCGCATTCGGGTAAGTGTACGGGACGACCCGAATTAGCCGGCGTTCCTGATGCCCGAATTCACAGATCGTTCACCGATCGTGTTCCACGCACCGTCCGACGAGGGCGAAGTGGACACTGTCGGCTCGAAAGCCATGTTGGGATTCGATCCGGCCCACCAGGTCGTCGATCTCTCTCAGTGGGAGGTCGACGGTGCGGCCACAGACCTCGCAGACGAGGTGATGGTGTGCAGAGCGGTCGCTCATGTGGATCACACCCGGTCCATGCCCGAGGTGGACATGGTGGATGCTGCCTGCCTCCTCGAGCACCTCGATGATCCGATAGATGGTCGAAGGGTCGATGTTCCGACCGGCCGCGAGCTCGGCCCGGCGGTGCAGATCCTCGGCCGTGAGATGGTCCTCGTGCGCCGTGGCAAGCACCTCTACCACCGCCTTCCGGGGAGCGGTGATCCTGAGGCCTTTCTTTCTCAGCTCCTCGACCAGGGCGTCGGCCGGGCGGTGGCTCATCCGCCTTTCACCAGCTGTTGTGACCTTGCAACCACCGACTCCAGCACGTTCGCCGCCGCACCGGAATCGATTGCCTGGCGAGCGAGTGCCACGCCTTCGACGAATCCCGA
>JBFHRE010000085.1:0-11150 GCA_041591895.1 Acidimicrobiia bacterium
CCCGGAGCCGGCTGTCAACCGGTTTGAGGGGCCGGCGAAACACCGCACGGGATCCGATACTCTGGCTCCCGATGCGTCGCCTGCTGCTCCCGACCCTGCTGCTCGTGTTCGCCGGCGCCTGCGGTGGGGGCACTTCCGGTCTCACGATCGTCGCCTCCACCCCCGGAACCATCGGACCCGGGCCCCAGCGGGTGATCCTGGCGATGGTCGACGACCAGCAGAACCCGGTCGGAGGGCCCGACCAACCAGTGACGGCGGTCTTCACCCGGGGAGGCTCCTCGTACGTCGAGGTCCCGGGAGAATGGATATGGACGATCGAAGGATCCCGCGGCTTCTACGTCGCATACGTCGACTTCGATCAGCCCGGCAGATATGCAGTGGCTCTCCAGCCGGAAACCGGCGAACCCACACCAGAGACCGAGTTCGACGTCACCGAGTTCGCATCCGTCCCGGAGATCGGCCAACTCCCGCCCGAGTCGATCACCAAGACCTCGCCACCCACCCCGATCGAGGACCTCTCCACCGACACCGACCCCGATCCGTCTTTCTACGAGGTGACGATCGCCGACGCCATGAACGCCGGGGCCCCGAGCCTGATCGTCTTCGCCACCCCGGCGTTCTGCCAGACCGCGGTGTGCGGACCGACGCTCGAGATCGTCAAGGAGGTGGCCGCCGCCCACCCCGATCTGAGAGTGGTACACGTCGAGATCTACGACAATCTCGACGCCACCGCCGCCGGCGAACTGCAGCTGGTGCCTGCGGTTCAGGAGTGGAATCTCCCCTCCGAGCCGTGGGTGTACGTCCTCGACTCCGCCGGGCGGGTCGCCGGGCGGTTCGAGGGGGCTGTCTCACCCACCGAGATCGAGGACGTGCTCGACTTCGTGCTGTCCTGAAAACGCGACGAAACCGCCCTCCGCCGTTGACTGTCGGTGCCGCCGACCGCCTGGTTATGATGCCCGCCATGGTCAACCCCCTCGGCCGGGCACGCCGGTCGCCGCGTCTGTGGAGCGCCCCGCGAAGACTCGCCGGGATCGCGGTGCTGGCCCTCACGACTGCGTCGTGCTCGTACTTCGAGATCGACTCGCCGCTGACCACTTTTGAGCCTGCAGGCCCGTTCGCCGAGCAGATCGACGCCCTTTTCTGGCCTGTTTTCTGGATCGCCACCGTCATCTTTGCGATCGTCAACATCCTCCTGCTGTTTGTGATCGTCGTCTTCCGTGACCGGCCAGCCGCCAAGGAACCGAAGCAGACCCACGGCAACACTTTCCTGGAAGTCACATGGACCGTGATCCCTACCCTGATCCTGGCCGGGATCGCAGTGCCGACGGTGCAGACCGTGTTCGACCTGACCGAATGCGGCTCGGGGGCGATGGACGTCGAGGTGATCGGACACCAGTGGTGGTTCGAGTACAACTACCCGGACCTGGGCATCACCACCGCCAATGTGCTGGTGATGCCCGAGGACCAGGAGGTCTGTGCCCGCATGACCTCGGACGACGTGCTCCACAACTTCTGGCTGCCGGCCCTCAATGGCAAGCGCTACCTGGTGCCTGGCCAGGAGACACTGCTTCGCCTCCAGGCCGACGAGCCCGGTGAGTACTGGGGGCACTGTGCCGAGTTCTGCGGGCTGTCGCACTCGTTGATGAGGGCCCGCGCCCACGTACTGACTGCAGCCGACTGGGACTCCTGGATCTCCGAGCAGCTAGCCCCGGCGGAGGTCCCGGCCGAGGGAACCGCGGCATTCGCCGGGTGGGAGATCTACCAGGCGAAATGCACCGGCTGTCATGGTGTCAGCTACCTCGATGCAGATGGAGCGACCGCCTACGCCGGCCCGG
This sequence comes from Acidimicrobiia bacterium, assembly GCA_041591895.1. Classification (GTDB taxonomy): domain Bacteria; phylum Actinomycetota; class Acidimicrobiia; order Spongiisociales; family ZC4RG35; genus JBFHRE01. Next base: position 1,836 of record JBFHRE010000085.1, read on the forward strand.
CGGACGACGCCTTCAACGGTCCCGACCTGACCCACTTCGCCAGCCGGAACGTGTTTGCGGGCGCGGCATTCCCCTCCGGTGACCAGTCGTACGAACAGGCGCTCACCGAGTGGCTCGCCAACCCGCCCAAGGTGAAGCCCGGCTCGTTCATGCCCAACCTGGCACTCACCCAGAGCGAGATCACGTCACTGATAGCCTGGCTGGAGACACTGAAATGACGGCAACCAGCGCACGCCCCACCACGTCGATCTACGTTCGGCCTCACCCCAAGACCGGGATCTGGTCGTGGATCACCACCGTGGACCACAAGCGGATCGGGATTCTCTACGGGTACTCGGCGTTCGTCTTCTTCATTTTCGGCGGGATCGAAGCCCTCCTCCTCCGAATTCAGCTGTCGGCACCGAACAACGAGTTCCTGACCGCCGCCGAATACAACGCCCTCTTCACGACCCACGGCCTGACGATGGTGTTCCTGTTCGTGATGCCGGTGACCGCCGGGTTCATGAACTACCTGCTCCCGCTCATGATCGGCGCCCGGGATGTCGCGTTCCCACGCATGAACGCCCTCTCGTACTGGATCTGGCTCGCCGGTGCCATCTTCACCTATTCGGTGATCTTCTTCGCCGACGTCACCCCGCCGATCGGGGTGGAGGGTTTCGCCGGCAGCCTGGATCCTTCCGACCAGACGTTCCTCGGCGGCCTCCCCGACGGCGGATGGTTCCTCTATCAGCCCAACGCCGGCCCCTACTTCTCGCCGGGAACCGCGATCGACTTCGGAGCGCTCGGGCTCCAGATCCTCGGCATCGCCTCGCTGATCAGCGCGGTCAACTTCCTCACCACCATCTTCAACATGCGGGCCAAGGGGATGCGGCTTCTACGGATGCCCGTGTTCGTGTGGATGACGATGGTGGTGGCGTTCCTGCTGCTGTTCTCACTCCCGATCATCGCCGTGGCGCTGTTCATGGTCACGTTCGACAGAAGTTTCGGGGCGACCTTCTTCCAGGCGGTGTCCGGCGGCGACCCGATCCTCTGGCAGCACCTCTTCTGGCTGTTCGGCCACCCCGAGGTCTACATCCTGATTCTCCCCTCGATGGGAATCGTGTCCGAGGTACTACCCGTGTTCTCGAAGAAGCCCCTGTTCGGCTACGCGGCGGTGGTGTTCGCGGGCGCCGGCATCGCCTTCCTCGGTTTCGGGGTTTGGGCCCATCACATGTTCGCCTCGGGCATCACACCGGTCGCCCAAGCGGCTTTCGGGCTCTCGACCATGACGATCGCGATCCCCACCGGCATCAAGATCTTCAACTGGGTGTTCACCATGTGGGGTGGCCGGATTCGATTCACGACGCCCATGTTGTTCGCGATCGGTTTCGTGTCGATGTTCGTGATCGGCGGCCTCTCGGGCGTCACCCACTCGATCGTGCCTTCCGACTGGCAGCAGACCGACACGTATTACATCGTGGCCCACTTCCACTACGTGCTCTTCGGTGGCGCGATCTTCGGCATCTTCGCCGGCCTCTACTACTGGTTCCCGAAGCTGACCGGGCGGGTGATGAGCGAGAAGTTGGGCAAGCTCCACTTCTGGGTCCAGTTCATCGGCTTCAACCTGACGTTCGCGCCGATGCACTGGCTGGGGCTGCAGGGCATGGTTCGCCGAACGTGGAAATACGCACCCGAGAACAACTTCGGTCCCTGGAACCTGGCGGTCAGCGTCGGGGCGTTCATCATCGCCTTCTCGATCCTGATCTTCATGTTCAACTGGATGTACTCGAAGCGGAAGGGCCGCCCCTCCGGCCTCGACCCGTGGGACGCCCGCACCATCGAATGGTCGATCCCCAACCCGACCCCGGAGTACAACTTCGCCATCCCGCCAGTGATTCACTCGCTCGACGAGTTCTGGCACATGAAGTACACCGAGGATGAAGAGGGTCGGGCAGTCCGGCGTCCGGACGCCGACGATGTCATCGCTCGACTCGAGCACGACGGCAACAATCCTAAGTCGCCGATCCACCTGCCCAACCCGTCCTACTTCCCGTTCATCATGGCGGTGGGCCTCCCGCTGATCGCCTTCGGGATCATCTACCACCTGTCTGCCGCCGGGAAGGCACTCATAGTCGTCGGCGCCACGATCACCATCGGAGCCTTGCTCGGCTGGGGCATGGAGCCTCTCGAGGAGCCCCACGAAGCGCACCACGACGATCATGCTGACCACGCCGGCGCAGAGGACGAGGACGCGTCCCACCACGAGGAAGTCGACTGATGGCACTCGCCCACGATGCCCCGATCGCCCACCACGACGAGCACGAGTCCACCGGGATCTCGAACACCAAGCTCGGGATGTGGATCTTCCTGAGTTCTGAGTTCCTGTTCTTCGGGGCGCTCATCACCAACTATCTGCTGTACGGAAACGGCGATTTCGCCGGCACCGTGCCGAGGGAGGTGTACGACATCCCGTTCACCTCCGTCAGCTCCTTCGTGCTGCTGATGAGCTCGCTGACGATGGTCCTCGCCCATCACGCCCTGTCGGTCAACGACCAGGCCGGAACCAAGACCTGGCTCCTAGCCACGGCACTGCTCGGCGCGGTGTTCCTCGGAGGCCAGGTGTTCGAGTTCACCGAGTTCATCGTCGAGAAGGACATGACGCTGACGACCAACCCGGCCAGCTCTGCCTTCTTCATGTTGACCGGGTTCCATGGCGCCCACGTGGCCATCGGGGTGTTGATGCTGCTTTCGCTGTTCAACATCGCCCGCCGCCAAGGAGGCTTGTCCGAGCACTCGGGGATGAACCTGGAACTGGTCGGCCTCTACTGGCACTTCGTCGACATCATCTGGATCGTGATCTTCACCCTCGTCTATCTCTTGAGTGCGGTCTGATGGCGACAGAAGCCCACGCCCATCCAACAACCCGCCAGTACGTCCAGGTTGCGATCCTGCTCGCCGTGCTCACCGCGGTCGAGGTGGCACTGTTCTACATCGACGAGTCACTCGATCTACGCGGTTGGGATGGTCCGCTCCTCATCATCCTGTCCACGATGAAGTTCGTCATCGTGGTGGGCTGGTTCATGCACCTCCGATTCGAGAAGGGCCTGCTCTCCCGGTTCTTCTCCGCCGGGTTCGCGCTGGCCATGGGGCTCTACGCCGTGGTCCTCGCCGCTCTCGGTGTTCTGATCATTCGCGGCTGACATGCCACTCCCGGCGTTCCACCCTCATTGGGACGTGCTCGCAGTCGTCACGGTGCTCGCCCTCGGCTACGCCTACGCGGAACGGCGCCTCCGGCCGGTCGTGGCCCCGAACGCCCGGCCTGCAACCACCCGTCAATGGTGGTCATGGCAGATCGGGGTAGCGACGATCCTGCTCTCGGCCGGATGGCCGGTGCACGACCTGGCCGAGGAAACGCTGTTCACGTTCCACATGATCGAGCACACGATCATCGGCTACCTCACCCCCGTCTTGATCCTGCGAGGCATGCCCCGCTGGATGGCCGATGCCACCCTCGGCAGGCTCCCCGCCACGGTGAGGAAGCTCGCCCACCCGGTGATCGGCTTCTTCTCGTTCAATGTGATGATCGTCTTCGTGCACTGGCCCGAAGCAGTGGGCTGGCAATTGAACAGCGAGTTCCTCCACCTCTCGATGCACGCAGTTCTGTTCTTCACCGGAACGCTGATGTTCCTTCCCGTCTTCAGCCCGACTCCGGCGATTCCCCGCCTCTCGGAGCCGATGCAAATGCTCTATTTGGCTCTGAACACGATCATCCCCATCGTGCCCGCCTCCTTCCTGGCGTTCAGCCACGAGCCGCTCTACCCGATGTATGGCGGCGGTCCTGCCAGCTGGGGCCTCACGTTCCAGGAGGATCAGACGATTGCGGGAATCTTCATGAAGGTGGTCGGCGGGTTCTACCTGCTCGGAAGCATCGCCGCCATCTGGTTCAAGTGGTTCCGCCGGGAGCAGGCCGTCGATCGAATCGAGCGCGAGCTCGCCCACACCCGGTGAGAGTCCCCCTCACCCTGCTGGTGGTGGTGTCCGCTGCGGTGTGGATGGCGGCCTGCGGCACGGGCCGCGGAACGGTCACGGGGATCGTGGTCGACGTCGCCGGGGACCTGGAGGAGGTGACGGCGTTCACTGTGGACTCCGGCGGAGTCGAGTACCGGTTCGTTCCGGCTTCCGACGGCACGTTCGACTTCCCTCTTCCCCATCTCAGGGATCACATGCGAACGGCTGAGCGGGTGAGGGTGGATTACCGGGAAGTGCCGGGGGGTCTGGAGGCTACGGCCGTCGCCGACGGCTGACCGAGGTCGTCAGTGCTGCTCGGTGGCGGAATCCGATCCGCCCTCGTCGGCCCCATGCCCGGCACCCTGGGCGGCCAGCACCGACACGATGATCACCAGGACCGTCACCACTCCTGCGGCGGCAACGAAGAACTCGCCCTTGCTGATCTTGAGGTTGGGTCGCACCGCCGAGAGACCTGCGAATGCCAGGATCGAAGCGGCCACGAACGACCCGGTCAGAGGCGCCCATTTGGGGAACGAGATGAAGGCATAGGCCACGGGGAGCACGATCACGAGGATCGTCAGTGCCACCCTGAGCGGGAACCCGAACGCGGCTCCCAACCGTCTCCGCACCGCCACGACCTCGTCGTGTTCGGTGGCCGAGATCCCGACCGGGGTGCCGAAGAGTTGAACGAGAACTCCGGCAACGCCACCAAGGAGCATCCAGCCGAGACCGGTCCAGATGAAGGTGCCGAGCGCGGGGACCGCGACGATTCCTTCCTGGGCCTCGAGAACTTCGCCTGAGCCGGCCACGATCGCACCGGTCAGGAGACCGGTCGCCAGGCCGCCCAGTCCCCCAAGGCTCACGCTGGAGCCCCACGGGTTGGAGAGCACGTGACCCGGCGAGCGCATCGCCACCGCTCCACGAATGAATCCGGCCAGCGCCATTCCCGACACCAGACCGAGCAGACCGGCACCGACGATCAGCCAGCCCGGAACGACCTCGATGGCCGCCCGCAAGTCACCTTCGGTCCCGCTCAAGCTCGCCCGCGGCAACAGCCATTGCGTGGAGAAGATCATGACGAGCAGGGACAGGCCGAGTCCCGCCAGGATTCCGATCCTCCATGCCAGCCGGACCCGGTCGCCAAGAGGGGCAGGCTCGACGTCGGGCTCCGCGGGCGCCGGAGTCTCGATGACTGCGACCGCCACCGCGGGGACGGCAGGGTCCGGTGCCGCAGCCTGAGACGGCGTCGGGGAGTCGGAAGGGCCGGTGGGCTCGGGATCCGGGGCAGCTGCGGGAGCGCCAGCAGGGGGCGGAGCGGCCGCAGCCACTGAACCCCCACCGGCCCAGGCAGCCAGCACGTCGTCCACCGAGGCGCCGGTCGCCTTGGCCTTCGCCTCGGCCGAGCGCAGAACGATCGTCTCTGGTGCGTTCAAGGCCTGAGCGGCAGGCGCGAGGAAGTCACTCATCGGGCGTCGATGATAACGAGTCGGTCGCAGGGTCTGCCTCCTCGGCGCGCCGGCGTGCGCGGCGCTCGGCCACGCGCAGAGCGATCAGGCTCACGCCCACCACTCCCACGAACACCAGGACATCGTCGACTCCTGTGCCGTGGGCGAGCAGGGCTGTCATCCGGCAGCGAGGAGGGTCAGCCCGAGGCCGGTGAGTCCCACCATCAGGAGCAACATCGGAAACTGAGAGCGCACCGCCCGGGTAGCGGGATAGTCGGCCAGCGCGCGATCGTGGGCAAGGACGATGCCGCCGACGTGACCGAGCACGATCACCGCCACCTGGACGTACCAGATCCAGGTCGAACCCAAGGCGATCAGCGAATAGTCGATCGGCCGATCGACTGTCCCGAACAGATCCCAGTCGAGACCGAAGGGGTCGCTCATCGTGGACAACAGCAACTGACCCTCGAACAGGACCAGCGTGAAGTAATGGGCGAAGGCATATGCGAAAGCGATCGGGACCAGCGTGTGCGCAAACCTGATCGATGCTCCACCCCCCGGGTTCGCTCCCCCGAGACGGTCGGCGGTCGCGCAGGCCAGCCGGTAGAACAACCCCACCAACCCAACGGTCCCGAACAGCCCGACCGTGCCGATCACCGACGAAAGGACCTCAGGACCCCAGTCGGGCAGGAACCCGACCAGCGGCTCGACTACTGCCTGGGACCAGAACTGAGTCGACTTGGCTCCGTCGAAGGTGACCGTTCCGATCATCGCGACCGCCATGAGGTCGAGTCCAGGGCGCTCGGGAAGGTGGACCAGACCCCGAAGCCATGGACGGCGGATCCAGGTTCCGTCGTCTCTCGCCGCCATCGGAGCCATGGCGCCAAACATGCGGGCATAGACCGAGAACCCGTCGAAGGACCAACTGACGGCTCGCCGCCCATGCATGAGCCCCATCACTACGACGTACACGGTGTAGATCGCAGCGGCCAGCGCCAGTGCCCTCGGGCCCTGACGGGGAGACACCAGCTCCAACCAGGTGAAGCCCATGAACGCGAGTGCGGCCGGACCGTATCCGAACCGGTTCTCTGAGTCTTCGAAGCCGAACCATTCACCGAGCAGGGCCCAAGGCGAGGCGGCCGGATAGATGTCGGCCACCAGCGCCGAAACGAAGGGAATCACCAGCCAGAAGCCAACGAACACCAGCACGGAAGCCGGGTTTCGAGAGCTGTTGTCGATGCCGATCAGACCGGCGACGATCACCAGACACAGCGAGACAAGCCCCGCGTAGGCCAGCACTCGACCCAGAATCGGAAGCCCGCGGCCTCCGATGGAACGCACCACAGGCTCGGTCTGCAATCGCGGCTCAGGCCAGAGAACGGCCAGCGCGACGAACGAGACCACAAGCACCACCGCCGCCCCGGTCACGAACAACGACAATGGCACCGGCAGGTCTTGCCGGCCCCCGATCCCGTGCGCCAACACGATTCCGGCCAGGGTCACGACACAACCAGCTCACCGAGCAGGATCCGTGAGTCCTCCAACTCGAGCTCGAAGATGCCGGGGATGGTGGCCTCGAACGAGATCTCACCGGACTCACCCGGCCCGACGTCGGCATGGAGGTCATAACCGTGCAGATGGGCCTCATCGGTGGTGTCCGACTCCACCCGGATGGTGACGCGGTCGCCGAGGGCAACTTCGAGACGGCCACCTCCAACGATCGAGGTTCCATCGATCGAGATCACGAACACACCGGACGGTGGGGTGACGGCCGGGACGGTCGTTGGTGCAGGTGTGGTGGTCTCCGGCGGTGACGTGACCGGTGTCGTGGCCGGCGACGTGACCGCCGTTGTGGTGGTCGAGGGGACTGCAGTGGTGCTGTCCTCGCCGGAAGTGGTCCCACAGGCCACGAGAACGAGGGCGAGCGTCGAAACGATCAGACCGCGCATCCGCCCGACGTTACCTGTCCCCGAGACCCGTCCGACCACGGGCCAGCCCGACAGGCCCAAGCCGTTAGGCCCGGCCCTACGATGATTGCCGTGATCAACTTGCCGCTCGAGGATCTGCCGGCTGTCACCGCCGACGAGATGCGGGAGGTGGATCGGGTCGCCGTGTCCGAGTTCGGACTCGACCTCACCCGGATGATGGAGAACGCCGGAAGATCCCTCGCCGAACTGGCTGTGACGCTCTTCCGGCCGGGGTCGGTGACCGTGCTGGCCGGTACCGGCGGGAACGGTGGCGGCGGGTTGGTCGCGGCCCGGCACCTCGCCAACCGGGGGATCGCCGTCGAGGTCCTGCTGGCCTCGACCTCGGTGTCGGACGTGACCGCACGCCAACTGGAGATCCTTGAGCGCATGGGGATACACCCGGAGCCGGAGCCACATCAGACAGACCTGGTGGTTGACGCCCTGATCGGCTATTCCCTCTCGGGCGATCCCCGGGGCCGGTTTGCCGATCTCATCCGGTGGACCGTCGACCACACCGTCCTCAGCCTCGACATCCCATCCGGCCTCGACGCCTCCACCGGCATGGTGGGCCATCCGACGGTGATGGCCGCTGCGACCATGACGCTGGGACTGCCCAAGACCGGACTGGTGGCGTCGCCCACGGTTGGTGAGCTCTATCTGGCCGACATCTCGATTCCGCCTGCCGCCTACCGGGCGGTGGGTCTCGACGTACCGATCCTGTTCGCGGAGTCGCCGATCGTCAGGCTCCGATGATTCGAGCTATCCCCCACTCGACTCCGACCGGCCTCCGGCGGCAGCGGGCACACCTGTGACCGGGCTACTGCTCGGCCTGTCTTCGGCGATCTGCTTCGCCTCTGCCTCCATCTGCTTCAAGATGGGACAGCGGACACATGCGTCGGACAACGGTCTGTTCTTGAGCATCTTTGTGAATGTCGTCCTGCTCGGGACCGTATCGTTGTTGCTGACGTGGCCCCCCTGGACCTGGTCGGGCGTCGCGGCTCTGCTGGTCGGTGGAGTCATCGGAACCGTGGGAGGACGTTCGTCCAACCTGAAGGCGATCAGGGCGATCGGTCCCAGCCGTGCCAACGCCTTTCTGACGGCCAATCCTCTTGTGGCGGCGATCGTCGGATGGTTCGTTCTCGACGAGCGCCTCGGCCCCCAGGAAGCGACCGGTGGAGCACTCGTCATCGGCGGTCTCTTGTGGTTGGTGCGGGCTCGATCGGCACCACGGACGGATGATGGCCGGCCGCCGCCACGGTCCGGGTACCTGTGGGCCGCAGCCGCACCCACCTTCTTCGGCCTGGCGTTCGTAGTTCGCAAGTGGGGGATCGAGCAGTTTCCGAGCCCGGTGGTGGGGGCGTTCATCGGAGCCGTGGCTGCACTCAGCGTGACGTCGGCGATCGACGCCGGGGGAGGCCGACTGCGAGAGACGCTGCGAACGAATCTGGGACGGATCTCGTGGTGGTACCTGGCTGCCGGCGTATTCACCACCCTCGCCCTGCTGTCGCAGTTCACGGCATTCGAGTACCTGCCCGCCTGGGTCGTGGGCATCCTCCAAGGCACCCAGGGGATCTGGACGCTGTTGCTCGGCTGGATCTTCCTCCGCCAAGAAGAGCACATCGACCGGACCCTGGTCACGACCATCGCAGTGGTTGCGATCGGAGTGACCTTGATCGGCCTGGAGATCTGACCGGTCTCGAGATCGCAGTCGGTCCGAGCCTCGAGGTCAGGTGAGCGAGAACACCCGGGCGGCATTACCGCCTTTGATCGCCACTCGGTCCTCATCGGACAGGTCGGGCACCGAGTCCACCAGTCCGACCGGGTCCTTCTCACCCATGTCGAACGGATAGTCGGTTCCGAGCATCACCCTCCCGGCTCCCACCACTTCGATCAGATGGCGGAGGTACAGGGGCTGA
>JBFHRE010000086.1:0-11104 GCA_041591895.1 Acidimicrobiia bacterium
CACCTGGAGCGGAGGCACCTGGTCCGGAGGCACCTGGTCCGGAGGCACCTGGTCCGGAGGCACCTGGTCCGGAGGCACCTGGTCCGGAGGCACCTGGTCCGGAGGCACCTGGTCCGGAGGCACCTGGTCCGGGCACGACTGGAGTTGACCGTGCTGGAGGGGGCCGACAAGGCGATCCGCGAACGTCGAGTCCATGACCTGAAGGTCTGGGTGCTGACCGCATCGATCGTGGTGATCAATGTCATCTTGGCCCGGCGGTTCCTGGGACTGGGCCCGCTGGACGGGGCACCATTCAAGCTCGCGTTTTGGGCGCTGGCTCCGGCGTATTACATCGCCGAGCGCACGGTCATCCACTTCCGGTTCCACCGGCACGCGTATTCGTTCTCCCTGAGCGAGATCCCTCTCACCATTGGGCTCTTCTTCGCGTCTCCGCTCGATCTGATAGCCGGACAGCTCGTCGGGAGTGCGGCGGCCCTGTTGCTTCATCGACGACAGCGGCCGATCAAGTTGGCGTTCAACCTGGCCCAGATCACGCTCCAGAACCTCATCGCACTGAGTGTCTTCCGGGCCCTGGTAGCAGGCCCACTCAGCCTGGTCACAGCTCTCGCCGCGGTGTCGGGAGGAATCCTCGCCTGGTATGCCGCCAATGCGTTGATCAGCGGCGCCATCGTGTTGTCGGGAGGCTCGGTCGCCCGCGAGGAGGTCAGAGGCGTCTTGCTCGCGGGAGTGGGCGCAGCTGCCCTGAACGTCGGACTCGGCCTGGTCACCGTCGACCTTCTCTGGCTCGCCCCCTCCGCCGCCTGGGTAGGACTGATCCCGGTCGCCGTGGTGTACGTTTCCTACCGGGCGTATGCAGCCCAGCGCTTGGAGCACGGCCGGCTGACTGCCCTGTACGAGGCAACCCGAGAACTGCACAGCACACCCCAACTGGAGCACGCCCTGGCGGCGGTGGCTGTTCGTGCCTGCAGGGTCTTCGAAGCCGAGGTCGCCGAAATCATCTTGACCCCGGACGGCGTCGAAGGCCACAACTTCGTCACCAGGTCCGAAAGCGGAGACATCACGGCGATGATGGAACGCAATCCACTTCCCCCGGAGGATCCCGTGACGCTGATGGCATTGGCCGGCACCTCCGGTTTCATCGGCAGCTCGTTGCGTAGCGGCGACAGTCGCACCGACGTGATCGCATCCCCGATCCTCGAGCAAGGCAACGTCGTCGGGGTCTTCATCGTGCGCCATCCCGCCGGCGACATGGTGGAGTTCTCGAGCCACGACCTCACACTCTTGGAGACCATGGCCAGCCAGGTGGCGGTCTCCCTGGAGAACGGGCGGCTCGAAGACTCGCTCGCCCAGCTCACACAGCTGAAGGAAGAACTGCGCCTCCAGACTCTCCACGATCCACTCACGGGACTCGCCAACCGGACCCTGGTCCAGGACCGCCTCGAGGCGCTGCTGACGAAACACGCCGATCCGGCCGCGCTGCTGTTCCTGGACCTCGACGACTTCAAGACGGTGAACGACAGCTTCGGCCACCACGCCGGCGACGAGCTGCTCGTCGGCGTTGCTTCCCGGCTGATCCGCTCGTGCCGCGACCACGACACGGTCGCACGGGTGGGAGGCGACGAGTTCGCCATCCTGCTGACCCACCTCCATGATCCGACCGACGTCGAAGTCGTCGCCGATCGAATCCTCGAGAGCCTGGCGCCTCCGTTCTCGATCGGCGGCCATGCCATCTTCACCGGCGCCTCGATCGGGATCACCCACATCGTGACCGGAGATCAGTCCGACGACGTGCTCCGGCGCGCCGATCGCGCGATGTACACCGCCAAACAGGCGCGCAAGGGATCATTCAGGGTCTTCGGGGAATCGATGGAGTCCGAGGCCCGGCGGGCGATGCGCCTCCGCCAGGACATTCAGGCGGCTCTCCTCGAGGGCGACATCCAGCTCCACTACCAACCGATCGTCGATCTCGTGACCGGGACTGCAACCGGGGCGGAGGCCCTGATCCGATGGAACCACCTCGAGTTGGGGCAGATCTCGCCGTTCGAGATCCTGCAGACGGCCGACAACGCAGGCCTGATCGACCTGATATGTGCCTGGACCATCGAACAGGCCTGTTCCGACGCCGCTCGATTCCAGGAGACGAACCCACATTTCAACGTGAGTGTCAACGTCGACGCGGACCAGATCCGCGGCGAACTGGTCGACACCATCAAGACTGCGCTCTACGGGAGCGGGATCCCACCTCACACACTCATCATCGAGATCACCGAGAGCGCGGCGATCGAAGCCTCACCGGAGACGTTTGCCGACCTCGACGCGCTCGGGATCCGAATCGCAGTCGACGACTTCGGCACCGGCTACTCGTCACTGTCGCGCCTCGACACGCTCCCTATCGACATCGTCAAGATCGACCGGGCATTCGTCGAACGGATGCTGGGACCGGATGCCTCCCCGCTCGCCCGCATGGTGCTCGAAATCGGGCACACCTTCGACCTCGTCACCGTCGCCGAGGGCATCGAGACCGAGCAGCAACGGAACCATCTGATCGAGCTTGGATGTCTCTACGGTCAGGGGTACCTGTTCTCTGCAGCCCGTCCCGCCCGAGAGACCGACCCGGTCGCGAGCCTCCTCCCGACCCATTGACGCAGACACGCTCCCCGGCCATACTCTGCCCACGATGACCGCACCGACAGACTTCGCTTCGACGCTCATCATTATCGAGTGAGGCGCACGCCAAACCGGCGTGTGCCCTGAGCCCTCTGCATCGCAGAGGGTTTTTTCTTGAACGGACGAGGACACACCATGCACGAACAACTCGAGATCTATGACACGACGCTCCGGGACGGGTCCCAGCAGGAGGGAATCTCGCTGACCGTCTCCGACAAGCTCCGGATCGCTCAACTCCTCGACGATCTCGGCGTGGGGTACATCGAGGGTGGGTGGCCCGGCGCCCTCCCGAAGGATGACGAGTTCTTTGCCCGGGCCAAGAAGGAACTGAATTTGAAGTCGGCAACCCTGTCTGCCTTCGGCTCGACCCGCCGTCCTCGCACCACGGTGACGGAGGATCCCCAACTCGACGCGCTGCTGATGGCGGAGACCGAGGTGATCTGCATCGTCGGCAAGTCTTGGGACTACCACGTGGTGGAAGCCCTGAGGACCGACCTCGACGAAGGCGTGGCGATGGTCGGCGAGTCGGTCGTATGGCTGCGCCGCCACGATCGGCGGGTGTTCTTCGACGCCGAACACTTCTTCGATGGATTTCGGGCCAATGCGGAATTCGCTCTCGCGACATTGAGAGTGGCACACGAGGCCGGCGCCGAACGCCTGGTCCTGTGCGACACCAACGGCGGAAGCCTGCCACACGAGGTTGCCGACACGATCGCCCAGGTCAGGTCTGCCATCCCCGGCGCCGACATCGGCGTCCATTTCCACAATGACTCCGGCTGTGCAGTGGCATCATCGCTCACATCGGTGCTGTCCGGTGTGCGCCAGGTCCAGGGATGCGTCAACGGCTATGGCGAGCGAACCGGCAACGCCGACCTCTGCACGATCATCCCCGACCTCGCCCTCAAGATGGGAATCCCTGTGGTCTCTCCCCAGCAGCTGGAATTGCTCGGCACCATCTCTCACCACATCGCAGAGGTGGTCAACATCGCTCTCGATCCGCACCGTCCGTATGTGGGATCGTCGGCGTTCACCCACAAAGCCGGTCTGCACACGTCGGCGCTTGCCCGAAGGACCGATACCTACGAGCACGCCAATCCAAAGTCGGTGGGAAACCGCTCGCGAATGCTCGTCTCCGAGCAGGCGGGAAGGGCCTCCATCCTGAACAAGGCCGCCGAACTCGGGCTCGAGGTGACCGATGAACTGGCGAGGGAGGTCCTGGAACGTGTCAAGGCGCTCGAACACGAGGGATATCACTTCGAGGCGGCCGACGGAAGTTTCGAGCTCCTCGTGCGAGAGGCGAGCGGATGGAGCCAGAAGTACTTCGAATTGGAGTCGTTTCGCACGTTCATCGAGCGGCGAGCCCACGCAGAGGTCGTCGCCGAGGCCACCGTCAAGGTGATCGTGAACGGGGAGCGGATCGTCACGACCGGCGAAGGCGATGGCCCTGTCCACGCCTTGGACCAGGCACTCCGTGCAGCTCTTGTCGGGTCATATCCAGAGATCGCCGACCTTCGACTGACGGACTATCGCGTTCGGGTGCTCGATTCGGCGGACGGCACCGCGGCCAGGGTCCGCGTTCTGCTCGAGACGTCGGACCATGAGACGTCATGGGGAACCATTGGAGTGCACGAGAACATCATCGAGGCCTCCTGGGAGGCCCTGGCTGCCGGCATCACGATCGGACTGCTCCGGCTGCGTGGTTGACGGCGTCTACCGTGGTTGCGCTGCCTGCGGTCGCCTCCGCCCACAACCACACCCAGCCGATCCAGATCGCGTCGGCCACCAGCAGGTGGAGCAGCGACAGGGCCAACGGCGTTCCAGCCATCACATTCGCGGTTCCGAGCACCATCTGCAGGAACACGCCGAACAACACCAGCCGGCCGGCGGGGCGACTCCGCGCATGGCGCCACGCCCACCAGAACAGGACGCCGCCGACTACCACCGAGGCGAAGGGGTGAACGACTCGCAGACGGGTCAGGAAATGCTCGCCGCCCGAGATGGTGGCCCCGAGCGCAAAGTCCTTCGGGAACAGCGTGTCGGCTAGTGCGGTGACGGCGCCGGTGGCCGCCACTGCCACCAGACCTATCGCTCCCCCGACGAGGACGCCGACCCGACGCCGTTCCGGGGGGACCCGTGCCGGACCCAGCCAGAAACAGACAAGCGAGAGCGCAGCCAGAAGAAACAGCGTGTTCACGAGGTGAAGCGGCACGGCGATCGTCCGTGCGAGTGAGGCATCGTCGGCCACCCACTCGGAGAAGACGATGAGGGCGCCGATGAGCGCCTCGCCCACGATCGCCACCCCAGACAAGATCGCCGCCCTTCGAGCCCGGCGTCCGCTGTCCGACCGAAACACTCGGACCACGAGGGAGATCACCAGTGCAAGAGCGACGCCGCTGATGGCCCGATGGGTAAACTCGACTGCGGTCGCCCCTCTGAGCTCTGGGACGATCGTCCCCTGACAGGTCGGCCACGACCGGCCACACCCGGCCCCCGATCCGGTGGCACGAACCGCGGCTCCGCCCAGCACGGTGAGCACATTCCACCCGAGAACGAACCAGGCGAACCTACGGAGACGGTCCATGGGCGGCAGGGTACCCCGGGTGGTTCGGGTTCCCATCGTCGCTGTAGGCTCGCCGGTCATGGAAGTGTTTTCTGATCTGGTGGCAGCCATCGGCAACACCCCGCTCGTCCGCCTATCCAGGCTCCATCCCCCCGGCAACCTGGTTGCGAAAATCGAGTACATGAATCCCGGCGGGTCGATCAAGGAGCGGATCGCGGTCGCGATGATCGACGCGGCGGAAGCCGACGGCCGCCTTCGGCCAGGCGGGACGATCGTCGAACCCACGTCGGGAAATACCGGGGTCGGACTGGCGCTGGTGGGCGCGGTTCGCGGATACAAGGTGATCTGCACCGTGCCCGACAAGGTTTCGAATGAGAAGATCGACCTGTTGCGCGGCTACGGGGTCGAAGTGATCGTGACCCCAACCGAACTGCTCCCGGACCACCCGGAGTCGTACTACGGCGTCGCCCGCCGACTTGCGGAGGAGATCCCGGGGGCGTTTCGGCCGGACCAGTACTCGAACCCGGCCAACCCAAGGGCCCACGAACTCACGACAGGACCGGAGATCTGGCGCCAGACCGACGGCGAGATCGACGTCCTCGTCGCAGGGGTCGGCACGGGCGGCACCATCAGCGGCTGTGCCCGATTCCTCAAGGGCCGGAAACCGTCGGTCGAGATCGTCGGGGCCGACCCGGAAGGGTCGATCTACTCGGCAGGTCCCGAAGATGAGATTCACCAGTACAAGGTCGAGGGCGTGGGCGAGGACTTCTACCCGGAGACCGTCGACCTCGACCTCATCGACCGATTCATCAGGGTGAGCGACCCGGAGTCGTTCTCCATGTGCCATCGGCTCGCCCGCCTCGAGGGGCTGCTGGTCGGGGGTTCGTGCGGCATGGCGGCCCACGCCGCGTTGGAGGTGGCACAAGTCGACAGTTCGAAGCTCGTCGTCGTCATCCTCCCGGACTCTGGGCGCGGCTACCTCTCCAAGGTGTTCAATGACGACTGGTTGAGCCGGAACGGCTTCCCGACGCAGGAGCAATCGATATGAGATTCGAAACCCGGGCGATCCACGGAGGCCAGGACCACGACCCCTCCACAGGTGCCGTTACCGTTCCCATCTACGCCACATCGACCTATGCGCAGACAGCGCCGGGCGAGCATCTCGGCTACGAGTACAGCCGGACCTCGAACCCCACCCGGGCGGCCCTCGAACGCGCTCTGGCGTCGATCGAGGGCGCCGGACCAGACGGCGGAGCAGTGGCCACGTCCTCGGGAATGGGAGCGACGTCATTGCTCGGTTACCTGCTCAAGCCGGGACAGCACGTCTTGCTGCCGGACGACGCATACGGAGGCACCTTTCGGTTCTTCTCCAAGGTCTTGTCGGAACACGGGGTGGAGTACTCGTCAGCCGACATGACCGATCCCGACCGTTTGGCGGCGGCAGTGCGCCCGGAGACGGCCATGATCTGGGTGGAGACGCCGACCAATCCGATGCTCAGGCTGGTCGATATCGCCGGCGCGGCACGAATCGCCAAGGAGGCCGACGCGCTGCTCGTGGTGGACAACACTTTTGCAACGCCGTTCCTCCAGCAGCCGCTCGCGCTCGGCGCCGACGTCGTCTTGCACTCCTCGACCAAGTACTTAGGAGGCCATTCCGATGTCGTGGGAGGGGCGCTCGTCACTTCGAGTCCGGAACTCATCGAGCGATTCCGATTCCTGACCAACGCCGCCGGACCGGTCGCCGGCCCATTCGACTCGTATCTGGTGCTGAGGGGTCTCAAGACGTTGCCGGTGAGAATGGAACGGCACTGTCAGAATGCCGAGGAGATCGCCCTGTTCCTTGCGGCCCACCCCGAAGTCGAGCAGGTCTACTACCCGGGCCTGGAGGAGCACCCGCAGCACACGCTCGCCAAGCATCAGATGTGGAACTACGGCGGCATGGTGTCGTTTCGAGCGTCGGGCGGAGTCGTGAGAGCGACGAAGGTGGTCAGCTCGACCCGGTTGTTCACGCTGGCCGAGAGCCTCGGAGCCGTCGAGTCGCTGATCGAACTGCCTTCGGCGATGACCCACATGTCGGTGGCCGGAACCGCACTCGAGGTCCCAGACGACCTGATTCGGATCTCGGTCGGGATCGAGCACATCGACGACTTGCTCGAGGATCTGGAGCAGGCCCTCGCCCCTGCTTCCGCGTGACCCGGGCCTCCATGTCGGGCCGCACTGGTGTGAAGCCCAGTGGCAAGGCCACGAATCAGGCCACATATGAAAGGGCCCCGGGAGATGAAGGGCCCCGGAATATGAAGGGCCCCGGCAAGATATGAAGGGCCCCGGCAAACCGGGGCCCTTCAATCGAAATCCTCAAAGCTGCTTCGGTGAGACACCGCTGCGGCCGGACGAGATCCGCAGAGCCAGGAGGTCGGTGGTCCGAGGCGTAGTCGCCACCTGCTCCCCGTAGGGAGGAGCGGCGCCTGGTCGAGCACCGCTCAGCGCTCGGCCACCTCCAGAGTCCAATTCGTACTACCCAACTAGGACCACCTCCTTTCTCTGGTGAGAGAGAGTCTGCCACCTTCGACGAGCAATGGGAAGACTTTTTCGCGGTCGCCGCCGGGCGTTACCGTCCGTCTGTGCCGGAGCCGTTCGAACTCGTCGTCGCCGCAGTCATCAGCCTCGTCGCTTCGATCATCCAGGGAACCGTCGGACTCGGGTTCGCTGTGTTCTCGGTGCCAATCCTCACCCTGATCGACCCCGCCCTCACCCCGATACCCCAACTCTTCCTCGCCCTGCCGATCTCAGCTTCGGCTGCATGGCGGGAGCGACGTGACGCCGACCTGTCCGGCGTCGGGTGGATCGTGGCCGGGCGAATCCCGGGAGCCATGCTGGGCGCATGGACGCTGCTTCGAGTGGCGGAAGCAACCCTCGACGTGATCATCGCCGTGATCGTGCTGGCAGCCGTCATCGCCTTGGCCCGGGGGGCCGGGTTTGCCCTCAGTGTGAGGAACCGAACGCTGGCCGGTTTCGCTTCGGGCTTCACCGGCACCACGTCCGCGATCGGCGGGCCACCATTGGCGCTTCTCTACCGCAACTCGCCGAGCGCTACCGTCCGCTCCAGCCTGGGGTTGATGTTCGCGATCGGGATCGTGATCAACCTGTTCGCTCTGTACTCCACCGGCGCCGTCGAACCGCTGGACTACCGCATCACTGCGATCCTGCTGGCCCCGTCGCTGCTCGGGTTCGCCCTGAGCGGTCGACTGAGGAGGTTCATGGAGGGTCGGAGAGTGACGGTGGCGATCTTCGCCATCTCGGTCCTCGCCGCCCTCGGTCTGCTCGTCAGGGGCTTGACGGTCTCATAAGCCATCGAGAAGCAGGTCAAGCGTCGAGAAGAACGCTTCCTTGGCCTGAGCGAAGGCCCAGAGCACCAGGCTCAACGTGACCACGACCGCGATCGCGGTGTACATCCGGCGAAGTTGGTAGACACGACGCTGTTCAGGTATCTCCATGTACGAAGGAGAGAGCGGTGGACCCGTCGGCCCCTTAGGGCGGGATGCACGACGAGGGAGAGCCTCGGCAAAACGCGACGCCCAGCCCCGCAGCAGTTGGAGCGCCCGGTCGAGTGGCGGCGTGACCGGAGTCTGGGCGCCATTGGTAGCCCTCAGGTCCCGACGCCGAGCCAGGCTTGCTCCCCGGTCCGGGACTTCCGGAACCGGATCCATCGAAGCGACCCCGAGAGCTTCGGCCGCAGCGGCTTCGATCTCCCCGGCCGGAGAGACTCCGAGGTCGGAGACCCCCGGGTCGGAGACCCCCGGGTCGGAAGCCTCGCCCGCGG
Organism: Acidimicrobiia bacterium; assembly: GCA_041591895.1. GTDB lineage: Bacteria > Actinomycetota > Acidimicrobiia > Spongiisociales > ZC4RG35 > JBFHRE01. The sequence continues at coordinate 9,048 of JBFHRE010000086.1, forward strand.
TGGTCTCAGTCTCGGCGAATCGGGTTTCTCCAGAGCCAGGGCCGTCATCGGCAGCAACCTGGGCCTCGATCACGTCCGCTTCGGAGTCGGCGCCATCGACGTCGCCATCCAACCCCGGACCCGGGGAAACGACCAGTTCCGGCGCCACAACCACCACATTGCTTTCGACCTGATCCGGGTCAGGCTGCGGTCGCGGCTCGTCCGCCCGGTCGAGAGGCGCAGTGCCTTCGACCACGACGTCGACCGGGTTCGTCCCTGGCACCGCGGCCTCGGCGCTCGCCTCTACCTCCTCGACGGGAAAGGCCTCCTGGACGAAGGACTCCCCTCGTGCGGTGGGTCGGCTGCCGGGCGGCGCGATCTCCAGAAGCGATTGCTCGATCGTCGGGTACTCCTCTGTGATCTCTGGAGGCTCCAGGTCGGCGAGTTCGAACAGCCGGGCTTCGTCCAGTCCAAGGACGGCGGCCAGGGTCGACAGAAGCGCCGGCTCGTTGGGCATGCTCTGCCCACGTTCCCAGGCTCTGATGGTGGAAGGGGCCCTCCCCACGAGCTCGCCGACCCGGGCCTGACTCAACCCGAGCCGCTCCCGACTTCCCCTGACGAGTCCCCCAAAATCTCGGTTCGACACGGCGCCAGCCTACCGCTCGAAGCGAATCGCGAAAACGCAGCTAAGGTCGCGGGCGGAGGCGTCCGAGTGCCTGGTGGGCTCCGCAGTCTTCAAAACTGTTGGGGGGTCGAAAGGTCCCCGGCGGGTTCGATTCCCGTCCGCCTCCGCCAAAGCGCTCCGGCGTCCTCGCCGAGCCCGAAGCCATCTCCCCGCCTACGCGCCTACGGCGCTCCCCGGCGGGTTCGATTCCCGTCCGGCGCCACCAGCCACCAGCTACCGGCAGCCGGCGAACGCACTTCGGCTGGGGACTGGGGACTCGCGACTCGAGACGCCGAGGCCGCAGGCCTCGGCGGCTATTCCTTCCGCTGGGCGTCCGCCACTGCGATTGCAGTCAGGTTGACAACGTCGCCGACCTCGGCGTCACGCTGGAGCACGTGAACCGATTTGGCAAGTCCGGACAGAATCGGGCCGATCACCTCGGCGTCGGCCAACCGGTTGAGGAGCTTGTACGCAGCGTTGCCGGCCGTCAACGTCGGGAAAACGAGGACGTTTGCTGCCCGATCGAGCTGCCCATTGGGACGGCGCGACCGCAACAACTCCCCCATCACCGCCGTGTCGGCCTGCATCTCGCCCTCGGCCGGGATGTCGGGGCACCGATCGTGGAAGATCTCAACCGCCCTTCGAACCCGACTCGGTTCGTCGCCCATGGCCGAACCGAAGTCCGAATAGCTGAGGAAGGCAACGCGAGGCTGGCGGTCGAACTGCTCGCGAGCCACTTCGCACGCCGCTGCGGCGATCTCGGCCAGTTGCTCTGCGGTGGGTTCGATGTTGACTGCACAGTCGGTGAAGAAATACGCGGTGCCCTTGATGTAGACCACATACACGGACGAAGCGATCGTTCGTTGCTCCTGCAAGCGGATGATCTGGAGCGCCGGCCGGATCGTCTCGGGGTAGAACGTCGTCAGACCCCCCAGCACTGCGTCGGCCTCCCCCTGCTCCACCATCAACGATGCGAAGACGTTGGGGTCGTACACCTGTCGTACTGCGTGCGCCTCTGACATCCCCTTGTTGCGCCGGAGCTCGACCAGCCGGACTGCGTACCGGTCCCGCATCTCGGACTCGGTGACGGGATCGAGCACCCGAATTCCATCGAGGTCGATTCCCAGCTCACTCGACAGCTCACTGATGAGGCCCACGTCCCCGAGCAGCACCGGTGTGGCTATCCCCTCGTCGAGCACGCGACGGGCTGCTCGCACGATCCTCACATCATCACCATGCGGATAAACCACCGTCTTCGGCTTGAGTTTCGCCCGACCGGTGACCGCCTGGATCAGTCCATACGACGACTGGAAGCGGGCCCGCAATCGCTGCCGGTACTCGTCGACATCGGCGAGCGGCAGACGAGCAAGCCCCTCCTCGGTGGCCGCCATCGCCACCGCTGGAGCCACGGTCC